>NZ_JBQKDH010000003.1:0-173650 GCF_052121955.1 Parafannyhessea sp. LCP19S3_B1 | reverse complement strand
CCCAGAGTCTACGTGGTGGAGAATAGGGGATTCGAACCCCTGACCTCATGACTGCCAGTCATGCGCTCTCCCAACTGAGCTAATTCCCCGTTCGTTGGTGCGAGAGATATATTACCAAAACGCGGACTTGAGTCAACGGAAAAGTTTTGACAATTTCCGACAACAAAAAAGGGACCCCCGAGGGGGTCCCGTCGCATGTGGTGGGCCCAGAGAGATTCGAACTCCCAACCCAGGGATTATGAGTCCCCTGCGCTAACCGTTGCGCCATAGGCCCGGAAACTGGAAAGGGCGGCGACCACAGCCGCCGCCCCAGAGTCTACGTGGTGGAGAATAGGGGATTCGAACCCCTGACCTCATGACTGCCAGTCATGCGCTCTCCCAACTGAGCTAATTCCCCGTTCGTTGGTGCGAGAGATATAGTACCAAAGTCACCAAGGCGGTCAAGCGAGAATCTTCAAACCGCCCGACTGGCTCCGCAGTTGTGAACTTCCTCCACAAAACGCTAAACTTCACTCTATTGGGAACCAAGACAGAGGGGGACTCTCCCCCGTCACGCAGCGCGGACGCCCAGGCGCCCGCCCACAAACCCGAAACGGAGACCCACATGAACGACGCGTGCAAGAAGCTCAAGATCGTATGCATCATCTCACTCATCGTCGGCGTGCTCGCGACCGCATCCGCAGTCGCCCTCGTCGTCGTGAACCACCTCAACCCGCGCGCATACGTCGGGCTGCTTGACGGCGTGCTCTGCGCCTACATGGGCTTCCAGTGCGCCCGCAAGATCAACGTGCCCTCCAACGCCAGGCAGATCCGCAACATGAGCTCCGTCATGGTGCTCGTGATGTTCTTCTGCGCGGCGTACATCCTCGTCGCGCCCCAGAAGTCCCTTGCCGAGATCTTCATCGGCTCCACCTGCGTCGTGATGGCGCTTCTCGTCTTCGTGCTCGCCAAGAAGGTCGTCACGATCCTGGACGCAAAGTAGGGCCTCCGCACGCTCGCGGCCGCGTCACGCGGCGCAGCCCCCGCCCGGAGCCCACGCACTTCTCCCCCAAGGCACTTGCCAGAAATCAGCCGCGCCCGCTTGGAACTTCCAGGCGGGCGCGGCCTTCTTTGTGCCGATAGCCACGCCATGCCCGCGCGTCGTGGGACGGGCGCGACGGCTGGCGCGATGTTCCGCCCGGAGCCCTCGTACCGCCCCCGCGTTGGCTGCGTAGAAAAAAGGCCGAACGGTCAACCCGTCCGGCCCTCGTATCCAATGGTGGGCGATGCTGGATTTGAACCAGCGACCCCTTCCGTGTGAAGGAAGTGCTCTACCCCTGAGCTAATCGCCCTCAGTGCGGTAGCTATAGTATCAGAAGACGGCGGCTTGTAAAGCCGAGAAGTGCAATCAATCACAAAATTGTTTGCGGAGTTTTAGGCTCACGTGCGTTTACCTGCGGCAATCCAGAAGGCGTGCCTCAAAAAATCTTCTGCCCGAGGGGAAGTCGCTTCCCGAAGGCCAAGTCACGCGAGCACGTCGGCGTCGATGTCCTCCACCGTGCGCGCGCCGCACATCTCCATCGTGTCCCTGAGTTCGCGCGCGAGCTGCGCGAAGTAGTCGGACACGCCCTCCGCCCCAGCTCCGTACGTCACGACGGCAAACGGCCTGCACACGAGGCATGCGTTTGCGCCAAGCGCCAGCGCGCGGAACACGTCGAGGCCGGATCGTATGCCCCCGTCCACGAGGATCTTGAGGTCGTCGCCGACCTCCCGGGCTATCGAGGGCAGGACCTCGGCCGTCGCGGGGACGCCGTCCTGCACGCGGCCGCCGTGGTTGCTCACCACTATGGCGTCCGCGCCCGCCTCCGCCGCCTTGCGTGCGGCGCGCACGCCCATGATGCCCTTCAGCACGAACGGCGTCCCGTGCGCGTGGCAGGCGTCCGCCACCCGTCGCAGCTCCGTCACGGACTTCGGCCCCGCGGGCGGCTGGAAGCCCTTCAGGAACGGGAGCCCCGCCGCGTCGATGTCCATCGCCACGGCCACGGGGCGCGCCGCGAACGCGAGCTCGAGCTTCCGCATCACGGTCTCGAGGTTCCACGGCTTGATGGTGGGAATGCCGCACCCGCCGAGCTCGCCGATGTCGTGCACCGCGGACTCGTGGATCGCGGCGACCATCCCGTCGCCCGTCCACGCGAGCGAGCCGGCCTTCGCCGCCGCGTGCAGTATGCAGGAGTTGTAGTCCTCCATCTCCCACTTGTCCCCGTAGTGGAGCTTCACGTCGCCCAGGGGGCCGACCATGACGGGAACGGAGAGCCTCCTGCCGAAGAGCTCCACGGACGTGTCGGCGTCGTACGCCTCGTGTATCGTGTCCATGCGCACCCGCACGTCCTGCCACGCCGCGTAGTTTCGGGCGGCGACCGTCCCGGTGCCCTTCGAGCCGGGGCCCGGCATGTGAGACCCGCACGCCCGGCCGTCGCAGACGGGACACGCCTTGCACCACTGGCCCATGCTCCCGCGTGCCGCAGCGGCCAGCTCCTTGTATTCCATGCTCTTCTCCCCCTGCCTCTGCCTGTTGTCATACGCGAGGCGGCCCTCCCCCTCTGGGTCGGGCCGCCTGGGCACTTCCTTGGTGCGATGCGCCTACGCGCGCTCCGCCTTGACCCTCTGGGCCAGGAGCCGCGCCACGTCCTCAATCGCGACCTCCGTGCGCTCGCCCGTCGCACGGACCTTGAGCTCGACGTTGCCGTTCTTTACGGCCTTCTTGCCGCAGACCACCTGGAACGGCATGCCCATGAGGTCGGCGTCGTTGAACTTGACGCCCGGGCGCTCCTTGCGGTCGTCCACCATCACGTCGACGCCAAGCTCCAGAAGCTCGCGCGCGACCTTGTCCGCCACGGGCCACACGAGCTCGTCGTGCACGTCCAGCGGGATGACCTCGACCTCGTACGGAGCGACGCTCACCGGCCAGATGATGCCGTGCTCGTCGTGGTGCTGCTCCACGATCGCCTGCAGCGTGCGGCTGATGCCGATGCCGTAACAGCCCATGATGAGGGGCTTCTCCACGCCGTCCTCGTCCATGAACGTGGCGCCCATGGCCTTGGAGTACTTCGTGCCGAGCTGGAACACCTGCGAGACCTCGATGCCGCGGGCCTCCTTCAGGGGGGCGCCGCACTTGGGGCAGCGGTCGCCCGCCTTCGCCGTGACGACGTCTACCCACGCGTCGTCCGCGATCTTGAAGTCGCGGCCGGGGTGTGCGTGCACGAAGTGGAAGTCCGCCTCGTTCGCGCCGATGGTCCACCACTCGGACGGGCGCAGCGACTCGTCGAAGAACACGCGCACGCCCTCGGGCAGGCCAACCGGGCCGATGAAGCCCTTAACGAGGCCGTACTCCTTCAGCTCTTCGTCGCTCATCAGGTGGTACGCGCCAAACGCGTGCTCCGCCTTCACGTCGTTCAGCTCGTGGTCGCCGGGGACGAAGCAGACGACGGGCCTGCCATCTCCGTCCACGAGCGCGAGCGCCTTGCGGGTCGCCGCCGCGGGGATGTGGAGATAAGCCGAGACGTCGTCGATGGTGCCGATCCCCGGGGTCGAGACCTTCTCCATGTCGCCCGGCTCGCCGTCGACCACGGTCACGCCGGCGGTCGCGGCCTCGGTGTCCGCCGCGAACCCGCAGTCGTCGCAGTACACGAGGGCCGCCTCGCCGGCGTCGGCGAGCGCCATGAACTCGACGGACGTGTCGCCGCCGATCTGGCCGGAGTCTGCGACCACGGGGAGCGCCCTCAGGCCCACGCGCTCGCAGATCCTGGCGTACGCGGCCTTCTCCTGGTCGTAGCACTCCTGCAGGGACTCCTGCGTCGCGCTGAACGAGTATGCGTCCTTCATGATGAACTCGCGTCCGCGCATGAGGCCGAAGCGGGGCCTGCGCTCGTCGCGGAACTTGTCCTGCATCTGGTAGAGCGTGACGGGCAGCTGCTTGTAGCTGCGGAGCTCGTTGCGCACCAGGTCCGTAAACGTCTCCTCGTGCGTGGGGCCGAGCGCGTACTCGTGCTCGTAGCGGTCGCTCAGGCGCATGAGCTCGGGTCCGTAGTCGTTCCAACGGCCGCTCTGGTGCCACAGCTCGCCGTCCGTCAGGATGGGCACCTGCATCTCCTGCGCGTCGATGGCCTCCATCTCGTCGCGGATGATGTCCTCGATCTTGTTGATGGAGCGCCACGCGAGCGGCAGGTAGCTGTACAGGCCCACCGCGCCGCGGCGGATCATGCCCGCGCGAAGCAGCAGCCTGTGGCTTGCGAGCTCCGCCTCCCTGGGGTCCTCCTTGAGGGTCGGAGCGTAGAGCTTCGACATCTGCATGTACTTTCTCAACGTGCTTCCTTCCAAGTCACTGCCAGCCGACGCCTGAGTCGGCAAGAACACTAGCGGTATATTCTACGCGTCCTTCTCGCCCGCGTCGCTCTCGATCGCGTCCCCGTAGCGGGCCTCTATCTCGCGGAAGAGCTCGTCCACGATCTGGTCCTCGGGGACGTTGCGGATCTTCTCGCCGTTGCGGAACAGCACGCCCTGGCCGCGGCCGCACGCAATGCCGAGGTCCGCGTCGCGCGACTCGCCGGGCCCGTTGACGACGCATCCCATGACCGCGACGGAGATGGGGGCCTTTACCTGCGCAAGGCGCCTTGAGACCTCGTCCGCCATGCCGATGAGGTTCACCTGGCAGCGCCCGCACGTGGGACAGCTCACCAGCTCGGGGTGCAGGCGCCGCATGCCGAGCGAGGACAGCAGGTCCCAGGCGACGTTGACCTCCTCCACGGGGTCGGCCGTGAGCGAGAGGCGCATGGTGTCGCCTATGCCCTGCTCCAGCAAGATGCCGACGCCCACGCAGTTCTTGACCGTGCCTTGGCGCAGCGTGCCGGCCTCAGTTACGCCCACGTGCAGCGGCACCGTGGGCAGCTCGCGTGAGAGCATGCGGTACGTCTGGAGCGTGATGGGGACGGAGTGCGCCTTCGCGGAGAGCACGATGTCGTCGAAGCCGCGCTCGCGGAAGTGCTCGACGTAGGAAGAGGCGGACGCGACGAGCTTCTGCGGCAGCGTGAGGTCCTGGCGCGCGTCGACCTTCGGGTCGAGCGAGCCTGCGTTCACGCCGATGCGGATGGGAATGCCCTGGCTTCCCGCCTCGTCGATCACGGCATCCACGCGGTCGAACGAACCGATGTTGCCGGGGTTGATGCGAAGCGCCGAAGCGCCGCGGCGCGCCGCCCCTATGGCGAGCCGATGGTCGAAGTGGATGTCCGCTACCACGGGAAGCGGGCTCTGGGCGCAGATCTCGCCAAAGCCGTCGAGCGCCGCCGCGTTTGGGACGGCGACGCGGATGATCTCGCACCCCGCCTTCGCGAGGCCCTCGATCTGCGCGAGCGTGGACGCGGGGTCGTCCGTCTTCGTGGTGCACATGGACTGCACCGACACGGGCGCCCCGCCGCCGACGGCGACGTTTCCCACGTGGACCTGGTGCGTGAGCTCGCGCGCCGGACGCGCGTCGTTCTCGTCACTCATACAAACCCCCTATCGGCCCCTGCGACGTCAGCCCAGGACAAGGCGGACGACGTCGTTCTTGAGGGCGAACACGAAGATGAACAGGAAGAACGCAAGGCCGACGTAGCTGATGTACGCCTGAACCCTGACGGAGAGCTGCCTGCGGATCACAAGCTGCACGATCTCTATCAGGATCTTGCCGCCGTCGAGCGGCGGGATGGGAAGCAGGTTCATGAAGCCAAGCGACATCGACACCATCGCGATGAAGAGGAGAAGGTCGTTCACGCCGCTCGACGCCGCCTGGCTGGCCGCGGCGGAGATGCCGACCACGGACGAGGCCGAGCCGAGCGTCTCCATGGTGTGCTGCGGCATGATGAGCCTCACCGCAAAGCCGGCGACCTCCTGCCCGTAGCGCACGGCGGAGTATGCCGCGTCCGCGAGGCTCAGGTGCACGCGACGCGTGAGCGCCCCGACGCCGAGCGCGCCCAGGCGCTTGCCGCCCGTCCTCACGACGGCCTCGTGCGAGGAGCCGCCGCGCTCGTAGGTAACCTTGAAGTCCTCGCCGGTCTTGAGCGCCGCGTCTATGGCGGAGGCGAGGGTGTTCCAGTCGCTGCACGACCTTTCGCCGACGCTCGTTACAACGTCCCCCGCCCTGAGGCCCGCCGCCTGGGCGGCCGAGCCCCTCGTGACGGCACCGAGCCGGTTTGAGTTGACCGCGACTTCGACGCCGACGAGTGAGAGGCTCGCTGTCACGACGAGAAACGCGAGCACGACGTTCACGAGCGGGCCCGCGAGCAGCGTGAAGACCCGTTTGAGGAAGCCCTTCCCCAGGTAGGTGCGGCTCTTCTCGCCCTCAAGCGCCTTGGCCGGGTCTTCGAGCGGTCGCGGGGCGCCCGCCTCGGTCGTGCCCGGAAGCGAGAAGTCGTGGCCCCGATCGTACTCCGTCAGCATGTTGGCGTCGCGGCGGAGGGTCTCGAAGGCCTCGGGCAGGGTTGCCTGCGACGGCGCCTCGCCCTTCTCGGCATCGTAGTACGGGCGGATGGCGGCCCAGTCCGCAAGCGTCGCGAGCATGTCGTATGCGCGGTCGGCGTCCACCCCGAGCTCCGCTGCGACGTCCGTGGCGAGCACGCGGCCCTCGCGTTGCACCATGCCGAAGCAGGCGGGCAGCAGCTCGTCGTGCGTGCCCTCCATGCCGCAGATGCGCGTGTAGCCGCCAAGCAGGATGGGCGTTACGCCGAACTCCGTGCCGTACGTGCGGGACTTGCACGCCAGGTGGTGGCGGCACGGCATTCCCAGGTAGAACTCCGTCACTCGCATGCCGCAGGCGCGGGCCGCGAGGAAGTGGCCGCCCTCGTGCAGAAACACGAGGAGCGACAGCACGACCACGCCCCAGAACACGGCGGACACGACGCCCATCAACGGCATGCCCCGTCCAGGTAGGACGCGGCGAGCTCGCGGGAGCGCGCGTCGACCTCCTCGAGCTGCGGCAGGGACTCCACGGGGGCGACCTCGGTCTTGCCCATCACGTGGGCGACCGTCGCCTCAACGTCCAGGAAGCCGCAGCGGCCCTGCCTGAACGCGAGGTTCGCCACCTCGTTCGCCGCGTTCATGGCGCACGGCATGGTGCCGCCCGCACGGCCCGCCTCCTTCGCGAGCCTGAGGCAGCCGAACGCGTCCTCGTCCGCGCGGCCGAACGTGAAGTCCGGCGCCGCGCAGTAGTCCACGCGGGGCGCGGGAGTCTCCCAGCGCTCTGGGTAGCTGAGCGCGTATTGGATGGGTATGCGCATGTCGGAGGGGCCGAGCTGGGCCTTCACGACGCCGTCCTCGAACTCGACCATGGAATGCACCATGCTCTGCGGGTGCACGAGCACGTTGACCATGTCGACGGGGACGTCGAACAGGTGGTGCGCCTCGAGCACCTCGAGCCCCTTGTTCATGAGCGTCGCGGAGTCGATCGTGATCTTGGCGCCCATGGCCCACGTTGGGTGCTTGAGGGCCATGGTAGCGCTCACGTGGGAAAGCTCCTCTCGGCCCATGCCGTAGAACGGGCCGCCGGAGCACGTGAGCCAGATACGGTGGACGTCGGAGCGGTGCTCCCCCACCAGGCACTGGTAGATGGCGCTGTGCTCCGAGTCGACCGGGATGAGGCGGCCGGGGCGCACGAGCGGCATGAGGAGGTCGCCGCCGACGACGAGCGACTCCTTGTTCGCGTACATGAGGGCCTTGCCGGCCCTGAGCGCGGCGTAGCCAGCGTATATGCCCGCAAAGCCCACGACCGCGTCCACGACGCTGTCTACGTCCTCGGCCGACGCGACGCGCATGAGGCCCTCCTGGCCGAAGCTCACCTCACAGGACGCCGGGAGCTCGGCAAGGGCCGGGTCGTCCCGGTGCGCCTCGTTCGCGATCACGACGTGCGCGCAGCCAAACTCCCGCGCCGCCCTCACGGCGAACGCCACGGAGTCGTTCACTGCCACGGCGACGACGCGCAGGCGGTCGGCGTGCTTGCGGCAGACGTCGAGCGTCTGCGTGCCGATCGACCCCGAGGCGCCCAGGACCGCGACGCGCTGCGGCTCGCGCCGCGTGACGCCGGACTTGAAGTCCTCGAATATGCTCACAGGATTCCTCCCAGCCTGAGCAGCAGGAACGCAGTCATGCCGCCAAAGAGGAGCGAGTCCGACCTGTCGAGCATGCCGCCGTGGCCCGGCATGAGGTTGCCGGAGTCCTTCACGCCGACGCCGCGCTTGATGCGCGACTCGAACAGGTCGCCCGCAACGGCGGCCGCGTCGACCAGCACGCCGCACACGATGGCGTACGGCAGGTTGATGTTGTAGATGCCGAGCGCGAACACCACGACCCACACGGCGACGCTGCCGACCATGCCGCCCCAGAAGCCCTCGACGCTCTTGTTGGGAGAGATCCTGGGCGCTAGCTTGTGCTTGCCGAACTTCGACCCCACGAAGTACGCGCACGAGTCGCTGAGCCAGATGGAGCCCATGACCGCAAAGGTGAGAAGGGCGCCCCTCCAGCCCGGGAAGGCGTCGCGGATGATCACGATGCTCGAGAACGCGAGCGACGTGTAGATGGGCCCGAACACCGTGAGCGCCACGTCGCCCATGTTCGCACGCGGCGTCGAGACATACCACAGCGCGCACACCACGAGCAGCGCGAAGATGACGAAGAACTCCGAGTCCGATATGTTCGAGAGCGGCGCGAACGGGAAGATGACTGCGAACGCGAGCGCTATGACGTCGTTTGGCATCCTGCCGCTGCGGCGGGACATCTTCAGGAACTCCGAGCAGCACAAGAACGCCATCACCGCGATGAGGATCGCCGTGGGCCACGTGCCCAGAAACAGGCACGCGACCGTTCCGATCGCGTAGATCGCGCCGGAGACGATGCGCATGGTCATGGTGGACGGGTGCTTTCCGCCGTCCTTCCGGCCGGCATCCTCGGCCTTCTCCGCCGCGGCCGCAGGCTTCGCGCCAGACGCGGCCTCCTGCTCCTTCTCCGGCGCCGCCGAGCCCTCCTGCTCATCAGCTCGCCGCGACGTCGTGCCCTCCGTCAGCGGGGCGTCGCCCGTCTGGGTCTCCACGTTCTTCTCGCCCTTGTTGTCACCCATGTCGCTCACTTGCCCGTAACACCTCCAAAGCGCCGGTTCCTGCCCTGGAAGGAACGAACGGCCCTCAAGTACTCCCAGCGGTCGAAGTCCGGCCACAGGGTGTCGGTCACATAGAACTCCGTGTATGCCAGCTGCCACAGCAGGTAGTTGGAGAGCCTGAGCTCGCCCGAGGTCCTGATGAGCAGGTCGGGGTCAGGCATGCCCGCCGTGTAGAGCCTGGACGAGAAGAGCTCCTCGTCCACGTCGTCGGCAGACATCCTGCCTTCGGCAACGTCCCGCGCGATGCCCCTGCACGCGCGCACGATCTCCGCGCGGGACCCGTAGTTCACCGCGAGCGCGAACGTCATGCCGTCGTGGTCAGACGTCTCGTCGAGGCCCTCCTGGAACACGGCGCGCGTCTCGTCCGGAAGACGCGTCAGGTCGCCCAGGAAGCGCAGGCGCACGTTCTCCTGGTGGAAGAGCGGCAGCTCCTTCAGGAGGGTCGTCGCGAACAGGTGCATCAGGAGGTTGACCTCCTTCTGCGGGCGCTTCCAGTTCTCGGTCGAGAACGCGTACACGGAAAGCGCGTCCACGCCGAGCCGCACGCTTGTCGTGACGGTCTCGCGCAGCGAGTCGACGCCCGCGACATGTCCCTGCGAGCGGTCGAGCCCGCGCGCCTGTGCCCAGCGGCCGTTGCCGTCCATGATGATGGAGACGTGCCTGGGCACGCGCTCGAGGTCGACGTCCGCGAGCGATATGTCCTCGGGTGCGTCCGCGTAGTACGCGGCGAGCTTGTCCAAGTCTCGTGTCAAGCTAGATCTCCATAACCTCGGAGGTCTTCTCCTTCAGCATGGAGTCGACCTTCGCGACGAACTCGTCCGTGACCTTCTGGATCTGCTTCTTCTCGCGGTTCACGTCGTCCTCGGAGAGCTCCTCGTCCTTCTCGGCGGCGTGTATCGCGTCGCGGCGGGCGTTCCTGATGGCGACGCGCGCCTCCTCCGCGTACTTGTTGCAGTCCTTCACGAGCTCCTTGCGGCGCTCCTCCGTCGGCTTCGGGAACGGCAGGCGGATGGAGACGCCGTCGTTGCCGGGGGTGATGCCCAGGTCGGAGGCCTCGATGGCCTTCTCGATCGCCTTGAGCGCCGTCTTGTCCCACGGCTCGATCACGAGCATTGAGGCCTCGGGGACCTTCACGCCCGCAAGCTGCGTGATGGGCGTGGGCTGCCCGTAGTACTCGACGCTGATGCCGTCGAGTACGTGCGCGTTCGCGCGCCCCGTGCGGACCTTGCTGAAGTTGAACTTCAACGCGTCGATCGCCTTGTCCATGCTCTTCTTCGCGGAATCGGTAAAGGTGCTCATTTCGCTCTCCTATTCGTCTACGACGGTCGTTCCAACGTGCTCGCCGCGAAGCGCCCTGTCAAATACTCCGTCCTCATCGAGGTTGAACACCATGATGGGCATGTGGTTGTCATGGCAGAGTGCCGTCGCGGTCGCGTCCATAACGTGGAGGTCCCTGTTGAGGACGTCCATGTACGTGATGGTGTCGAACTTCTTCGCATCCGGGTTCTTCATGGGGTCGGAGTCGTAGATGCCGTCGACCTTCGTCGCCTTCATCAGGATCTCCGCACCGATCTCGCACGCGCGCAGCGCCGCGGCGGTGTCCGTCGTGAAGTACGGGTTGCCGGTGCCCGCGGCAAAGATCGTGATGCGACCCTTCTCCAGGTGCCTGATGGCGCGGCGCCTGATGTAGGTCTCGGAGACCTGGTGCATCTCGATCGCGCTCATGACCCTGCATACCATCCCGTTACGCTCGAAGGTATCCTGCAGCGCAAGCGAGTTGATCACGGTCGCGAGCATGCCCATGTTGTCGCCCTGGGCCCTGTCCATGCCTGCGGCCGCGCCGGAAAGCCCCCTGAATATGTTGCCGCCGCCCACGACGACCGCGATCTGCATTCCCGCGACGTATGCGGGCTTGAGCTCCTCCGCGATCTTCTGCGGAACGTCGGGGTCGATTCCAAACTCCTTCGACCCCATGAGGGCCTCGCCAGAGAGCTTCAGAAGCACGCGCTTGAACTTGTAGTCGGACAATCCAGGCCTCCAGTCACTTGGGGAAGACTAAAAAGCTGTTCGTTCACGCTCATAAGATTCTAGCAAAGCGCGAGAAGAACCACCCAACCAATAGGCAAGCAGTCCCTGGCGCCATATAAAAGGAGCCGGTGCTTGGCACCGGCTCCACAGAAAACACTCTGTACGTGGCTACTCGCCGAAGGAGAAGCGCACGAAGCTGACGACCTTGACGTCGTCGCCGAGGCTCTTGGAGACCTTCGCGGCGAGCTCGTTGATCGTGACGCCGGACTCCTTGATGGACTCCTGCTCGGTCAGGCAGTTCTCCTTGTAGAACTTCTCGAGCTTGCCGAGGGCGATCTTCTCCTGGATGAACTCCGGCTTGCCGGACTCGGCGGCCTGAGCCATGTAGATGCTCTTCTCGTGCTCAAGAACGTCTGCGGAGACGTCCTCGCGGCGCGCGGAGACGGGGTTAGATGCAGCGACCTGCATCGCAACGTCGTGGGCAAAGTTCTTGAATTCGTCGGCAGCGGCGGTCTCGGGCTTCGCGAACTCGAAGGTGACGATGTCGGCCAGCTTGCCGTTGTGGTGCACGTACTTCGCAAGGGCGCCGTTCTCGACGGAGACGCGCTTGAAGCGGGCGACCTTCATGTTCTCGCCGATGACGTGAATCATCTCGGTGAGCTCGTCGGCGACGGTGCTCTCGCCCATCTTGCATGCCTTGAGCGCCTCGTCGTCAGCGGGGTCGTTCTCGACGACGACCTTGGCAAGCTCGTTGGCGAAGCCGGTGAACTTGGGGTTGGTGCCGACGAAGTCGGTCTCGCAGGTGAGCTCGAGAAGAGCGCCCGTCTTTCCGTCCTCGGAGATGTAGGCGGCGACGGTGCCCTCGTTCGTCTCGCGGCCAGCGCGCTTGACGGCCTTGGCAACGCCCATCTTGCGGAGAACGTCGACGGCCTTGTCGATGTCGCCATCAGCCTCGACGAGGGCCTTCTTGCACTCCATCATGGGGGAGTCGGTCATCTCGCGCAGCTGCTTGACGAGGGCGGCGGTAATCTTTGCCATGTTGCCCCTCCTTTGGGGTTGAAATCCTATAGAGCTTGTGACCTTGGGCTACTCGGCAGCGGGGGTCTCTACCGCAGGGGTCGTCTCGCCGGCAGCCATCTCCTGCTCGGTGATCTGCTCCTTGCCGGAACCAGCCAGAACGGCGTCGGCAACGAGCTCGCACATGAGGTTGACGGAGCGAATCGCGTCGTCGTTCGCGGGGATGCCGTAGTCGACGACGTCGGGGTCGGAGTTGGTGTCGAGAAGGGCGACGACCGGGATGTGCAGGCGGTTTGCCTCGCGGATGGCGATCTCCTCGCGCTTGCTGTCCACGACGAACAGGGCCTGCGGCAGGGCGTGCAGGTCACGGGCGCCACCGAGGTTGCGCTGGAGCTTCTCGAGCTCCTTGCTCAGGACAGCCTGCTCCTTCTTGGGGAGAAGAGCCATGCGGCCGTCCTCGACCATGGCCTCGAGCTCCTCCAGGCGATCGATGCGGGAGCGCATGGTCACGAAGTTGGTCAGCATGCCGCCGAGCCAACGCTGGTTGATGTAGGGCATGCCGCAGCGCTCGGCCTGGGTCGCGATGGGCTCCTGGGCCTGCTTCTTGGTGCCGACGAACAGGACGCGGCCACCCTTGGCAGCGGTGTCCTTCAGGAAGGTGTATGCCTTGTCCGCGTCGAGCACGGTCTGCTTGAGGTCGAGGATGTAGATGCCGTTGCGCTCGCCGAAGATGTAGGGCTTCATCTTCGGGTTCCAGCGACGCGTCTGGTGGCCATAGTGGCAGCCAGCCTCGAGCAGGGTGCGGATGTTGATCTTAACAGCCATTCTGAAAACCTCCATTGGTTGGTCCTCCGTGTGATATCAACCCCGTGCTAACCACCTAAGGCGCGGCTGTCGCCTTAGGCACCGTGGTCGACGAGTCGTCACACGTGTGAATTTATGCCGTGCGATCGCACAGCGAGAAAAAATTATAACAGCGGGAGAGCCGATTTTCCACGACGTGAAAAAATCGTATCAGCTCCACAAGTCGCGCCGCAACCCTCGGCATGGGCGGCGGCACCGCTTTTCTCGAACGCCCCACGCCCGTTTTCCGTGACATCCGTCACCTTCACTCTCCCCGCGGGTGGGCCTGCCGAGCCGCCGCCTTCATCCTATCGATCGTGAGGTGGGTGTAGATCTGCGTCGTCGAGAGGTCGGCATGCCCAAGAAGCGTCTGGACGCTTCTCAGGTCGGCACCGCCAGAGAGGAGCTCCGTGGCATACGTGTGCCTCATCGCATGCGGCGTGACCCTCCTGTCGATGCCCGCCGCCGTCGCCCTTCTCTCGAACACGGTCCTAAGCGCGTCCGCGGACATCCTATTGCCACGGGTGGAAAGAAAGAGGGCCTCTTCACGCGTGAGGCTTTTCGCGGCAAGCGCGGGCCTCGCCTCAGACACGTAGGACCCGACCCTTTCCGCCGCGAGGTCGTATATCGGGACGATGCGGGTCTTGGACCCCTTTCCCTCGAGCCTCACCTGCCTCTGGTCGAGGTCAACGTCCCCGAGGTCGAGCTTCGACACCTCGGAAATCCTCGCCCCGGTCGCGTACAGGAGCTCCAGGAATGCCCTGTCCCTCACGTCCTTCGCATCCCGTCCGTCACAAGCCCCCAGAAGCCTCTCGGCCTCCTCCTCGGTAAGCGTCCTAGGGAGCGTCTTGGCCCTCTTCGGGCTCACGATCGCCGCCGCAGCGTCCTCCGTCGTCACGCCCTCCTCCACAAGCCACCTGTAGAGGTCCCGTACCGAGGAGAGCCTCCTGTTCATGGTCGCCGTCGAGTACCTCGCGCGGCTCATCTCGGCAAGGTAGCCCCTCAGCTCGGAGTGCGTAACGTGGAACGGGTCGACGTGACGCCTTTCCGCCCAGTCGAGATATGCCCGAAGGTCTCCCGAATAGGCCCTTACCGTGTTGTCCGAAAGCCTCTCGACTCCCCCTATGTGCCTGAGGAACCGCCCGACGCACGAACGGAACCTCTCGAGCTCCCCTCCTGCGGTCGCCATGGTGACGCGCGTTCCGCTATCGGAAGGCTTCGAAGAGGTCGCGACGCGACTCAAGGTACCCTTCCAGGTCGACGGTCGCCCGGTCTGCGTATGCCTGATACCGCTCCCTCTTCTTGCGTCGCCCGCCCTCAAGCGGCGGAACGAGTCCGAAGTTCACGTGCATCGGCTGGTACGGCCTGGTATCGGGGTTCGTGGCGTACGCGACGAGCGATCCGAGCGCACCCGTCCTCGGAAGATCGACCTCCTCGATGCCGGTGATGTCCGCATATGTGTTGAGGGCGGCGAGCAGCCCCGATGCGATTGCCTCGGTGTACCCCTCTGTACCGGTAATCTGCCCCGCAAGCCTTGTCTGCGTTCCGGGGATCCTGAACGTATGGTCGAGCACCCTCGGGGCGTCGACGAACGAGTTCCTGTGCATGACCCCATACCTGAAGAACTCGGCGTTCTCGAGGCCCGGAATCATGCGGAACACGCGCTTCTGCTCTCCCCACGTCAGATTCGTCTGGAATCCAACGAGGTTGTATGCGGTCAGGTCGGCGTTCTCCGCCCTGAGCTGCACCGCCGCCCACGGTCGCCTGCCGGAGCGGGGGTCGGTCAGTCCCACTGGCTTCAGGGCGCCGAACCTGAGCGAGTCCCTGCCCGTCCTGGCGACCTCTTCGACGGGTTGGCACGCACTGAAGAGGTCGCTCTGCTCGAACTCCTTGGAGACGACGCGCTTCGCGGAAACGAGCTCTTCGTAGAAGCTCTCATACTCCTCGCGGGTCATCGGGCAGTTAAGGTAGTCGCCCCTACCCTGTTCGTCGTAGCGCGACTGCGAGAACACGACTCCCCTGTCCAGCGACTCCGCGTCGACGATCGGCGCCGCGGCATCATAGAACGAGAGGGACTCTCCGCCGACCTTTGCGGCGATCGATGCGAAGAGTGCGTCTCCGCAGAGCGGGCCCGCGGCTATGACGCACGGTCCTTCCGGAATCTCCTCGACGACGCGACGCTCCACGGTGATGTTCGGGCTCTCGTCGATCGCGTGACCCACGAGCGCGGAGAACCGCCCGCGGTCTACGGCGAGGGCCCCTCCGGCCGGCACGGCGGATTCCTTCGCAAGGCGGATGAGCCTAGACCCCATCTTCTCGAGCTCCTCCTTCAGGAGCCCCGCCGCACTCTCGTGCCTCATTGACTTGAGGGAGTTCGAGCAGACGAGTTCGGCGAAGCCGTCGGTGTGGTGAGCGGCCGTGCTTGCCACGGGACGCTGCTCGACGAGTGTCACGGAAACCCCCCGATCCGCAAGCTGCAGCGCGCACTCACTGCCGGCTAGTCCCCCACCGACCACGACAACACTCTTCGACAACGTGCACTCCTCTCGACAGCCATTCTCAGGGACCCATTCTATCCGAAGCGCGGAGGAGCTCGGCCGTGGGCGAGTATCTTCCGTCCGGGAGCCGGACGATCATCCCCCGCGCCTCGTAGTCACTCAGCGTGCCCAGAATCGTGATGACGCTCTCGCCCAGCCTGTTCGCCAGCTCGTCCGCCCTCGTCGGGGATGCCACGAGGGCGGAGAGGACGCGGCCTCGCTCAGAATGCGAGCCGTCCGCGCAAAGCCTCAGCTTGTCGTAATCCAGCGCGATGCACATCTCTAGGTCTCGCTCAGAGCACACGATGCTCGCACCGTCCGAGATGAGCTCGTTCGTCCCAACGGACTGGGGCGAGTAGATCGACCCAGGTATCGCATACAGCCTCCTCCCCATGGCTGATGCTGCTTCCGCCGTGCTCATGGTCCCAGACCTCACGCCGGCCTCCACGACGAGCGTGGAATCGGAGATTGCGGCGATGATCCTGTTTCTCTTCGGGAACGCGTATCTCCGAGGAGGCGCGCCCCACCTCTCGAGGGATATCACCGCGCCCCTCGATATAGCGCCCTCGAACACGTCCCGAGACGATTGCGGATAGACGACGTCGGCGCCGCATCCGCATACGACCACAGTCGTGCCCCCCGACGCCTGCGCCGCCCTCAGCGCCGCCGCATCGCAGCCGAGGGCTCCCCCCGAGACGACTACGAGCCCGCTCTCCGCCGCGATTCTCCCGGCCATCTCGGCCGTGGCGACCCCGTAGGGGGAGGCGCGCCTCGATCCGACGATTGCGATGCCCGCGTCCATCAGAACCTCTGCGGCACCGATGCCGTAGAGGCGCTCGGGAGGGTCGGAGAGGTCCTCTAGTCGCCTCGGATACTCCTCTTCACCCCGTCTCAGCTCGAAGGACTTCCCCCTCATTCCTCATCCCCTCCTATCCCTGTACGCACACGCCTCCAGCACGTCCTCCCTTGACACCGTGTCTCCCTGCCGAACGTCCGCTATCGTTCTCGCCACCCTAGCGACGCGCACGATCGACCTGCCGCCGAACCCAAGGCTTCTGGCCATCGACTCCAGCACCGAGGCCGCCTCCTCCCCCAATGCCAGGCCATCGAGCCCCTCCTCGTCCTCAGGGCCAAGCCTGGACTCCCTCCAGGATCTGAACTCCCGCGCCCCAAGCACGAGTTCGCGCATCTGCGCCGAGCTCATGCCGCGCTCACCCTCCACGACCTTTCTGGAATCGGGACGCGCAACGAAGATGTGTACGTCTATGCGGTCCTTCAGGGGACCTCCCACCCTCGCCTGGTACTGCTCAACCTTTGCCGGGGCGCACGTGCATGCGTGCGCCGGGTCTCCGAGGTATCCGCAGGGACAGGGGTTGGCTGCCGCGAGAAACGTGAAGTCGCAGGGAAACCTGTACAGTCCGTCCGCACGCACCAGCCTCACCACGTGTTCCTCGAATGGCTGCCTCAGCGACTGCAGCACGTTGGTTGAGAACTCCGGCAGTTCGTCGAGGAACAGCACGCCATGGTGCGCAAGGGTGACCTCCCCGGGACGCACGGGGCTGCCGCCCCCGATCATTCCCGCCTGCGATATCGAGTGATGGGGAGCCCTGAATGGCCTTGCGCCGTTGTCCTGGCATCCGCCCGCACGTCCAGCAACAGACCCTATCAAGGCCACCTCCTCGGCCTCCTCAGGCGTCAACGGGGGAAGAATGGTCGGAAGCCGACGCGCGAGCATGGATTTTCCCGCGCCGGGAGGTCCGACCATGAGCAGACCGTGCCCTCCCGCAGCGGATATCACGAGCGCGCGCTTCGCCGCCTCCTGGTCGAGCACGTCCTCATAGTCGAGATCCGGACACCCCGCCTGGGCTTCGCGCCTCTCTCCCCGTCCGCCCGCCTCGAGGCTTCCTACCCCTCGGCGCAGGTCCTCGAGCCGTTCGATGTTGAGGACCCCCTCGCCAAGGCCATCGTAGGATGACGCAGGGCAGACGAGGGTCTTTCCCGTTCTCTCGGCGAGCCTCCGATAGGCCACGAGCCCTCTTACGGCACTTACCGAGCCGTCAAGCGCAAGCTCCCCCACGAACATGCAATCCTCGAGTCCCCTCGTCGGAATCTGCCCCGTCACCGCGAGCATGGCAACTGCGAGCGGCAGGTCGAAGCCCGTCCCCGACTTCTTGAGCTCCCCTGGCGACAGGTTCACCGTGAACCTCAGCCTAGACACGGTGAATCCGGAGGCCTTTATGGCGCACCTCACCCTGGCACGCGCCTCCAGGACGCTTCCGTCCGGCATCCCGACGATAGACATGCCCGGAATCCCCGCCGACGTGGCGATCTCCACGTCCACCGGCAGTGCCTCGATGCCCCTGAGAGTCGCCGACGCGACGCTCAGGGATCCGCCGGCGCCCATCAGTCGTCAGCCTCATAGGCGCCGATGAGATGCCTGAGCTTCGCAGAGTGCTCCGCGACTATCTTGATTGCGATCACGTCGAACCTTACTTGGTGAAACTGTGTGGAGACGCTGAGGAACGTTTCCGCAATGCCGCGATACCTTTTCTGCTTCTCGCCTTTCACGGCAAGCTCTGGCATGCCGTCGTCTTCCTTGCCGAGCGAAAGTCGCGTCTTGACCTCGACGAGCACGCACACGTCATTGCCGTCTTCGTCTTGCTGGGTGGCGACTATGTCGGCCTCGCCCATCTTGCACATCCAGTTTCGGGAGATGATCCTGTATCCGTGATTCTGGAGGTAGCAGCACGCTATGTGCTCGCCCATGTCGCCGATCTCACGGGCGCTCATCTCCATGAGTGGTTTGCGGGCCGGGCTCTCCCCTCCCTGGTACCCGCCCGTGCCCGCACACCGAGCCTGCTCCTCTAGGCCTTCGGGCGCATAGCCCCCGTCAGCCGCTGCGCAAGACTCTTCTGGAACCGACGCAGGCTGCCCCTTCCCGTAGACGTCTTCGCCATCCTGATAGAACTCGTTGTCGCACATGCATCCTCCCGTCCTCGCCAAATGGGACCAAGAGGTTCTCATGCGCGGCTCGCAGCTAGCTGCCGCACGTCTTTCGGAAGACTTTGCTAACGCCGCCGTCTCGTCCCGAAAGCCCGTTCATCGCAGGCACGCGAACGGAACGTCGATTCAGGCGATTCTACTTTTGATTAGAAGAGAGAGGGGGTCTCCAAGAAGTTTCCACAGAACGACACCCTATGGATGGGACTCAGGCCGATTTGCCTGATAGCCTCGATGTGCGCCGCCGACCCGTATCCCTTGCACTCCGCAAGGTGGTACTCTGGATACTCCGCGTCGTATGCCACCATGATGGCGTCTCTCGTGACCTTCGCGACGATGGAGGCAGCCGCGATGCATGCGACGCGCGCGTCGCCCTTGACCAGGGTCTTCTCCCTTGGGTGAACGTGCACGGGGTTTCCGTCTATGAGCACGCAGTCTGGGTCGACGCCCGTGTCCTCGATCGCGTTTGCCATGGCCATCCTGAGCGCGGATGACATGCCCACCGCGTCTATGGACGCAGGCTCTATGTGCGCGATGCCAATTGCCGTCGCGACCTCGGCGATCTGAGCCGCAAGCGCCTCCCTCCGGGCAGGGGTGAGCTGCTTCGAGTCGTTCAGGCCCCATATTCTGGGGTTCGCTGGCAGCGCGACCGCACACACCGTGAGGGGCCCAGCGATGGCTCCCCTTCCCACCTCGTCTACGCCCAGGACGACGCCATCTCCCCCAAGCTCGTGCTGGAGGTCGTACATGGCACTCACGCGGTCTCGCTCGGCCGCCTCTCGGTCACGGCGCCTCCTTGCCACGGCCACGGCATGCTGCACCTGCTTTCGCGGGTCGTCGCCATAGCGTTCCAACAGGCCGTCTATCTCGTCGAGCCCGGCATCGGAAAGCCGTGCGGCAACCTCGCGCGCACTGGCGGGATGAACTCTTTCGCTCATGGCAGCTCCTAAAAAAAGAGCGACACCCCTCGGGGTGCCGCTCAATGCGTGCGACTGAGAAACCCTTAGCGCTTCTCGCGGATGCGGGCGGCCTTGCCGACGCGATCGCGCAGGTAGTAGAGCTTTGCGCGACGGATGTCGCCGTGACGCACAACCTCGAGCTTGCCGATCTTGGGCGAGTGCAGGGGGAAGGTGCGCTCGACGCCGACGCCGAAGGAGATCTTGCGGACGGTGAAGGTCTCGCGAGAGCCGGCACCGCTCATGCGGATGACGTCGCCCTGGAAGACCTGGATGCGCTCGCGGTCACCCTCCTTGATGCGATAGTGCACCTTGACGTTGTCGCCAACGCGGACCTCGGGGATGTCCTCGCGGATCTGCTGGCGCTCGATTGCGCGAATGTAGTCCATAGTTTCCTCACTTCTAGAGGTGCCGTCGCGGTGTGCGCGGCACATAGGTTTACACACAACCGAGAAGTATATTCCACGACAGGGATCCGCACAAGCAGAAAGCACCCGTCAAAACATATCCATACACAAGGACACACGGGCCTTGATTGCCATTGGTTAGTGCAGGAGGGACCACTATGGACGTGCCGACCGAGGGCCCGCCGCAAGAACCAATGCATATGTATTGCCAACTTATCGCATGCCCCAGGCCCTTGGCACGAAAATGTCCCTGTAGAGCCTGATGGCATAGCGGTCTGTCATCGAGCTGATGTAGTCGGCAACCATGACCTCCTGCTGCCCCTCTGCCAGGTGGTACTCCTCGGGTATCTCGTCCACATGCGCCACGAAGTGGTCAAACAGCGCCGCGACCACGTGTTCCGCCTTCGGCTCCTCAGACTTTGCGTCTCCCCGCTTGTAGAGGTTCGAGAACAAGAACGCCCTCATGCCCATCAGGGCGCCCCACACCTCCGGTGACATGACGACGTCGCCGGTGCCTGCGCTGCACGTCACGGCATCCTCCACCATGGTCTTGATGCGCTCCGAGGACGTGTGCCCGAGCACGTCCCGGCACTTCTCGGGAAGCACCTCCTCCGTAAGGAGGCCCGCCCGCTCCGCGTCGTCTATGTCGTGGGTCACGTACGCTATGCGGTCCGCCTTCGCGACGACCCTCCCCTCGAGCGTCTCCGCGCGCAGGCTTCCCGCATGGCAACGTATTCCATCGAGCACCTCGCGCGAGAGGTTGAGCCCCCTGCCGTCCCTCTCGAAGTGGCTGACCACGCGCACGCTCTGCTCGTTGTGCCTGAACAGCCCTTCCGCGGCGCTCGATCGCGGGTCGATGCCAAGGTTCCGGGCCATCGCCGCCCGAAGGGCACGCTCGCCGGCGTGTCCGAACGGCGTGTGGCCCAGGTCGTGCCCAAGCGCGATTGCCTCGGTCAGGTCCTCGTTCAGTCCAAGCGGCCTTGCGATGTCGCGCGCGATCTGAGCCACCTCGAGCGTGTGTGTGAGCCTCGTCCGGTAGTGGTCGCCCTCCGGCGCCAGGAACACCTGCGTCTTGTTAGCGAGACGCCTGAAGCTCTTGCTGTGGAGTATGCGGTCTCGGTCGCGCTGGTAGCACGTCCTCAGCTCGTCCGGCTCCTCGGGCACGAGCCTTCCCGCGGACTCGTCGGAAAACGCCGCATGGCGGGACAGGAGCTCGTGCTCCCTTCTCTCTTGCGCTTCCCTTCCCAAAAGCCCCATGCCGCATGCCTCCCTTCGCCCAGATATGGGCAAGGGGAGAAGGACGCGCGTCCTTCTCCCCCACATAAAACTATGACCTAGCGTCCAACGTGGTCGACACTACTTGGAGATCTTCTCGGGACCGCCGTTGGAGTTGATCTTGGCCTGGGCAGCCGCGAGGCGTGCGATGGGCACGCGGTACGGCGAGCAAGACACGTAGTCAAGGCCGAGGTCGTAGTACATCTGGATGGAGTCCGGATCACCGCCGGTCTCGCCGCAGACGCCGCAGACGATGGTCGGGTTGGCCTTGTGGCCGCCCTCGACGCCCATCTTCACGAGCTTAGCGACACCCTTGTCCAGCGTCTCGAACGGGTTCGTCTTGAGGATCTTCTTCGCGAGGTACTGCGGAATGAACGCGGACTCGACGTCGTCGCGCGAGAATCCGAAGGTGGTCTGCGTTAGGTCGTTCGTGCCGAAGGAGAAGAAGTCGGCGTACTCGCCGATCTCGTCGGCGGTGACGGCGGCGCGCGGCAGCTCGATCATGCAGCCGACGGGGATGTTGAGCTCGACACCCTCGGCCTCGGCGACGGCCTGCACGCCGGCCTCGATCTGCTCGCGGACGAGCTTGAGCTCCTCGACCGTGGAGATGAGCGGGACCATGATCTCGGGCTTGGGATCAAAGCCCTGCTTCTTCAGCGCCGCGGCGGCACCAGCGATGGCGCGGACCTGCATTTCGTTGAGCTCGGGATACACGATGCCCAGACGGCAGCCGCGCAGGCCGAGCATGGGGTTGGCCTCCTGGAAGGAGTCGAGGCGCGCAAGACGATCGCGCATGGCCTTGAGCTGGACCTCGGTCTCGCCACGGCCCTCGGCGCGTGCAATCTCGACAGCAAGATCGCGCGGGTCGTCGAGGAACTCGTGCAGGGGCGGGTCAAGCAGACGCACGATGACGGTCTTGCCGTCCATGGCCTTGAACATGCCCTCGAAGTCGCCGGTCTGGGCCTGGAGGAGCTGGCCGAGCGCCTGCTGCTTCTGGCCGTCGTTGTCGGCGAGGATGAACGACTGGATGATCTGCTTGCGGTCGCCCAGGAACATGTGCTCGGTACGGTCGAGGCCGATGCCCTCGGCGCCGAAGTCGACGGAGAGCTGCGCGTCCGCGGGGTTGTCCGCATTGGTGCGCACGCCGAACAGACGGCCGCGAGAAGCGTCGTGACGGACGTCGTCGGCCCACTCGAGGATGGTCTCGAGGTCGCCGGTGAGCTCCGGGCGGGTCAGGGGCACTGCGCCGACGATGATGTCGCCCGTGGTGCCGTTGATGGAGATGATGTCACCCTCGTGCAGGACGACGTCGGTGCCGGAGATCTTGCACTCCTTTGCCTTCGCGTCGATCTTCAGCGCCTCGGCGCCGCAGACACAAGGCGCGCCCATGCCACGGGCGATGACGGCCGCGTGGGACGTCTTGCCGCCGTGAGAGGTGAGGATGCCCTCGGCCGCGACCATGCCCTTCAGGTCGTCAGGAGTGGTCTCCCAACGGACGAGGATGCACGGCTTCTCGATGTTGTGGTAGTGAACGGCGGCATCGGAGGAGAACACGACGGCACCGACGGCAGCGCCGGGGGAAGCGTTCATGCCCTTCGCGACGACGTCGAACTTGGCCTTCGGGTCGAACTGCGGGTGCAGGAGCTGGTCGAGCTGCTCCGGGGCGACGCGCATGATTGCCTGCTCGCGGGTGATGCGGCCCTCGTCGACCATCTGCATGGCGACCTTCAGCGCGGAGAGCGCGGTACGCTTGCCGACGCGGGTCTGGAGCATCCAGAGCTTGCCCTGCTCGATGGTGAACTCGAGGTCCATCATGTCCGCGTAGTGATCCTCGAGGATCTCGAAGACGTGATAGAGCTCCTTTCCCGCCTCCTCGAGGCCCGGGGTCTTCGGGAGGTCGGCGATGGGCTCCGTGTTACGGATGCCGGCGACGACGTCCTCGCCCTGCGCGTTCACCAGGAAGTCGCCGTAGCGCTCGTTCGTGCCATCGGCGGGGTTGCGCGTGAAGGCGACGCCGGTCGCGGAGGTGTTGCCCTTGTTGCCGAAGACCATGACCTGCACGTTGACGGCGGTACCAAGGTCATCGGGAATCTTGTTCTGCTTGCGGTACAGCACGGCGCGCTCGGTGTTCCAAGAGCCGAAGACGGCCTGCTCGGCAAGACGCAGCTGCAGGTAGGGGTCCTGCGGGAACTCCGCGACGCCGTTCGGCGCGACCTCGGGGTGGGCCTGGGAGTCGACGTTCTTGGCGAAGATGCCCTTGAAGGTCTCGGTCAGGTCCTTGAGGTCGTCAGCGTTGAGCTCGGTGTCGAGCTTGACGCCCTTCTCGGCCTTCTTCTCGTTGATCGCGTCCTCGAACAGCTGGCCGTCGACGCCCATGACGACGTCGGAGAACATCTGGACGAAGCGGCGGTAGGAGTCCCATGCGAAGCGCTCGTTGTTCGTCTGCTTGATGAGGCCGTTGACGGACTCGTCGTTCAGGCCGAGGTTCAGGACGGTGTCCATCATGCCGGGCATGGAGAACGGTGCGCCGGAACGGACCGAGACCAGCAGGGGGTCGTCGGGGTCGCCGATCTTCTTGCCCATGCGCTTCTCGAGGTCCTTGCGGTACTCGTCGATCTCGTCGAGGACGCCGTCAGGCCAGACGTTGCCAGCGCTGGAGTAGGCAACGCAGGTCTGGCAGGTGATGGAGAATCCCGGAGGAACGGGGAGGCCGATGTTCGCCATCTCGGCAAGGTTCGCGCCCTTGCCGCCCGTGATCCACTTGGCCTCGTCTACGGTCTTGCCGGCGACCTCGGTAACGTTGTTACCGTTTTCGTCAACGCCGAATTTGTACACGTGCTTTTCAGCCATTTGACACCCCTGATCGTTTTTCCATGGTGCGAAGTCGCACCCCAACACTTGCGGCGCCACTCTGCAAACCCCTGTGGTGGCGTCCCTAACGAAACCTATTGTATCCACACATATTGGTTGTTTGCCCATAAATAAACGTTAACGGGTAAAAAAGGTCGCTGGCATCCATTCAGATGCCAGCGACTGCCATGCGTGGAATAGTTCTTTACTTTGTGGAAGTTATGGAGTAAGAGCTAGAGCTCTTCCACCTTGCTGTCGACGCGACGGCCGGCCTCGAGCTTCGGCTCCTCGCCAGTGAGCGACATGAGGACCGTGATCGCGGGGCCCAGCAGGTCGATCGACGGGATGCCGCGACCGTCGAGCTCGCGGCGGATGTCCCTGCGAAGGTTCCTGTCGACGATGGTGTGGAACACGGCGGTCGGCACGCCCTCCTCGATGTTCTCGTCGAGGTACTTCTTGACGGTCGCCAGGTCCCTGACGTTGCCGACGCTCTTGATGATCACGCTGTCCTCGCCAAACTGGTCGGCAGCAGCCTCGACGACGCTCGTAGCCGTCTTGCCGCGCGCGTCCGAGATGACGATCACGACGGGAGTAGGCACGTCAAAGATGTCGTCCTCAAGAATCGCTTCGTCTGCCATATCAACCTCCAAGCCAAGGGGCACGGCCCCTGCGTTACGACCTAACTCACGGCCAATCCTACTTCTTCTTCGAGAGGACGCCAATGTTCGCGACGCCGCTGAACACCGATGCGAAACGATTCAGCAACCTAAGTCGGTTCTCCCTTACTACAGTGTCCTCGTCCATGACGAGCACGTCATCAAAGAAACGGTCGATTGGCTCCCTTAGTTCGGCGAGAGCCTTGCAGGCGCCCCTGTAGTCCGCCTCGCCAAGCGCCTTCTCCACGTTTTCGCTACCTTTCTGGCACGCGTCCAGAAGGGCCTTCTCGGCGTCACCCATGACGGACTCGTCCACCTCGACGCCGAGCTTCGCGTCGCCGAGGTGCGCGGCGCGGGCGTAGGCGGTCGCGAGGTCGTCGAAGAGCTCCGGCTGGTCGCGCCTGGCGTCCTCGAGCGCATGCGCGCGCTCCAGGAACTCCTCGGGGTCGATGACGCCCACGCTCGAGACCGCCTCAATCGTGTCGGGCGAGATCTTCTCGTCCTTCGCGATCGTGCTCAGGCGGCCGGCGAAGAACTTCTCGACCTGCGCCTGAACCTTGTCGCGGTCGAACTCGAGGCCCTGGCTTGCATACGCGTCCAGCGACTTTGCGATGATCGACTTCAGCGAGACGGACGGCAGCGTGCGCAGCATCGAGATGATGCCGATGGCGGAGCGGCGCACGGCGAACGGGTCGGATGAGCCGGTGGGCGGCTCGTCGATCGCGAAGATGCCGCAGACGGTGTCGAGCTTGTCCGCGATCGCGACGCACTTGCCGACGACGCCGGACGGCAGCTCGTCACCCGCGAAGCGCGGGCGGTAGTGGTCGCGGATGGCCTCCGCGACCTCGTCGGGC
Source organism: Parafannyhessea sp. LCP19S3_B1 (assembly GCF_052121955.1). Taxonomy (NCBI): domain Bacteria; kingdom Bacillati; phylum Actinomycetota; class Coriobacteriia; order Coriobacteriales; family Atopobiaceae; genus Parafannyhessea; species Parafannyhessea sp. LCP19S3_B1. The sequence goes on along the minus strand of NZ_JBQKDH010000003.1, from coordinate 148,067 downwards.
TCGCCGGACGCCTTCGCGTAGTAGCCGCCCATGACGCCCTGCTGGCTCGTGAACTCCACGACGGCCTGCGTCACGAGGTCCGCCTTGGCGAGAAGTGCCGCGCGGGCGGCGTTGGACACCGTCGCGGCGTCGCAGCCGGCCTGGGTCGCGACCTCGGGGGCGACCTCCTGCATGCGCAGCGCCTTCTGGTACACGGTGCCGAGCTTCTCCTGGAACACGACGTCCTTGAGCTTCTGGACGTAGTCCTCGAGCGGCCTCTTCAGGTCCTCCTCGTAGAAGAACTTCGCATCGTCCAGGCGGGCGCGCACGACGCGCTCGTTGCCGTCGATGACGCGCTCGTTGTTGCGACGCGCGCTGTTGGAAACGACGACGAACTCGCGCGTGAGGGCACCCGTCGCGTCGTACACCGGGAAGTAGCGCTGGTTCGAGAGCATCGAGTCGCAGATGATCTCGTTCGGGACGTCAAGGAACTCCTCGTCGAACTTGCCCACGAGGACCGTCGGGTACTCCGTGAGGTTCACCACCTCGTCGAAGATGCGCTTCGGCGTGTCCACGTGCGCGCCGCCGCGCTCCGCCTCGACCTGGGCGATGCCGTCGCGGATGACCTTGCGGCGCTCGTCCTCGAAGAGCACGCCCGCCTCGCGGCACACGTCGACGTAGCTCGCCGGGTCCTTCACCACGTGCTCGCCGGGACCAAGCACGCGATGCCCCCGCGTGACGTTGGAGGACGTGACGTCCGCGTACGTCACGGGCACGACCTCCTCGCCCAGAAGCGCGCAGATCCAGCGGATGGGGCGCACGAACGTCGCGTGCTCGGACCCCCAGCGCTGGCTGCGGTAGTTCGGCCACTCGAGGGATGCGATGGAGTTCTGGGAGAGCTCGGTCAGGATGGGGACCGCCGGCCTGGAGGGCACGTTCTTCTCGGCGAAGACGTACTCCCTGCCGTCGGCGTCCTGCTTGCGCACGAGCTCCGTGGCGTCGAGCCCGAACTTGCGCGCGAAGCCGGCGGCCGCCTTCGTGGGGTTGCCGTCCGCGTCGAACGCGATGCTTGCCGCGGGGCCGCGCTTGACCTCGTGGACCTCCTTCGTGGAGGTTGCGACGTCTTTCACCAGGACGGTCAGGCGGCGCGGGGTACTCATGGGAGTGACCTCGCCGTGCTCGAGCCCGGCCTCGTCAAGGCCTGCGCGGACGAGCTCGCCGAACTGCTTGATGGCGTGGATGAGCGGGGCGGACGGCATCTCCTCCGTGCCGACCTCAAGCAGGAAATCCAAGGTGTCTGCCATTTAGGCCACCTCCCCCTTCTTGTTGTCCGCGTCGGTCTTGGACGCCACCAGCTCGAGGTAGGCCTCGCAGCAGGCCTTGGCGATGGTGCGGACGCGGAGGATGTAGTTGGCCCTCTCCGTCGCGGAGATCGCGCCGCGGGAGTCGAGCAGATTGAACGCGTGCGAGCACTTCATGACGCAGTCGTACGCGGGAAGCGGCAGCTTGCGGTCCAGGCAGGCATGGCACTCCCTCTCGTAGTCGTCGAACTTCTGGCGCATCATGTCGACGTTCGCGACCTCGAAGTTATACGTGGAGAACTCGAACTCGTTCTCGTGGAACACGTCGCCGTACGTCATGGGCGTGCCGTCGGGCAGGTAGCTCCACACGAGGTCGTACACGGAGTTCACGCCCTGGGCGTACATGGCGATGCGCTCGAGGCCGTAGGTGATCTCGACGGGAACGGGATCGACCTCCAGGCCGCCCACCTGCTGGAAGTACGTGAACTGCGTAACCTCCATGCCGTTGAGCCACACCTCCCAGCCAAGGCCCCACGCACCGAGCGTGGGCGACTCCCAGTCGTCCTCGACGAAGCGCACGTCGTGGTCGTTGGGGTCGAGGCCGATGGCCGCGAGCGAGCCCAGGTACAGGTCCTGGGAGTCCACGGGGGACGGCTTCAGCAGCACCTGGAACTGGTAGTAGTGCTGCAGGCGGTTGGGGTTGTCGCCGTAGCGGCCGTCCGCCGGGCGGCGGCACGGCTGCGGGTAGCAGGTGCGCCAGGCGGCGGGTCCCAGGGAGCGCAGCAGCGTTGCCGTGTGGAACGTGCCCGCACCGACCTCGCTGTCGTACGGCTGCATGACGGTGCAGCCCTGCTCCGCCCAGTACTTATCAAGCGTCAGGATGATCTCCTGAAACGTAAGCGGCTTGTCGCTCATGTCCCTATAAGCTCCCATCGTATGTCTTCCGGCGCGGCGGCTACAGCCCGCGCGCGTCACCTATCGGCCAGAAAATGAACAGCGCCCTCGAGGATACCTTACTTGTGCTCACGGGCCCAAAGTACCTTGAGTCGAGCGAGTTCGTCCGGTTGTCGCCCATGACCCAGATGCAGCCGTCCGGCACCTTGTACGGGTAGGCTATCGCCTCGCTCAGGATGCTAGATTGCTGTTCGAGCGGGTAGGTGGGCTTGTCAAGCACGTACGGCTCGTCCAGCTTCCTCCCGTCCACGTACACGTGGCCGTCCCTCAGGTCCACGGTCTGGCCGCCCGTCGCGATGACCCGCTTGATGAGCGTCGTCCCCGGCTTCTCCGGGTCGTCGAACGTCACCACGTCCCCTCGCTTGGGCGTCGAGCCGCGGTAGCTGACCTTCTCGCCCACCAGGCGGTCCCCCTCCTGGATGGTCTCGAGCATCGAGCCGGACGGCACGATGTACACCTCGGCCACGAACGTGCGCACCAGAAGCGCGAGCGTCACGCCAACGGCGATCGTGATGACCCAGTCGAGCCAGGCGGGAAGGCGCCTGCCCTTTTGGGCTTCCTCTTCCTCAGGCATCGCACTCACCCTCCTCGCGCCGCGCCGCCTCGCGGGCGAACGCGCGCTCCTCTTCGGTCAGGGTCGCTCCGTCCAGCAGGTCCGGCCTCCAGCGGGCCGTGCGCTCAATCGAGCTGCGCCTGCGCCACGCGTCCACGGCGCCGTGGTCGCCTGAGAGCAGCACGTCCGGGACGCGCCTTCCCTCGAAGTCCGCCGGGCGCGTGTATTGCGCGTACTCCAGCAGGCCGTCGCTGAACGACTCGTCCTCCGCGCTCTTCTCGTCCCCCAGGGCGCCCGGAAGCAGCCTCACGACGGAGTCGATCACCACGAGCGCCGCGAGCTCCCCGCCGGTGAGCACGTAGTCGCCGAGCGAGAACACCTCGTCCGCGAGCTCGTAGGCGCGCTCGTCCATGCCCTCGTAGCGGCCGCACACCAGAAGCACGCGGTCGAGCGTGGAAAGGCGTCGTGCGCACGCCTCGTCGTAGCGCCTTCCGCAGGGCGAGAAGAACACGACGTGCGGCCTGGCGCCCCCCCTCGAGGCGATGTCGCGCACCGCCTCGAAGATCGGGGCCGGCTTCATGAGCATGCCCTGCCCGCCGCCGAACGGCGCGTCGTCCACGGTGTTGTGGCGGTCATGGGTCCAGTGCCTGAGGTCGTACGCCGCGAAGTCGAGTATCCCCTTGCGCTGCGCGCGACCCATGATCGACTCGTTCAGGTAGGGTGCGAAGACCTGCGGGAACACCGAGAGCGTCTCGAACCTCATCCTATCCCTCCGCATCGACCAGTCCGTCCGGCGCGCTCACGTGGATGGCGCCGTCGTCGTCCGTCCCGAGGACGAACTCGTCCACCACGGGGAGCATGACCTCCCCGAAGGGGCCCATGATCGACCAGACGTCGTTCGCCGGGCCCACCATGACCTCCTCTATCCTGCCCAGGGGGCCGATCTTCTCGTCCACGACGGCCCTTCCCACGAGCCAGTCGGCATCGTGGTACTCGAACCCCTCGGGCAGGTCGTCCACACGGGCCAGCAACGCCTTGCCCACGAGCGACGACGCGGCGTCCAAGTCGCCGACGCCGGCGAGGCGGACCAGCTGGCCCCTGTCCCCGTCGTCGGCGGACGCGACGATGCGCACGCGGGGGCCCTTCAGCGGCGGCGGCACGACCGCGACCTCAAGGCCCTTGCGCATAAGCGAGGGAAGGCCGTGGACGGGAACCGTCACGACCTCCCCTTTCCTCCCGTGGGTCTTTACCACACGGGCTATGGCTCTGTATTCGTTACGCACGAGACGTCTAGCCTAGAACCTCAACCTCTACGGAGGTGCCCACCCTGGAGCCGAGCGCACGCGCGAGCGTGCGGATGGCCTTGATGGTGCGGCCCCTCCTGCCGATAATCCTTCCGGCATCCTCCTCGGCACAGGAGACCTCGATGAGCGCTGCTCCCTCGCTGTCCGTAACGTCCAGCGAGACGGCGTCCTCGTTGGTCACGAGTCCGCAGACGATGTACTCAACCAGGTCTGCCACCTTGTCGGAGGCAAGTTCCTCAGAGTCGTCAGAGAGCTGGTCCAGGGAATCCACGACGTCCGCGATTTCCTCGGACACGATGGCTACTCCGCGTCCTCGGCGGCAGCAGCGGCCTTGGCGGCAGCCTTCTTGGAGAGCTTCTGCTTCTTCTCGGGAGCGGGAGCGTCGCTGCGGGCGATGTCAATCAGGTGAGCGACGGCGTTGCTGGGCTGGGCGCCCTTGGCGACCCACTCGTCGATCTTCTCGAGGTCGAGGTCGATGGTCTTCGGGGTGGTCAGCGGGTTGTAGCGACCAACGAGCTCGATGTAACGACCATCGCGGGGCATGCGGCCGTCGGCGACGACGACGCGGTAGTACGGACGCTTCTTTGCACCGTGACGGGCGAGACGAATCTTAACTGCCAAAACTAAACTCCTTTACATTCGCGGCGCCGGGGTCAGATGAGTTTGTGCGCCGCATAGCCGCAATTAGCGACTTTATATTCTACGACACCGCCCACGTGTATCAAGGTGTCGTTTTTGTGAACCTTGCACGGCAAATGTGCAGTGCTTTTGACGGGGAACGCTATTTAAGGCGGCCTTAAGTATCGCTCGCTATATTGCACCAATAAACACGATTTCAGAAACCCAAGGAGGCCCCATGAACATACTTGTCGTGGAGGACGAGAGGAACCTTGCCGATGCCATCGTTCGCATCGTGTCCGATGCCGGATTCAACTGCGAGGCCGTGTACGACGGGAACGCCGGCCTCAACTCCGCGGAGAGCGGCCTGTACGATGCCGTCATCATGGACGTCATGCTTCCCGGCACAGACGGCATCCAGATCGTGCGCGAGCTTCGCCACCAGGGCAACTCCATCCCCGTGCTCATGCTCACGGCCCGCACGTCCACTTCTGACAAGGTCGAGGGCCTCGACGCCGGCGCGGACGACTACATGACGAAGCCGTTCGAGGCGCCCGAGCTCCTCGCACGCCTCCGCGCCCTCACGCGCAGGCAGGGCGACGTCGTGATCGACACCGTGACCTTCGCGGACCTCACGCTCGACCTCGAGACGCACGACCTCTCGTGCGACGGGCGAGAAGTGCATCTCTCGGGCAAGGAGTTCGAGGTCCTGAAGATGCTCATGAGCTCGAACGCGCGCGTCGTGTCGAAGCAGGACCTCCTCACCCGCGTGTGGGGCGCCGACGCCGACGCGTCCGAGAACTCCGTGGAGGCGTACATATCGTTCCTGCGGAAGAAGATCACGCACGTGCGCTCCAAGGTGCAGATCACGACGCTGCGCATGCTCGGCTACCGCCTCGAGGCGTTCGACGTCCAAGAGTAGCGTCGGTGCGCCATGCTCAAGAAGCTCAAGAGGAAGTTCGTCGCCATCGTCACGACGCTCGCGGGGCTCGTCCTCGCGAGCGTCCTTGGGATGTCGCTCTACTCCACCTACGTCAACCAGCAGGACCTCATCGCGGGCGCCCTCAATCGTAACCTCGAGGGATCAACCGAGGCCGTACCCGTCATCGGCTCCACGCGAAAGGACGCTCCCGGCACTAGGCACAACTCCAACATGCTCGCCCTCACCGTCGAGATATCGCAGAGCGGCGTCGTCCTCGAGTCGAGCGACGACAACGTGAGCATTAACGGCCCCGTGCTCGAGAAGGTGGTGGAGCAGGCGCTCGAGGCGCAGGCGAACCATGGAAGGCTCCCCGAGTACCACGTGTCGTGGAAGTCCACCACCACGAGCTCCGGCACGACCCGCATCGCCATCGTGGACACGACCGCCGTGGACGACACGTTCCACAACGCCATCGTGCGCAACGTCGAGATCGTCGCCGTGGGCATCCTCGTGCTGTTCGCCATCTCGTGGAAGCTCGCGGACTGGGCGCTCGGGCCCGTCAGGCGCGCGTGGGACCAGCAGCGTCGCTTCGTTTCGGACGCGTCGCACGAGCTGAAGACGCCGCTTGCCGTCATCCTTGCGAACACGCAGATCCTCCAGCGCGACGAGGACCTCCCCGCGGACAGCAGGCGCTGGGTGGACAGCACGGCCGAGGAGGCCGGCCACATGAAGACGCTCGTGAACGACCTGCTGCAGCTCGCCCGCGCCGACGAGAGCGTCGCCGGCACCGCGGGCATCCTGAAGCGCGCCGACGTCGACCTCTCGGACATCGTGAGCTCCGCGGCCCTCGAGTTCGACGCCGTCGCCTTCGAGCGCGGCACGTCCGTGGAGGATTCCGTCGCGGAGGACGTGCACGTGCAGGGCGACGCGGACTGGCTGCGCCACATGGTCCGCATCCTTATCGACAACGCCGTGAAGTACGCCGCCGTCGGCACCACCGTCAAGGTGACGCTCGAGCGCCGGGGCAAGGGGTGCCGCCTGACGGTGAACAACCAGGGTCCCGCGATCCCCGCTGAGGACCTGCCGCACGTGTTCGAGCGGTTCTACCGCTCCGACAAGGCACGCACACGCGACGACGGCGCCGGCGGCTTCGGCCTGGGCCTCGCGATCGCGAAGTCCACCGTCGACGCGCACGGCGGCTCCATCCAGTGCACGAGCGACGAGAAGGACGGGACCACGTTCACGGTGACCCTCTAGCGAGCACCGCCGTCCCTCTCGCCCGCGCGCACCACGGCCCGGCTACCTCCCCTCTTAGGCGATGGCCGGGCCGTGGCCTATAATCTGCGGAAAGGTGTTCTGCTACGGGCATCGCCGTGCGGGGACGCGGCGCAGCGGGAGGGAGGCGCGGTGGCGGCATCCATCACAGAGTGGTCGGGGCCTGCCATAGGCCTGCTCGACCTCGACGCGTTCTTCGCGTCCGTGGAGCAGCTCGACCACCCGGAGTGGCGCGGCAAGCCGCTCATCGTGGGGGGCTCGCCGGAGCGTCGCGGCGTCGTCTCGACCGCGTCGTACGAGGCGAGGCGCTTTGGCGTGCACTCCGCCATGCCCTCGTACCAGGCGAGGCGGCTGTGTCCCGAGGCCATCTGGACGCAGGGCCACTACGACCGCTACCGCCAGGTGTCCGCGCAGGTGATGCAGGCGATCCTGGACGAGACGCCGCTCGTGGAGCAGGTGTCGATCGACGAGGCGTTCTTCGACGTGACGCCCGGGCGCTTCTCGCGCGAGAGCCCCATCGCCATCTGCCGGCGCGTCCAGGGCCGCGTAGCCGAGCTGGGCGTCACCTGCTCCATAGGCCTCGGCACCAGCAAGACCGTCGCGAAGATCGCGTCCGAGCGCCAGAAGCCGCGCGGCATGACCGTCGTGCTCCCCGGGACGGAGGGTGCGTTCCTGGCGCCGCTGCCCGTCTCCGCCATGAGCGGCGTCGGCAGGGCGACGGAGGCGCGGCTGCGCCAGATGGGCATCGCCACGCTGGGGCAGCTCGCGAGGCAGGACCCGGAGCGCATGCGCCGCGCGTTCGGCGTCGCGGGGCCCAGCCTGGTTACGCGCGCGGCGGGACGCGAGGTGTCGCGCGTGCGCGAGCGCGCCAAGCCGGAGGCCGCGAAGTCCGTGTCGAACGAGCGCACGTTCGCGCGCGACCTCACGACGCGCGAGGACGTGGCCGCCGCCGTGCGCATGGTGAGCCAGATGGTGGGCACGCGCCTGAGGTCGAAGGGGCTGCGCGGCCACCAGGTGACGCTGAAGCTGAAGTTCTCGTACGACAAGACGCGCACCGCGCAGCGCCAGCTCGATGCCCCCACGGACGACGAGCACGTCTTTGGCGCGCAGGCGCTGCGCCTGCTTGACGACGTCTGGCGCGAGGGCACGCCCGTCCGCCTGGTGGGCGTGGGCGTGAGCGGCTTTGGCCCCGGGGCGCCCCGCCAGCGGCAGCTCGAGCTCTTCTCGCCCGACGCGGGCGAGAAGGACGAGGCCACGGCACCGGGAAGGCACCGTGACCTCAGGGCGCTCTCCGTCGCGGCGGACGAGGTGCGCTCGCGCTTTGGGAAGGGGTCGCTCAGCCTTGGGTCCGAGCTCAGGCTGAGGGAGTCCGCCTCCGACACGGCCCCCATGAACAAGGACGACGACTAGGCGTTCGCGGGCGCCTCTCCCTCCAGGCCCAGCTCCACGCGCGGGGCGTCGCCCCACAGGTGCTCCAGGCGGTAGTAGTCGCGGGCCTCCGGCTTGAACACGTGCACCACGAGCGCGCCGTAGTCCATGAGCACCCAGGACGAGCCGGCGCGGCCCTCCGTGGACACGGGCTTCTCGCCGCACTCGGCGGCCAGGCGCCTCTTGACCTCCTCGGTCACCGCGTCCAGCTGGGGGTTGTTCTGGACCGTGCAGATGAGGAAGTAGTCGCACACGTCCGTCGCGTGCGTCAGGTCCAGAAGCACGATGTCAGTGGCCTTCTTGTCGTCCGCGGCGGTCGCGGCCGCCTTCGCAAGCTCGAGCGATGTAACCGTCATGTTGCCTACCTTCCGGCCGGGGCGTTCGTCCCGGCCCCCGCCCTCCTGAGGGCGAGCTCGTTGTATATGTCAAGCGTACCCGGATACAGGTAGCGCCTGGTCTCCACCACGTACTCGATCCCTGCGCAGAACGAGTTCCAGAACACGTCGTCCAGGGAGGCCCTGCCCACCATGTCACGCGTCTGCTGGATGCCTATGCTCCCCGTGCGCAGGGGCTCGATGCCGTCCGCCACGAACACCACCTCGTCCAGGGGCGTCATGTCCACGGCGGCCGTCGTGTGACGCGCGATCGCCTGGAACACCTCCGGCGCAAGCTCCGGGTAGAGCCCCGGCAGCTCGCGCGCGGCCACGACGCCGTGGAGCAGCGGCCTCACCAGGTCAAGGTCGACCCCGAAGTCGATGCCCAGCTCGCGCGCACGCCGCACGAGCTCGTCATCCGGCACCACCTTGTCCCAGTCGTGCAGGATGCCGGCGACGCGCGCGTCAAACGGGTCCACGTAGTAGCGCAGCGCCAGAGACTCCGCGCAGCGTGCGACGGAGAGCGAGTGCGCAAGGCGACGCGGCTTCACCGCGCTCATGCGGTCCGTCAGGTCCGACTCGAGCCTGCCGATCAAGGCAAGCTGGCCCTTTGTGTATTCCGCCCTTCTCATCTGGCTACTCACGACCTTCCGTTGGCTTGGAGCCATAGCCAAGCTGGCTTGCGCCGTACAGCTGGTGCTTGTGTATGTACCCCGTCACGGCGTCCGGAGTCAGGTACCTGAGGCTCTGGCCGTTGCGCACGCGCTCGCGCAGGTAGCTGGACGATATCGCCAGCGCCGGCACCTCGAGGTACGTCACGTCGAAGCGTATGTCCGAGTCCTCAATCGCCCGCTGCGCATGCGTGAGGTCGTAGCCGGGCCGCGTGGCGCCCACAAGGTGCGCGAGCCGACTCAGGCGGTCCGCGTCGCGCCAGCGCACGATGTCCGCGATGGCGTCGGCGCCGGTGATGAAGTAGATCTCCACGTTCTCCGGATATATGGCGCGCAGGCGCTCCAGCGTGTCGGCCGTGTACGTGATGCCCGGGCGGTCCACCTCGAAGCGGCTCGCCAGGAAGTGCGGGTTGTCCGCCGTCGCAAGCAGCGTCATCGCATAGCGGTCCTCGCCCGCGGACACCTGCTTGTCCTGCTTGAACGCGGGGCGCCCGGCCGGCATGAACACGACGGTGTCCAGCCTCAGGTCGTCGAACGCCTGCTCGGCCGCGACCAGGTGGCCGTTGTGGATGGGGTCGAACGTGCCGCCCATCACGCCAAGCCGGTACGTGCGACCCGGCTCCTGCCCCAGCATGGGCAGGTCGCCGCGCCTCACGACGTCCGCCGCCACGCGCTCTATCTCGTCGATGCTCAGTCCCATTGGCACCTCCTAGAACACCAGGAGCTCGTCGCGGTGTATGACGGGCTGGCCGTCCTTCTCGGGCATGAAGCGCGCGATCACGTCGAGCCGGAGCCCGTGCACGCGCCCGATGTCCTCGGACGAGTAGCGCGTGATGCCGCGCCCCAGGAGCGCGCCGTCCGCGGAGACCACGTTCACGACGTCGCCGGACGAGAAGCGCCCCGCCACGCCCGTGACGCCCACGGGAAGCACGGACGCACCGCGCTCCAGAATCGCCCGGCTCGCTCCCGCGTCCAGGACGACGGACCCGCGCGGCATCTCGGCGAGGCCTATCCAGAGCTTGCGGGCGCTCTCGTGCTGGACCCCCGCCGGCGCCTCGAACCTGGTGCCAAGCCCCTCTCCCTCGACGACGCGCCTGAACGAGTCGTGCTCGCGTCCGCGGCACACCACCATGGGCACGCCGGCAGCGATCATCGCGCGCGCCGCGCGCACCTTCGAAGCCATGCCGCCCGTTCCGACGGCGGAGCCCGCCCCGCCGGCCATCGCGGATATCTGTGGCGTCACCTCCTCGACGCGCGGCACGAGGCGCGCCGTGGGGTCCTTCGCGGGGTTCGCGGTGTACAGCCCGTCGATGTCCGAGAGGATCACGTACAGGTCCGCGTTCAGCATCGCCGCGACTATGGCGCCGAGCATGTCGTTGTCGCCGAAGTTGAACTCCGTGAACGACACGGTGTCGTTCTCGTTCACCACGGGGACGGCCCCCAGCTCCAGCATCCTGCCAAGCGTGTTCCGGGCGTTCAGGTAGCCCTCGCGGTCAGTCAGGTCCCTGCGGGTCAGGAGCACCTGGCCGCACGGCACGCCGCGCCGCGCAAGCTGCTCCGCGTACACCTCCGTGAGCGCCGCCTGTCCTGCCGCGGCGCACGCCTGGCGACCGGGCATGTCGGTCGGCCGCGCGTCCAGGCCCAGCCTCTCCATGCCGGCCGCGACGGCGCCCGAGGACACGATCACTACGTGGTAGCCCCGCTTCTGCAGGTCTGCCGCCTGGTCGCACAGCGACCCTATGAACGTGCGGTCCGGGCGTCCGAGCTCGTCCACCAGCGTGGACGAGCCCACCTTCACGACGACGACGTTGGGGGCCTCGAAGATGCTCTCCATCCCTACTCCCCCGCCTGCACTTCCACGACCTCGACCTCGGGCGCGCCCCCGTCCTCGAGCCCGGCGAGCATCGAGTCGTCCGCGTCGTCCAGCTCGTCGAAGTCGTCCTCGTCCTCCGGGCCCTCGTACGTGAAGCTGTAGCCCAGGATCCTGACCTCGTCCCCGTTTCTGCAGCCGGCCGCGGCGAGCTTGTCGTCCAGGCCGATCCTGTCGAACCTGTGCTGCAGGTAGGCGATGGCCTCGTCGTTGTCCCAGTCCGTCTGGATGACCATGCGCTCCACGGCTCCGCCGGAAACGCGCCAGATCCCGGCGGACTCGCTCTTGATGGAGACCATGGCGTCCCTGCGGCGGCGCAGCAGCTCCGCGCCCTGGTTCAGCGCGACGCTGGACTCCGCGTCCTCCTCCGTCTCGACGGCGCTCCTCAGGGCCCTCACCTCGGCGGCGGTCCTGGACACCAGCTCGTCAATGCCCTTGCCCGTCACGGCGGACACCGAGAAGAACGGGCGGCCGTCCCTCTCGGCCTCCTCGCGCAGGCGCCTGACGGCGTCCTCCACGCCGGGCATGTCGCACTTGTTCGCGACCACGATCTGCGGGCGCTCCGCGAGCTCCGCGGCGTACGCGTCCAGCTCGTGGTTGATGGCACGGTAGTCCTCGACGGGATCGCGGCCCTCGTAGCCGCCCGTCACGTCCACGACGTGCAGGATGAGCGCCGTGCGCTCTATGTGGCGCAGGAACTGGTGCCCAAGGCCCTTACCCTCGCTTGCTCCCTCGATTAGTCCGGGGACGTCCGCGACGACGAACGACGAGCCGTCCTTCGCACGCACCATGCCGAGGTTCGGCACAAGGGTCGTGAACGGGTAGTCGGCGATCTTCGGGCGCGCGGCGGATATCCGCGCGATGATGGAGCTCTTGCCAACGGACGGCATGCCCACGAGCGCCGCGTCCGCCATGAGCTTCATCTCGAGCTCGATCCAGTGCTCCTGGGAGGGCTCGCCCTTCTCGGCGAACGCCGGCGCGCGGCGCACGGAAGTGACGAAGTGGATGTTTCCGCGGCCTCCCACGCCGCCCGGCGCCACCACGACCCTCTGCCCCACCTTCGTGAGGTCCGCGATGTCGTAGAGCGGCTCCATGGTCTGGGGGTCGAGCTCGTGCACCACGGTGCCCAGCGGCACCTTCAGGACGAGGTCCTGCCCGTCCTTGCCGTGCTTGCGCGCGCCCTTGCCGTGGGTTCCCCTCTCGGCGCGGAAGTGGTGCTTGAAGCGGTAGTCGATGAGCGACGAGAGCTGCGGGTCGGTCTCGAGTACCACGTCGCCGCCGCGTCCGCCGTCGCCGCCGTCGGGCCCGCCCTTCGGCACGTGCGCCTCGCGGCGGAACGACATGCATCCCGCGCCGCCGTCCCCGCCCTTCACGTTGATGCGGCATACGTCGGTGAATGTGTTGGTTGGCATTGTCTACCTCCTTGGCTGTGTCAAATGGTAAGGCATCCTGACCCGACATTCGACGTGGTCTCGCGCATGTCCGCCAAGATAGAAAAACACCCCGGACCAGGGGCCCAGGGTGTCATTCGCATTGTTGTGCCGCAACTAGGCGGTGCGGACGTGCACGTAGTGCTTCTTGCCCTTAACGAACTCGACGGTGCCGTCTGCGAGGGCGAACAGGGTGTCGTCCTTGCCGCGGCCGACGTTGTCGCCCGGGGTGATGTGCGTGCCACGCTGGCGAACGATGATCTGGCCGGTCTTCACGGCCTGGCCGCCAAAGATCTTGGTGCCGAGGCGCTGTGCGTTGGAGTCGCGACCGTTACGGGAAGTACCCTGGCCTTTCTTGTGAGCCATTCTGTTACCTGCTCTCTACGTAAGACTTGAAACTGTGAAGACTACTCTGCGGCTTCCTCGGTAGAGGCAGACTTTGCGGCAGTCCTGGTGGTCGGCATGGAGGTGACCTGGAGCTTCGTCAGGTTCTGACGGTGTCCCTTGGTGCGGTGATAGCGCTTGCGCTTCTTGAGCTTGAAGACGAGGACCTTCTCGCCCTTGTACTGGTCGAGCACCTCGCAGGTGACCTTCTTCTTTGCGAGCGTGGCAGCGTCAACGACGGTCTTCTTGCCATCATTAAGCATGAGGACGTCAAGCTTGACCTTGTCGCCAGGCTGCGCGTCGAGCTTCTCGACATCGAAGATGTCGCCCTTGGCAACCTTATACTGCTTGCCACCAGTGGTAACGATTGCGTACATGTGTTAACCCTTCATTACTGGTTCTAGTGCAACAGCTGAACATCTTACTAGCGATGACCTGCAGAGTCAACGGGGAAACGTCGTTCACACGCAGAACACGCCTAGCACAGAATACCTGCGTTCAGGCGCCCTCGCCGTCGGTTGGGAGCGGCTCCACGAGATTGCCATCTTCGCCCTCGTGCCACTGCCCCACGCGGCACACGGAAAGCGTCGGGCGCCCCGCCTCCGCGACGTCCGCCGCAAGGCGCTCAGTCGCGAACGCCGCGTCCAGCAGCACCTGCGGTCGCAGCGCCCCGTCGTTCGAGGAGCGCGTAGCGAGAAGGACGCGGAGCCCCTCCTCGCACGGCGCCACGTCCCACGACACCAGCGCGCGACCGAGGTCGATGGACTTGGGCTTCTCGCCCCTCATGTAGTGGAGCTCGCCTATCTCCCTCAGGTCCGCGAGCGCCGCTGCGAGCGCGTCCGCCGAGCGCAGGCCGCGCACCATCACGTCCCAGTCCGCGCGGTTCACCCACGCCTCGAGCGCGGGGAGCCGGCGCGACACGTACGCCGCAGCGTCCGGTGCGAGCCCGCGCGGCGTCGCGTCCCGCAGCATCCTGAGCGCGCGGGCGGGCTCGAGGCGCTCCGTCACCATGAGGTCGTAGTACTCCCCCAAAGACGACGCGCCCACGGGCAGCGCCTGCGAGAACTGGAGCCTGATGCGCCGCGCGAAGCCGTTGCCCACGGCAAACGGCACGCCGGATCGCCTGATGGAGCGGTTGATGGTGCCAAGCACCTCGAGGTGGCCCAGGTAGGCCAGGCGCCCGTCCTTGCGATACCTCACGCGCAGCCGCGACTGGTTGCTAGTGTCTGCCATGCCTGTCCCCCACGATCGCGTTCTCTACACCGAGCTTCGGGCACACGCCGCAGCCCACGCAGCTCTCCCTCGTGCAGTCCGGCGTCGTCACGCCCTGCGCCGCCCGACGGTACTCGCGCCTCAGGAACCCCTGCGACACGGCCGGCGACGTGTGCTCCCACGGCAGGCGCGCGTCGAGCGGCGTGTCCGCGGCGGCGATCGCCTCCAGGTCCATGCCCACCTCTGCGGCCGCGTCCGTCCAGCGCTCGAACGAGAACTGGTCCGTCCACGCGTCGAAGCGGCAGCCGTGCCGCCACGCCGCGAGGATGAGGTCGAAGCCGCGGCGCCCCACCTTCGAGAGCACGGCCTCGATCAGCGACACCTCCGCGTCGTGGTACGAGATCTTGATGGCGTGGTCCGGGCAGGTGCCCAGCAGCAGCTGCTGCCGGCGGCGCACCTCCTCGAGGTCCAGTTGCCCGCACCACTGGAACGGCGTGTACGCCTTCGGCACGAACACCGCGACGGAGATGGACACGCTCACGCCGCTCTTCGGACCCCTGCCGACGACGCTGCGGCCGATCTCGAGCACGCGGTCGGCGGTCTGGTTGATCGCCACGATGTCGTCGTCCGTCTCGGTCGGCAGGCCCATCATGAAGTACAGCTTCATGCGGCGCCATCCGTTGCGGAACGCGTTCTCGGCCGCGGTGTCTATGTCCTTCTCGGTCACGTTCTTGTTGATGACGTCGCGCAGGCGCTGGCTGCCGGCCTCGGGCGCGAACGTGAGCCCGCCGCGCTTGGAGCCGCCCACCTCCGCCGCCATCTCGACGCCAAACGAGTCCAGGCGCTGCGACGGGATGGACACGCGCACGCCCGTGCCGCGGACGTCCTCGTTCAGGGCGTGCAGGATCTGCGCGCACTGCGAGTGGTCCGTCGTGGAGAGCGACGTGAGCGACACCTCGTCGTGCCCGGTGAGCGCAAGGCCCTCGCGCGCCGCGGCCACCACCTGCTCCGCCGGGCGCTCGCGCACCGGGCGGTACGTCATGCCCGCCTGGCAGAACCGGCAGCCGCGCGCGCAGCCGCGCAGCACCTCGACGGCAAGGCGGTCCTGCACCACGTCCATGTACGGCACGATCCTCTGCGGCACGGGCTCCGTGGACGAGAAGCCCTGCAGGCTTCGCTTGTACACCACCGCGGGCGCACCCGTCTTGGGCTTCGGGACGGCGTAGCCCCACTGCGTAGACGTCTCGTCCACGACCACGTCGTACAGGCTCGGCACGTACACGCCCTGGACGCGCGAGAGCGCGAGCAGGATGTCGCGCCTGGAAAGGCCCCTCGCGCGCGCGTCGCGCACGCACGAGCAGATCTCTACCATGGCCTCCTCGCCGTCGCCCAGCAGCACCGCGTCGAACATGGGCGAGACCGGCTCGCAGTTCCACACGGACGGCCCGCCCGCCACGACGATGGGGTCGTCCTGCGCGCGCTCTTCCGCGCGGATGGGGATGCGCGAGAGGTCGAGCGCCTCCACGATGTTCGTGCACGCCATCTCGTGCGCGAGCGTGAAGCCCACGACGTCGAACGACGCTATGGGAGAAGAGCTCTCCAGCGCAAGCAGCGGCACGTCCTTTGCGCGCATGAGGTCGGCCATGTCCACCCACGGCAGGTATCCGCGCTCGCACGACATGCCCTCCACGCGGTTGATCGCCGTGTACAGGATGGAGAGGCCCATGTTGGGAAGGCCGACCTCGTACACGTCCGGGTACATGAGCACCACGTGGAACGGGCCGTCCTGCTCCTCGATGGCGCCCCACTCGTGGTCGAGGTAGCGGGAGGGCTTTGCCACCTGCCCAAGCAGCGGCTCCAGCCGCGGGTACAGGTCTTCTCGCCTAAGCCTCATCGCATCCCCCAGATATCACCACGTAGCCGTCGTCGCGGCCGCGCTCGCGGCCCGTCGCCTCGCGCGGCGCCGGCAGCGTGCGGCGCGCGCCTTCCCCGCGTGCGGGGGCCTCTTCCTGTCGCTGCCCACTGGCCGCGCCAGGGCGCTCGCCCACGGCCTTCGCGGCGCGGCTCGCCACCCGCGCCGCCGCCTCCACGATCGGCCCCACGGCCGATCCCGCCACAAGGTCTCCCACGTCCGGCAGCGCAGGCGGGTCGTTGCGCAGGCGCGCGGCCGCGCCCGTCGCCACGGTTCCGGCAAAGCCCACGGCAGCCTTTACGGCCCACTGCGGCACGGGCAGAACCTGCGTCGCGCGGCGCGCCACCTCGCGCCACGCGAGCCCCGCCGCTATGACGGCCGCGACGTCCGCCGAGCTCGCAACGGACACGGGGTGCCCGCACGCGGCCGCCACGTCCAGCGCCAGCTTCGCCTGGCGCACCGTCATTATGGGAAGGTCGGCGCTCGGCAGCACCTGCACGGCGCCAACCGCCGCGTTCTGAAGCGCGCTCGTCCTCACGAGCTCGCGCACCTTCTGGTCGCGGCAGAACGGGAAGCTCGCGGCGAAGGCGATGCCCTTCTCGCCCGCGGCGTCAACCAGCCAGTCGGCGAGGTTGGCGCGCACGGCGTCCGCACCCGACGCGGGCACGGCGCTCACCAGGGCCGCGACCTCCTCCGGAAGGTCGTTCGCGCCCAGATCCAGCACGGAGTCCACCACCAGGCCCACGGGCACGCCGCAGCGGGCGAGGCCCTCCGCCATGCGCTCCGCGGCCGCGACGTGCGCGCCCGCCACCACCACGGCCGCGTCCCAGCCCGGCGCCGGCGGCTCTGACGCCGCGAGCGATTCCACGCGCACCGTCGCCGTGGCCTGCCGCGGCATGAACGCGTCCTTCACCGCAAGCACCACGTCCCTCGCGGCGCTCGTGTCCACCACCACAAGGACGCCGAGCGGCGTCGACCTGTCCTTCTCGCTCCTCTGGCCGGCACGCAGGATGTCTGCGATGTCGCCAAGCGAAACCTTGCTCTTCTTGGGCATAACCTCACCTCGCGGGCGTCGTTTACGAACGCGGCGCTACGCCGCCTTCGGCTTGTGGTGCCAGACGGACTGCACCATTCCCACCGCCGCTATCTGCACGGACATCGAGGACGAGCCGTAGCTCACGAACGGCAGCGGGATGCCGGTGATGGGCATGATGCCTATGCACATGCCCACGTTCTGCAGAAGCTGGAACGACCACATCGTAGCGCACCCCACGAGCACGAGCTTCCCAAACGGGGACTCTATCCTCATCGCGAGGAGGATGGTCGAGAATATGAGCGCCGCGAACAGCATCAGCAGCACCACGGAGCCCACGAAGCCAAACTCCTCGGCGAGAAGCGCGAAGACGAAGTCCGTGTGCGCCTCGGGAAGGAAGCCGCCGCCGGCCTGCGTCGCCTTGCCGATGCCCTTGCCGAACATGCCGCCGGAGCCGACTGCGATCTTCGCCTGCTGGAGGTTGTAGCCGTTGCCCGAGGGGTCCACGGAGGGGTCCGCGAACACGATGAGTCGGTTGAGCTGGTACTGCTTCAGCGGGTGGGGCACGCCGGGGGTCATCGACATCACGACGACGAGGGTCGCGAGCGCCACGATGCCGGCGATGGTCACGATGACCCACGACCGCTTGGCGCCGGCGCAGATGATGATGGCGGCGCCGGTCACAAGGATGATGAGGCCCGTGCCCAGGTCGGGCTGCGTCAGGATGAGCAGGAACGGCACGCACAGGATGCCGCAGAGCTTGAGGTAGTCCCTCAGGGTGTCGACCTTGCCGTTGTACTGGGCGCCCAGCGCGGCCATGAGGTAGATGGTCACGAGCTTCGCGAGCTCCGACGGCTGGTACGTCATGCCGATGATCGGGATCCTGATCCAGCCCGTCATGCCGAGCGCCGTGTAGCTGAGTCCCGGCACCTTCGGCAGGAACATGAGGATCACGATCGTCACGAGCATCGCCGTCGTCATGTTCGCGAGCGCGCGGTAGTCGTAGCGCCAGATGAGCACCGCCATGACCAAGCCAATCGCAATGCCCATGAGGTGCCTTGAGAACCTCGCGTCCGCGATGGAGAGCGACGCGGACCAGATGACGACGGCGCCGTACACCACCAGAAGGATCGCGGGAATGAGCTGCGGAACGTAGACGGAGCCGCGGGCGATGGTTCGCCCGGCGGACGGCCGTGGCGCGATCCCGCGGCGGTTCATGATGTGAGAGTAGAACGCCGAGAAGGAGCCGAGGCCCTTCTCGTTCACCTTCGCCCCCTCGGCGGAGTTCTTCTGGGCCATGTCGCCCCCTCCCTACTGCACGCCGGAGCTGTCCACCGACGTCGCGGTGTCCGGCTGGTTGTAGATCTGTCCTAGTATGTCCCTCACCACGTACATGGCGCCCTCGGAGCCGTAGCCGCCGTACTCGATGACGGACGCCACGACGTACTTCGGGTCCTCGTACGGCGCGTACGCTATGAACCAGCCCGTCGGCTGCGACTTCGAGGTCTGGGCAGATCCCGTCTTGCCGGCGACGGTGACGGAGAGGTTCGTGAAATGCTCCGTCTGCGCCTCGGACTCCTCGTAGATCACGCCCTTCAGGCCGCGGTGGATGTCGTCCATGTACGCCTGCTTCTCGGTCACCTTGCGCTCGACCTCGGGCTTGTACTTCACCACGGACCCGTCGCCGATGGGGCTCTTCACGTACCTCAGCACGTGCGGGCGGTATATCGTGCCGTCCAGCGCGATGCCGGCGTACGCGCACAGCATCTGCAGCGGCGTCACCAGAAGGTCGCCCTGGCCGATGACGAGGTTCGTCGTGTCGCCGCCCTGCCACGTGCGCGCGTCCTCGGACGAGGACGAGAAGTACTTCCACTTCCACTCGGGGGTCGGCACGCGGCCCGCGGACTCGCTCGGCAGGTCGATGCCCGTCTTCTTGCCAAGTCCCCAGCGCTTGTACGTCTTCTGCAGCCCCTCGGGCTCCTTAGAGTAGAAGAACCCCTTGCCTATCTCGTAGAACACGACGTCGCACGAGTACGTGATGCCGCTCTGGATGTTCACCGTGCCGTGGCCGCTGTGCTTCCAGCAGTACTGCCCGAAGCCCTTTCCGAAGCCCGTCCAGTAGCCTGAGCAGTAGTACTCCGAGCTCGTCGTCGCGATGCCGTAGTTCAGCGCCGCGAACGCGGAGAGCGGCTTGATGGTGGACGCGGAGGGGTACTGGCCCGCGATGGCGCGGTTCATGAGCGGGTAGTGGCTCTCGTCGGACGAGAGGCTCTTCCAGTCCTCGCTCGAGATGCCGCCGACGAACACGTTCGGCGAGTACGTGGGCGCGGACGCCATGGCGAGGATCTCGCCGTTCGTCACGTCCATCGCGATGGCGCAGCCGGCGTGGCAGTCCGTCCTGCCCATCTCGCGCAGCTTCTGGATGCGCTTCGCAAGCGACTCCTCCGCCGCGCGCTGGATGTTAGCGTCGAGCGTCAGCACTATGTCCGAGCCGCTCCTCGGCTGCACGGAGCTCGAGTAGCTCAGGACGTTGCCGGAGGCGTCCACGTACACCTTCTGCTCGCCCTTCACGCCCTGGAGTACGTTCTCGTACTCGTACTCCACGCCCGCCTGGCCCACGACGTCGCCGGACGCGTAAGAGATCTTGGCGTCGTCGTCCTGCGTGCCGGACTTCTTGAGCTGCTCGGAGCTCACGGTGCCCGTGTAGCCCAGCACGTGCGCCGCGAGGCTCCCCTGCGGGTAGTGGCGCTGGGTCCTCTCCTCCACGCTGATGCCCTTGAACACGTACTGGTGCTCGTCGATGAACGCGACGACGCGTCGCGACACGTCCACGGCAATCGGCCTGAGGCTCTGGGCCCCTCCCGTCGCGTCCTCGATCTTGCGCTTGACGGCCATCTCGGGCATGCCGATGAGGTTGCCCACGAGCTTCATCTCTATCGGGTCGTCCACCACGTCGCTCTTCGCGACGACGGTTAGGCTCGCCCTGTTGTTCACGAGCTCGACGCCGTTCCTGTCCAGGATGCGGCCGCGCGCGGCGGACGTCGATATGGTCCTCGACCTGTTCGACTCCGCCTGCTCGCTGTACTCGCTCGAGGACACCAGCTGCATCGTCCAGAGCTTCGCCAGGAGCACCGCGATGATCGAGCCGGAGAATACGCCAAGGCCGAAGAGCCTCGACTTGAAGCCGCCCTCCGTGGACATGTCAGACCCGCCGGACGCCCTGGGCGCACCGCCGCCGATGTCGAACTTGAAGCGCGTCTCGCCCCTCCCAAACAGGAAGAACGCGACGAGAAGCGCTATCAGCACCAGCGCGAGAACGATGATTATGATGACGATAGGACTCAAATCGCGACCCTATAGCTTGCCGAGGCTGTACTTTGACCCGTGCTTCGCATGTCCCCCACGCGCACTCTTCCTACCCAGGTCGAGACCGTTTCCACCCCCACGCGAGTAGATGTACGCAAAAGGAGCGAACGCGAGCACGGTCAGGAAGAACGTCGGCAGCATCCTCAGCACGATCACGTCGAACGCGGAGCTCGCCTGCCCCACCATGAGCATCGCCAGGTGATACACAAGGCTCACGACAAGGGCGTGTATTGCGAAGAGGATGACGGACGGTCCCAGGTCCTCCGAGAGGCGGTTCCTGCACTCCATGCCCATCTGGAAGGACGAGACGGTCAGCAGGAGCGCCATGAGGCCGACGGGTCCCGTGGTCGAGAGGTCGAACACGAATCCGGCGAGAAACCCGCACAACACGCCCGTTCGCCCACCTATGGTAAGGGCGACGACGGCGCTGAATATCAGGGCGAAGTTGATGCGCCCGTTGCCGATGCCGAAGTTCGGGGCAACGGCGAGCTGCAGCACGAGGCACGCAAGCGCGAGCCAGCCGATGCTCCTCTTGTTCCTGTTAGAGTCCTTGACCTGCACCCAACGTCACCCCCGTCCGCCTAGTCGTCACTGCTCTTCTCGCCCGAGTCGCTCTTCGTAGAGGAGGAGTCCGTGCCCGACGAGTCGGATTTCGAGGAGTCGGAGCTCGAGGAGTCCGAGGTCGAGGAGTCTCTTCCGCCCTTGACGGCCTCCGACTCCTGCGCGTCCGCGGCGGCGATGTCGTCGGACGTCGCCCGCTGGTCCTCCGTCAGCGACGTGATGACCAGCACCTCCTCGAAGTTCTCCGTCGTAGAGAACGGCTTGACCGCGATCTCGTAGTACAGGGCGCCCGCCGACTTGTTCACGCTCATGACGGTCCCAAGCGGCAGCCCCTTCGGGAACACTCCGCCAAGACCGCTCGTCACGACCGTGTCACCCACCTTCACCGTGGAGTCGGTGCTTATGAGATTCAGGTGCAGCGTCCCGTCGGCGCTGCCGGCGAGTATGCCCTGGGCCCTGCTCGACTGGATCATCGCCGATACGCTCGAGTTCTCGTCCGTGACGAGACGTACCGTCGAGGACGTCGCCCCGCAGCTCACGATCTGCCCGATCGCGCCGCGCGAGTCCGTGACCGGCATGCCGACGGCGAGCCCCGAGGAGGAGCCCTTGTCGATGGTCACGGTGTCGCTCCAGGAGTCCGTCGACCCGGATATGATCCTCGCGGCCTTCGACTTCAGCTTGTACGTACTCTGCAGGCTCAGCAGGTCCTCGAGCCGCTCGGAGGTCTTCTCCGCCTCCTCGAGCTCGGCGTTGCGCGCCTTCAGCTTCTCGTTCTCCTCCTTGAGCTCCGAGAGGGACTTCTGGCTCGCGGTGAGGTTCGCGAAGACGTTTCCCAGTCCCTGGAACGGCGCGGTCACCACGACGCCCACGTAGCGCACGGGCGTCGTGACCGTGGAATACACGGCCCTGACCGTCGTGAAGAACCCGCCGTTCGTCTCGCGTGCGCTCATGGTGAACATCACGAGCGAGAGTACGACGAACACGACGGCGAGACGACCGCCGCTTCCCGAGTTGTCCTTGTGCAGTCCCGAGGAAGAGAGGCCCCCGCCGTTTAGAGTCGGCACCTGGCTCACCCGCTAGCTGGCGCTCTGGACGAAGCCGCCGGAGAGGGCGTTTGCCTCGAGGACCTTTGCGCAACCGTTAACGACGTTCTCGAGCGCCGTCGGGCTCACGTTCACGGGCACGCCCGTCTCCTCGCGAAGGCGCTGGTCGAGGCCACGGAGCATGCCACCGCCACCGGTAAGCAGAACGCCGTAGTACATGAGGTCCGATGCCAGGTCGGGCGGCGTGACGTCGAGCGCGTCCTTGACGGCCTTCGTGACCTCGTCGAGAGGCTTGTCGAGGGCGCGCCTTATCTCCTCGGACTCGATTCTGACGCTCTTCGGGAGCCCGCTCATCACGTCGCGGCCGTTCACCTCGACGTCGAGCTCCTCCGCGAGCGGAGCCGCGGAGCCGACCTTGATCTTGATGTCCTCGGCGGTACGCTCGCCGATGGAGAGGTTGTACGCGTCGCGCACGTGCTCGAGGATCGTCTGGTCGAACTCGTCGCCTGCGATCCTGATGGACTGCGACACGACGATGCCACCCATTGCGATGACTGCGACCTCGGTCGTGCCGCCACCGATGTCCACGACCATGGAGCCCGTGGGGTCCTCTATGGGCAGGTCCGCGCCGATGGCGGCGGCCATCGGCTCCTCGATGAGGTACGCCTGCCGCGCGCCGGCGGAGATCGTCGCCTCGAAGACCGCGCGCTTCTCCACGGACGTGACGCCGGAGGGGACGCAGATGACGACCCTCGGCCTCGGCGACCAGGGATATCTGTGGCTCCCGCGCGCCTTCTCTATGAAGTAGCGGAGCATGACCTCCGTGACGTCGAAGTCCGCGATGACGCCGTCCTTCAGGGGGCGCTCCGCGATGATCGAGCCAGGGGTCCTGCCTATCATGCGCTTTGCGTCGGCGCCGACGGCGAGCACTCGATCCTCGCTTTTGTCGATGGCCACGACGGAGGGCTCGTTCAGAACGATGCCACGGCCGCGAACCGCGACAAGGGTGTTCGCGGTTCCGAGGTCGATGGCCAGGTCCCCGTCATATTCGCCGAAGAGTGAGTCGATGATCGACATTGCTCCCAATCCTATCCAATGCGGGCCGTCTCGCCCGACGCTCATTCACTTTGTGGGGCTTGCTCTATTCGCCCGTGGAAATGGTACCCGTAGAGGCGCCCTCGGAAGCGCTCGCATCGCTCGTGGACACGTCAGTTCCACTATTCTGAGCGGTCGTGCCAGCTGCAGAGGCGCTCGTGTCGCTGACGGAGGCGTCCTTTCCGTCACCGGATGCGTACACCGGGGCGATGGACTTCACCTTCCAGGTGACGCCGTCCCTCACGAGCGAGATCTTGTAGCTCTGCTCGCCGCCGGCGGAGAGCGTCGCCGTCGCCATGACGGTCGACTTGCTCATCGACTTGTCCAGCCCGTCGATCGAGACGCTGGAGGAACCGGTCGGAAGCAGGCTCTTGATCTGCGCCCTCTCGTCGCTGGAGAGGCCGGACTCGAGGTAGGGCGAGATGTCCTTGCCGGAGGCCCCGGCCTCGAACAGGTCCTCGACGACAGACTGCTGCGTCGGGAAGCCGTAGCCCTTGTAGTACGCGAATCCCGCGGCGCCGGCCGCGATCAACAGGATGATGAGGATGGTCAGGAACACCTTCAGCCCGCGGTGGCTCTTCTTGCGACGGACCTTGCGCTCCTTGCGAGCCTTCTTGTCCTGCGCGACGAGGTCCTCCTCCTTGACGGAGAAGAATCCCGTGTCCTCGGGAGACGGCATGAACTCGCCCGTCTGGCCCGTGGGGTCGAGCGGGTCGATCGCGGCTCCGGTTCCGTATCCCGCCGCGGCGAGAAACGCGTCGGTCTCGGACGGACCGCCATCGGTGATCGCGGAGACGGCCTTCTTCGCGGCGTCGTAGGCGGCCTGCGCCTCCGGTCGCAGCGTGTAGGACCCGTCAGCCGTCGCGCGGTTGAACGCGTCGACGGCCTCGGCCATGCGGTTCGCCGCGACGTACGCGAGTCCGAGGTCGCCATAGATGGCGTTCTGGCTGCTCTGCGGGGACGAGAAGTCCAGCGCCGTGCGGTACGCCTCCACGGCGTCGACCGCGCGCCCCATCTGCATGAAGCAGCCGCCCAGGCTGCGAAGCGCGGAGCTGGGGTCGGGGTTCTTCTCGTCGATTGCGGCGTTGCGGTACGCGACGCCGGCGTCGCGCACGTTCCCGACGCGCATGTATGCGTTGCCAAGCGCGGTGTACGCCTTGTACGGCGTCGTATAGCCCTCGTCCTTCACGGCGAGGGTGAGCGAGGCGATGGCCTCCTGCGGCTTGCCGGCCGCGATGAGCGCGCGGCCGCGGTTGCAGGCGAGCGCGCCGGAGTGTCCGTAGTTCACGTCCCTGAGCGCGTCCGCGTAGGAGTTCGCCGCCTCCGAGAAGCGACCGAGCTTCATGAGGCAGTTGCCAAGCAGGTGGTCGATGGCGCCCGAGACCTCGCCCGGTGCCTTCGCCGCGGTGAGCTGGGCCACCGCCGTGGCAAGATCGCCCTGCTTGTACGCGTTCTTACCGGCCTCGTATGCTTGCTGATTCATGATGATCCTCTGTCGAGTGTTTCTGTTCTTCTATCGCTGCGCGTGCTCAATCCTGATGGACCGGATGAGGTCCCCCGCACGCAGCTTCGAGATGACGTCCATCCCCTCGATCGTGTTTCCGAACACCGTGTAGTTCGGGTCGAGGAAGTGCTGCGCGCCGAGGCAGAAGTAGAACTGGGAGCCGGCGGAGTCCGGGTTCTGGGAGCGCGCCATCGCAAGGGCGCCGTCTACATGGCTGTTGCGGGGGTTGACGTCGTACTCGTGCTTGATGCGATAGCCGGGACCGCCCGTGCCCGGCATGCCGTCCGGCCCGGGCATGCCCGAGGCGACCTGCTCGGGGGTCATGTCCCTCGTGTTCGGGCAGCCGCCCTGGATCACGAAGTCGGGGACGTAGCGGTGGAACTTCAGCCCATCATAGAAGCCTGCGCTCGCAAGCTCGCAGAAGTTCGCGACGTGGATGGGGGCGCCCTCTCCATCGAGCCTTACGCGGATGGTTCCCTTGCTCGTGTCGAACACGGCGACCTCGTCGCCAGCCACCTCGTACTCGGGCGTGTAGACGGGTTCGGAAAAGAATCCCATGTCTCCCCCTTCAAACAACGGTCGAGCTCTCGCTCGTGTTGAGCCTATTCATCCTGTTAATTCTAGCAGCAGCGATATTGTTTCACATATTCGGCAGAACGCATGCGTCACTCGGAGCTTTTCTTCGTCGGCTTCCAGTCGTCGTAGTTGTCCTCGAACAGCTTCTTGTAGCTTGCCGTGACCGATGCCCCGCCGTCCTTCAGGGGCTCCTCGATGAGCGACTTGTCCGTCTGCGGGTTGTCCGACATCGCGGAGCGCTTCCAGGCCTCGTACAGGGCGTCCATCCTGTTTCGCATGTAGTTGCCGAGCGTGAGGAGGTTCTTCTCGTCCTCCGCGTACGTGCCGGACGTGACGTCGACGTCCTTGATGTCGCCAATGAGGTTGCTTATCTCGAGGGATATCGCCTCGGCCTTGCTCTTGCCGGAGTTCCTCTGCTCCTGGGAGCCGGAGTACGCGACGTCGTTGAACAGGTCCTCGTTCTCGTCGACCTTGCTCTCGAGCGTCTTGAGCTTCTTGTACGCCTTCGTGAGCGCCTCGTAGGTGACGTCGTCCCCGCTCTTTGCAGACTTCTGGCTCGGGTCCTTGTCCTGGCCCTTCAGCTCCTTGATCGCGCCGGGATAGCCCGCCATGGACGTGCTCGCGTCCGTCTTTGCCCTGTCGTCGAACGCCCCGGGGTTCCAGGGATGCGTGATAAGCAGCACCAGGCCGCTCACCGCCGCCACGGCCGTCGCCATCGTGATAATCATGACCTTCGCCCGCGGCAGACGGTCGTGCTCCGCGACCGTGCTCGTGTCGTCGTCCTCGGAGGGTATGGCGCTCTCGATCCTGGGCATCACGTTCGTCTGCTCGCTGTCGCTCGACAGGTCGCCCGTCGCGTCTCCGGCCTCGATGGCCTGCTCCGCGAAGTCTCGGTCGTCCCCGGAGTCCACCGGCATGCCGCAGCACGGGCACACGAGCTCCCCCCTCGGGACGAGGGATCCGCAGCTCTTGCACCACGTCTCGTCCGCGTCGCGCTCTACGACGACGCGGTCCATGTCCGCGTGGCACGCTGGGCACTTCGAAAGCCCGTCTGGCACGTTTGATCCACAGTTAGGGCAAATCACAACACCGACCTCCAGGTCGCATCGATCGAAGGCGCAAGCGCCTCGCGGGGGCACGCCCGCACCCCCGCGAGGTCGATTCTACTCCGCGAGCTCGTCCAGCACGTAGGGCAGGATGCCGCCCGATGAAAGATAGTCCCCCTCCATCGGCGTGTCCACCCTCACGACGCACTCGAACACAATCTTCGTGCCGTCCGCCTTCGTCGCGGTGACGGTCGCCGTGCGATCCGCAGGCAGCCCGTCGCTCACGTCCACGGGCGACACGTCGAACGTCTCCGTCCCGTCGAGCCCGAGGGTCTCCGCACTCTCGCCCTCCCTGAGCTGCAGGGGAAGCACGCCCATCTGCACCAGGTTCGAGCGGTGGATGCGCTCGAAGCTCTGCGCGATGACGGCGCGCACGCCCAGGAGCGCCGGGCCCTTCCCCGCCCAGTCGCGGCTCGAGCCCGAGCCGTACAGCTTGCCGGCCACCACGACGAGCGGGATCTTGTGCTCCGCGTAGTCCACGGACGCGTCGAAGATGCTCTTGACCTTCCCGTCGACGAAGTCGCGGGTCCAGCCGCCCTTGCGCCCGTCAGCGAGCGCGTTCGAGAGCTTCACGTTCGCGAACGTGCCGCGCATCATGACCTCGTGGTTGCCGCGACGGCTGCCGTACGTGTTGAAGTCCTCGGGACTGACGCCGTGCTCGCGCAGGTAGCGGGCAGCCGGCGAGTCCGACGCGATCGCACCCGCGGGCGATATGTGGTCCGTCGTCACGAAGTCGCCGAGAAGGGCGAGCGCCCGCGCCCCGCGCACCTCCACGACGTCGCGGTGCACGGCGTCGTCGAAGTACGGAGCCCTCCGCACGTAGGTGGAGTCCTCGTCCCAGTCGAACGTGTCGCTCGAGCCCGCGTCGATGTCGCGCCACACGCTCGAGCCCTCGAACAGCCCGCGCGAGCCCTCCGCGAAGAGCTCCGGGGTGAGGACCTCGTCCAGCACGGCCGCGATCTCCTCGTTCGTGGGCATGATGTCCCTCAGCATGACCTCGCTTCCGTCGGCGCCCACGCCGACCGCCTCGTGCGCGAGGTCGACGTCGACCGTGCCGACGAGCGAGTACGCCACGACGAGCGCCGGCTGCATGAGGTAGTTCTGGCTCACGTACGGCGAGATGCGGCCCTCGAAGTTGCGGTTGCCGGAAAGCACGCTCGTGAGCTCCATGCTCGAAGAGAGCTCCTTTAGCGACTCCGGTATGTCGCCCGAGTTTCCGATGCAGCTCATGCAGCCGAATCCGCAGGTGTAGAAGCCAAGCTTCCTGAGGGCGCCCGTCAGCCCCGCGCGCTCGAGCATGAGCGACGTCACGCGCGAGCCCGGCGCCAGCACCTTCTTGACCCAGGGCTTCGGCGCAAGGCCGCGCTCGACGGCCTTCTTCGCCAGGATACCCGCGCCCACCATCATCGCGGGGTCCGTCGCCGTGGTGCAGCTGGTGATGGCCGCGATCGCGATGGCGCCGTGGCCCAGGCTCACGCTCTTCTCGCCCAGCGCCACGTCGAAGCGGGCGGCCGGGTCCTTCACGCCGTGCGCCGCGAGCCCCTTAGAGAAGCGCTCTGGCAGGCCGGCGGGCGTCACGCGGTCGTGCGGGCGCGACGGGCCGGCGAGGCTGGGCTCGACGGTCGCGAGGTCGAGCGTGACCTCGCGCGCGTACGTGCGGCCGCGCGTCTGTCCAAAGACGCCCTGCATGCCGAGGTAGGAGCGGATGAGCTCGACCTGGGCGTCGCTCCTGCCCGTGAGGCGCAGGTACTCGACGGAGCGCTCGTCCACGGGGAACAGCGTCGTCGTGGCACCGTACTCCGGCGTCATGTTCGCGACGCACGCGCGCTGCGTCGCGGTGAGCGTCTGGACGCCGTCGCCCGTGACCTCGACGAGCGTGCCGACGACGCCCTCCGCGCGCAGGAGCTGCGCCACGGTGAGCGCGAGGTCCATGCCGCTTGCGCCGTCGCGCAGCCTTCCCGTGAGCCTGAGAGACACGACGGGCGGCACGAGCATCGAGATGGGCTGCCCGAGGGCCGCGGCCTCCGCCTCGATGCCGCCGACGCCCCAGCCGAGCACGCCGAGGCCGTTCGCCGTCGTCGTGTGGGAGTCCGTGCCCACGAGCGTGTCGAAGCACGCGACGGGCTCATCGCCCGCGGCGAGCGCGTCCGTCCCCACGACCTGGCTGAAGCGCTCCATGTTCAGCTGGTGGCAGATGCCCTCCCCGGGCGGCACGATGCGCACGTTGTCGAAGGAGTTCGCCGCCCACTTGAGGAACGCGAAGCGCTCGCGGTTGCGCTGGGCCTCCTTGCGCTGGTTCTGGAGGGCGGCGTCCTCGGTCCCCGTCACGTCCGCGATGACGGAGTGGTCCACGACGAGCGTGCACGGGATGCGCGGGCTCACCTTGGACGGGTCGCCGCCGCGCTCGACCATGGCGTCGCGCATGGCCGCGAAGTCCACGAAGACGGGCACGCCCGTGAAGTCCTGGAACAGCACGCGCGACGGCATGAACTGGATCTCGCGGCCCTGCTCGCCGGCAAGGCCGGCCTCGACCACGCGGCTCGCGAGCTCGACGGCCTCCTCGTCCGTGGCGGCTCGGCGCACGCAGTTCTCGAGCAGCACCACGAGCGCCCTGGGCAGCCTGTCCGCGCCCGGCACGCCGGACACGTCGTACACCGCATACCCGGTGCCCGCGGCCTCGAGCGTCTTGGGGTGCCTGGCAGCCCTGACGGCGGCCTCGAACTCTTTACTCACTGTCATCAAGCGCCTCCAACTTCCTTATGAGGAACCCGACGAGGCCCCTGGGGCCGGCCTCCGCAACGGATTCGTCGTACAACCTGTTGAACAAGACTATCGCCACCGCCGCTATCGCGACGGACGTGACGGCAGAATTAAACGTAGGCGAAACGACCGAGAAGAACCCGGCCCCCGCCGTCGTTCCCGCGACCACGATGGCAACCACCACGCAGATGACGCCCACGCGCATGGTGTTGAGCGGCCGCGAGATCCTGTAGATGAGCGCGATGCCGACGGCGAACATCTGGAACATGCAGACCGTCGACATGACGCCGTCCGACCAGCCCATGAGCTTCGACGCCGCGATGGAGGCGACTATCGCGAGGATGATCGCGACGGACGCCGGCAGCGAGCGCGAGAGCACGTTCGTGAGGAACCTGCCCCGCACGCGCTCGTGGTTGGGCTCAAGCGCCAGCAAGAACGACGGCGCGCCGATGATCGCCGTGGACACCAGAGACATCTGCACGGGGATGAACGGGTACGGCGGCAGCACGATGCACACGAGCGCGAGCACGGCGGAGTACACGGTCTTCATGAGGAAGAGCGACGCTGAGCGCTGCAGGTTGTTGATGGAGCGCCGGCCCTCCGCCACCACCTCCGGCAGGTGCGCGAAGTCGTTGTCCGCAAGCACGATCTCGGCCACGTTCCTGGCCGCGGCCGAGCCCGACGCCATGGCGACTGAGCAGTCCGCGTCCTTCAGGGCGAGCACGTCGTTCACGCCGTCGCCCGTCATGGCGACCACGTGGCCCGCCTCGCGCAGCGTGCGCACCAGGCGCCGCTTCATGTGGGGCGTGACGCGGCCGAACACGCGGCACTTCTCCACGGCGTCCGCCACGTCCGCGTCCGTCTTCAGGGTCGAGGCGTCCACGCACCTCTCGGCCCCCGGCACCCCCACGGCCGCCGCGATGCTCGACGCCGTGCGCGGGTCGTCGCCGGATATGACGCGGATGTCCACGCCCTGTTCGCGAAAGTAGCGCATCGTCTGGGCGGCCGTCGGGCGGATCTGGTCGCGTATGCCCAAGAACCCCAGCACGCGCGGGGTCCCCACCGCGGAGCCGTCCCGCGAAAAGCCATCCACGCGCGCGACCACCAGCACGCGCATGAGGCCCGAAAACGAGCGCACCTCGTCCTCCACCTGCCCAAACGCGGCGCCCATCACAAACTGCGCCGCGCCCATCACCAGCGCCGTCCCGTCGGCCGTGACGCAGCCGGAGCACTTCGTCCTGGACGAGAAGGGCACGGCCCTCGTCACCGCGAGCGCCTCAACGCCCCGCGCCCTGCCGTACTCCAGGATCGCGCGCGCCGTCTCGTTCGCGTCCGCCTCGTTCGCGGCCGCGATCGTGACCGCGGCCTGCGCCGCGTCGCCGCGCACCTCCGCCACCTCCATGGCGCCCGTCGTGATGGTGCCCGTCTTGTCCAGGCACAGCACGTCCACGCGCGCGAGCGTCTCGACGCAGTACGACTGCTGCACCAGCACGCTCTTCGACGCGAGCCTCGTCGTCGCGATGGCAAGCACGCTCGACGTCAGGAGCACCAGCCCCTGCGGGATCATGCCCACCACGGCCGCGACGGTCTGCAGCACCGCGTCGTCGTAGCCGTAGCGGCCCATGAGGATGATGCGGACAAACAGCCCCGCGCCAAGCGGTATGAGCGCGATGGTGCCAAGCCGTATGATCGCGGACAGCGTGGAGAGTATCTCGGAGCGCACCCGCTTCACGTACTTCGCCTCGGCGTTGAGCTTCGCCGCGTACGCGTCGCGTCCCACGCGCGTTACGCGGTACGCAAACGCCCCGGAGTCCACGAACGATCCCGAGAGTACCTCGTCGCCCACGGACTTCTCTATGGCGTTGCTCTCGCCCGTCAGCAGGCTCTCGTCCATGCGCGGGCTGCCCCTCAGCACCACGCCGTCCGCCGGCACCTGGTCGCCGTGGGCAAGCATCACCACGTCGTCCCGCACGACCGCCGACACCGGCACGTGGCGCTTCTCGCCCGCGCGCAGCACGCACACGTCCTTCGCGGTCAGGATTGACAGCCGGTCCACCTTGCGCTTCGCGCGGATCTCCTGGAACACGCCAATGACGAGGTTGCTCGCGACCACGGCCATGAACGCGACGTTCTTGTAGGAGCCCGTGGAGACCACCAGGGCCGCCATCGCGACGTTCACGGCGTTGAACAGCGTGAACGTGTGCTCGCGAAGTATCTGCCACACGGACTTCGTCTTCACGTCCGCGTTCGCGTTCACCTGCCCGGCGCGCACGCGCTGCGCGACCTGCTCGTCCGTCAGGCCAAGCGTCGCGCGCTCGCCCTCGCCCAGACACGTGCCTCCGTCGCCTCGCTCCAAGAAACACCTCCGCCGCAGCCTCGTCCCGCGGCTTCCGCCGCGCATGCCGTCAAGCCAGTAGCCTCAGTCTACCCGATTTCAAAACGCGCCCGCGCTCCCCGCAAGACATTCCGGCGAACTTGTAGTAACATCTCTTTTTGGCCCCATAGCTCAGTGGATCAGAGCGTTCGCCTCCGGAGCGAAAGGTCGTGGGTTCGAGCCCCACTGGGGTCACCATCGCGTGACGAGGGACGCCTTCGGGCGTCCTTTTTTCGTAACGCTTTGAATACCGACGCGCTACATACCAAATACCATGCGTTAGCATCGTCAACGTATGGAAAGCTACTGCGCCCGCACGCATGCGTCGGCGCACGAAAGGTATGCACATGATCGCAATCGTTAAGGACTCGGCCACGCCAGAGCAGCTGAGCCACTTCGTCAAGTGGATCGAGGACCGCGGCTTCAAGACCAACGTCTCGAAGGGCGAGAACGAGACCATCGTCGGCATCATCGGCGACACCACGCAGATCGACCCGTTCCTGCTGGAGTCCATGGACATCATCGACCAGGTCAGGCGCGTCTCCGAGCCGTTCAAGAAGGCGAACCGCAAGTTCCACCCCGAGGACACCGTCGTCGACTGCGGCCACGGCGTGCTTCTGGGCGGCGGCAACTTCCAGGTCATCGCCGGCCCGTGCTCCGTCGAGGGCAAGGGCCTCATCGACATCGCCCGCGCCGTGAAGCGCTCCGGCGCCACGATGTTGCGCGGCGGCGCGTACAAGCCCCGCACCAGCCCGTACTCGTACCAGGGCATGGGCGAGAAGGGCCTCGACATCCTGCTCGAGGCGTCCGCGGAGCTCGACATGCCCGTCGTCACGGAGGTCATGGACCCCCGCGACGTCCAGCTCTTCCTGGACAAGGGGATCGACGTCATGCAGATCGGCGCGCGCAACGCCCAGAACTTCCCGCTCCTGCGCGAGGTCGGCAAGACCCGCACCCCGGTGCTCCTGAAGCGCGGCATGTCCGAGACCATCGACGAGCTCCTCATGGGCGCGGAGTACATCATGAGCGAGGGCAACCCCAACGTCATCCTGTGCGAGCGCGGCATCCGCACGTTCGAGACCCGCACGCGCAACACGTTCGACGTGAACGCGATCCCCGTGGTGCACCACCTGTCGCACCTGCCCATCATCGGCGACCCCAGCCACTCGACCGGCTACACGCGCTACGTGCGCCCCGCCGCGTACGCCGCGACGGCCGCCGGCGCGGACGGCCTCGAGATCGAGGTGCACGACAACCCGTCCCAGGCGTGGTCCGACGGCGCCCAGGCGCTCACGCCGGCGCAGTTCGACGACGCCATGCGTCGCATCCGCGTCATCCGAGAGGCCATCTGCCAGGACCTCGACGAGAGCGGGGTCGAGGCGTGATGGCACAGTCGACCTACGTTCCCGACAGGGTCGGCGTCGTCGGCCTCGGCCTCATGGGCGGCTCGTTCGCGAAGGCGGAGCACGAGGGCGGCCGCGAGGTGTACGCGTGGAACCGCACGCACGCCACCGTGGAGCTCGCGGAGATAGAGACCATCGACGGCGAGCTCACCGACGACATCATCCCCACGTGCGAGCTCGTCATCCTCGCGGGCTACCCCCAGTTCTCCATCGACTGGCTGCAGAGGAAGGCGGACCTCGTCTCTCCCGGCGCCATCGTCATCGACGCCGTGGGCGTGAAGCGCGTCATATGCGAGAAGTGCTTCGCCATCGCCGAGGGCCGCGACTGGACGTTCGTGGGCTGCCACCCCATGGCGGGCACCCAGTACTCCGGCTTCGCGCACTCCCGCGCGAACATGTTCCACGGCGCGCCCATGGTGGTCGTGCCGCCCAAGATGGACGACTTCGACCGCGCGAGCGTGCTCGAGCGCCTGAAGCACCTGCTCGAGCCGTGCGGCTTCGGCTCGTTCACGCTCGCGACCGCGGCGTTCCACGACGAGCAGATCGCGTACACGTCGCAGCTGGCGCACGTCGTCTCCAACGCGTACGTCAAGAGCCCCGCGGCCCAGAGCCACAAGGGCTTCTCCGCCGGCTCGTACAAGGACCTCACGCGCGTCGCGCGCCTGAACGCCCCCATGTGGCGCGAGCTGTTCCTCGACAACGCGGACAACCTCTCGCGCGAGATCGGGACGCTGATAGGAAACCTCCAGCAGTACAAGGACGCGATCGACGCGCGCGACGGGCAGAGGCTCGAGGCCCTTCTCGCCGAGGGCGACCGCCTGAAGAAGGAGGCCGAGCGCAGATGAGCACCTCGACCGTTCACGTGAGGACGCCGTCGCGCAGCTACGACGTCCTCATCGGCCAGGGCGTGATCGACGAGGTCGGCACGCTCACGCGAAGGGCGTGCGGCGGTGCGGCGGCATGCGTCATCTCGGACGACAACGTGGCGCCGTTGTACGCGAACGCCGTGGCCGAGTCGCTCGAGGACGCCGGCTACCGCACGACGCTCCAGGTGTTTCCCGCGGGCGAGAGGCACAAGCGCCTATCCACCCTCTCGGACCTGCTCGAGGGCCTCGCCGCGGCGGAGCTTTCGCGCGACGACGTCGTCGTCGCGGTCGGCGGCGGCGTCACCGGTGACATGGGCGGGCTCGCCGCGGCGCTGTACCTGCGCGGATGCAAGATCGTGCAGGTGCCCACGTCGCTTCTGGCCATGGTGGACTCCTCCGTCGGCGGGAAGACGGCCGTCGACCTCGAGGCCGGCAAGAACCTGGCCGGCGCGTTCTTCCAGCCGTCGCTCGTCGTCGCGGACGTCGACTGCCTCGACACGCTCACCCCGGAGCTTCTCACGGACTCGTGCGGCGAGGTCATCAAGCACGGCGTCATCCGCGACGAGGCGCTGTTCCGCCGCCTGGCGGCGCATCCCATCAACGCCGAGGGCTTCGACCGCCAGGAGCTCGCGGACGTGATCCGCCGCAACGTCGAGATCAAGCGCGACGTGGTTGACGCGGACGAGCGCGAGCGCGGGCTCCGCCAGATCCTGAACTTCGGCCACACCATCGGCCACGCGATCGAGGCGGCGAGCGACTTCGCGCTCGGCCACGGCTCGAGCGTCGCCGCGGGCATGTGCTGCATCGCCCGCGCGTCCGCGCGCATGGGCTGGTGCGCGCAGGACGTCGCGGACGACATCGTCTGCGCCGTGGCGGCCTATGGGCTCCCCACGGACACCGCGGTCGACCACGACACGCTCCTCTCGTTCGCCACGCACGACAAGAAGCGCCACGGGTCGACGGTGAACGTCGTCGTGCCCACGCGCATCGGCGCGGTCGAGGTCAGGACCGTTTCGCTGCCCGAGTTCCGCCACCTCGTCGACCTGGGCTGCGGCACGGGCGCCGCGTAGGCCCTAAGGAGAAGAGCATGGACGTCACGATCGAACCCCATCCGCTTTCGGGCACGGTAGCGGCGGTGGCCTCCAAGTCCGTCGCGCACCGGCTGCTCATCCTCGCGGCCCTCGCGGACGGCACGACCGACATAGACTGCAACACCACCTCGAAGGACATCGACGCCACGGCTCGCTGCCTCGAGGCGCTCGGCGCGCGCATCGCGCGCACGAGGCGCGCCTTCCGCGTGCGGCCCATCCCGCGCGACGCGGACGGCGCGCCGCTTGCCGCCTCGGGCGCGACGCTCGACTGCGGCGAGTCAGGCTCCACGCTGCGCTTCATGCTGCCCGTGGCGGCGGCGCTGGGGCGCCCGTGCGCGCTCGACGGCCACGGCCGCCTGGCCAAGCGCCCGCTCTCCCCCCTCTACGAGGAGCTGCTGTCCCACGGCGCGCGCCTCTCCCAGAGGGGCGTCCTGCCGCTTCGCGTCGAGGGAAGCCTCGCCGGCGGCACGTTCGACATCCCGGGCGACGTGTCGTCCCAGTACGTCTCGGGCCTCCTCATGGCGGCGCCGCTCCTTCCTGGCGGCGTGCGCGTGCGCGTGAGCGAGCCGTTCGAGTCGCGCGCGTACGTCACCATCACGACGGATGCCCTGCGCACGTTCGGCGTGGACGTCCGCGTTGGTCGCGAGCAGGCGGACGGCACGTCCTTCGAGGTGTTCGAGGTGGCGCACCAGCCGGTGCGCACGCCCGGGACCGTCGCCGTCGAGGGCGACTGGTCCAACTCCGCGTTCTGGCTCGCGGCCGGCGCCATCCGCGGACCCGTGTGCGTGACGGGGCTCGACCCCAGGAGCTCCCAGGGCGACCGCGCCATCGCCCGCGCCGCGTCGCTTCTGGGCGCACGCGCGCGCACCGCGGGCGAAGCCGCAACCGCGGAGCACGCCGCGCTCGTGGGCAGGACCGTGAGCGTGGCCGAGATCCCGGACCTGGTGCCCCCCATCGCGGCCATGGCCGCGTACGCCCGGGGAGAGACCCGCATCACCGACGCCGCGCGCCTGCGCCTGAAGGAGTCCGACCGACTCGAGACCGTGCGCGCCGCCATCGCGGGCATGGGAGGCGACGCCACGGTCGAGGGCGACGACCTTCTCGTCCGCGGCACGGGGACCCTTCCCGGCGGCGTCGTCGACGCGGCGAACGACCACCGCATCGCCATGATGGCGGCCGTGTGCGCCGCGCATGCGCAGGGCCCCACCACCATCCGCGGCGCGGAGTGCGTCGCGAAGTCCTACCCCACCTTCTTCGAGGACTTCCGCTCGCTGGGCGGAGTCGCGCGCGAAAGAGAGTAAGCCATGCCCTCCACCTTTGGAAACGCCCTCAGGGTCACCGTGTTCGGACAGTCTCACTCGCAGGCCGTCGGCTGCGTCGTGGAGGGGCTCCCCTCCGGCCACGTCGTCGACATGGAGGCGCTCCGGCGCTTCATGGCGCGACGCGCGCCCGGCCAGGGCCCGTGGACGACGCCGCGCAAGGAGGCGGACCTCCCGCGCGTCGTGAGCGGCCTCAACCCCAAGGGCGCCACGTGCGGCGCCCCGCTCGCCGTCGTGATCGAGAACACGAACACCCGCTCGCGCGACTACGACAACCTCATGGCGGTGCCGCGCCCGGGGCACGCGGACTACACCGCATGGGCAAAGTGGCACGGCAACCAGGACGTTCCCGGCGGCGGCCACTTCTCCGGCCGGCTGACGGCCCCCCTGTGCGCCGCGGGCGGCATCGCGCTCCAGGTGCTGGCCAAGCGCGGCGTGCGCGTGGGCGCGCACCTCCTGAGCGTGGCCGACGTGCGCGACGAGCCGCTGTGCGCGCTCGACAACGCGCCTGCGTCCCAGGCGCGCCTCCGGGCGCAGCTCGACGCGCTCGCGAACGGCCGCACGTTCCCCACGATAGACGACGCGGCCGGCAAGGCCATGCTCGCCGCCATAGACGACGCTCGCCGCGAGCTCGACTCCGTCGGCGGCGTCGTGGAGTGCGTGGCCACGGGCATGCCGGCGGGCGTGGGCTCGCCCATGTTCGACGGCATCGAGAACCTCGTCGCGCGCGCGGCGTTTGGCGTGCCCGCCGTGAAGGGCGTGGAGTTCGGCCGCGGGTTCGAGGCAGCGCGCCTGCGCGGCAGCGAGGACAACGACCCGTACCGCATGGTGGACGGCGCCGTCACGCCCGTCACGAACAACGCGGGCGGCGCGCTCGGCGGCATCACCACCGGCGCCCCCGTGCTCTTCCGCATGGCCCTCAAG
Organism: Parafannyhessea sp. LCP19S3_B1; assembly: GCF_052121955.1. NCBI lineage: Bacteria > Bacillati > Actinomycetota > Coriobacteriia > Coriobacteriales > Atopobiaceae > Parafannyhessea > Parafannyhessea sp. LCP19S3_B1. The sequence continues at coordinate 110,859 of NZ_JBQKDH010000003.1, read as the reverse complement.
CCCACGTCCAGCATCTCTCGCCCGCAGGAGAGCGTCGACCTCACCAGCGGCTCCGACGCCACGCTCGAGGTGCACGGACGCCACGACCCGTGCGTCGCGACGCGAGCCGTGCCCGTGGCGGAGGCCATCTGCGCGCTCGCGCTGCTGGACGCGCTCCTGAGCTTCCCGCCGGAGCCCCGGGCGTAGGCCCGGGCGTGCACGCCCACCAATCACGTAACACGAGGCCCGCGCGTTGGCCAGGCCGGCGCCACGGGCGAGAAGGACCACGGAGGAACAGTGGAAGACCTCTCTGACATCAGGAAAGAGATCGACTCGATAGACACGCAGATCGTGGAGCTCTTCAAGCGCCGCATGTCGTGCGCCGACGCGGTCGCCGCGTACAAGCGCGCCCACGACCTGCCCGTGCTCGACAGGTCGCGCGAGCGCGAGCTGCTGTCCAGGCGCGCCGCGCAGGTGCCCGAGGACATGAAGGTCTACACGGAGGTGCTGTTTGAGCTGCTGATGGAGGCGTCGCGCAACCGCCAGGGCGAGCACCTGGGCACGGAGGGCCACACGGTGGAGCAGATCCGCGACGCCCTCGCGCACAGCCCGGAGCTGTTCCCGCGGGACGCGTACGTGGCGTGCCAGGGGGTCGAGGGCGCGTACCAGCAGATCGCGACGGACCGCATCTTCCGTCACGCGAACATCGGCTACTTCGACACGTTCGACGCGGTGTTCCGCGCCGTGGAGGAGAACTACGCCGACTTCGGCGTGCTGCCGATCGAGAACAGCACGGCCGGCTCGGTCAACCAGGTGTTCGACCTCATGATGCGCCACAACTTCCACATCGTGCGCACGTGCCGCCTGAAGGTGGACCACAACCTGCTGGCGAAGCCCGGCTGCGGCCTTGGGGAAATACGTCACATCTATAGCCACGAACAGGCCATCAACCAGTGCGGCGAGTTCCTCTCGTCCCTTGAGGGCGTCACGGTGCACGCGTGCGAGAACACGGCCATGGCCTCGAAGATGGTTGCGGAGAGCGAGCGGCGCGACGTGGCCGCCCTCGCGTCCCGCGCGTGCGCCAGGATCTACGGGCTGGACGTGCTCGCGTCGAGCGTGCAGGACCAGGGCAACAACTACACGCGCTTCGCGTGCATATCTAAGGACCTCGCCATCTACCCCGGCGCCGACCGCAGCACGTTCATGCTGGTGGTGAACCACGAGCCGGGCGCGCTGTACAAGGTGCTCGCGAAGTTCTACGACCTCGACATCAACATCATCAAGCTCGAGAGCCGCCCCATACCCGACCGCGACTTCGAATTCATGTTCTACTTCGACATCGACTGCCCCGCCGCCTCCCCGGAGTTCTTCACGCTGGTGCGCTCGCTGGAGTCCACGTGCGAGGAGTTCCGCTACCTCGGCAGCTACAGCGAGGTGATCTGACGTGTCGCAGATGGAGAGCGCGCCCTCGCGCGGCAGCCGCTTTGGCCTGCTGGGACGCACGCTTGGCCACAGCTGGTCGCCGCTCATCCACGCGCGGCTGGGCTCCACCCCGTACGACCTCATCGAGCTGGAGCCCGATGAGGTCGCCCCGTTCGTGCGCGAAGACGCGTCGTGGCGCGGCCTCAACGTGACCATCCCGTACAAGCGCGACGCGGCGCGGCTCGCGGACGAGCGCTCCGAGCGCGTGGAGCGCCTGGGCGTTGCGAACACGCTCGTGCGCAGGCCGGACGGCAGCGTCTACGCGGACAACACGGACGTCTTGGGCTTTGGGTGGATGCTGGAGTCGTTCTGCCGCGAGCGCCTGGGCCTTGCGGGCGCCTCCGCGCTTTCGGGGGCGGACGTCCTCGTGCTGGGCGACGGCGGCGCGAGCCAGGCCGTGCAGGCGGCGCTTGAGGACACCGGCGCGCACGTGTCCGTCATATCGCGCCACGGGAACGACGGCTACGAGGGCCTTCCCGGGCGGCACCCCCACGCGCTTCTCGTCGTGAACACGACGCCGGTGGGCATGTACCCCAAGTGCCCGGCCTCCGTGGTGGCGGAGGACGACCTCGCCGCGCTCCCGGAGCTGCGCGGCGTTCTGGACGTGGTGTACAACCCGCGGCGCACCGGCATCTGCCTTGCGGCGGAGCGCCTGGGCCTGCCGTGGCAGAGCGGCCTGGCCATGCTGGTGGCGCAGGCGCTCTTCTCGAGCGAGCTGTTCCAGGGCACGCCGCTCGACCGGTCGCTCGTGGGCGCCATCGAGCGCGAGATCTTGAGCCAGACCGCCAACGTCGTGCTCATTGGCATGCCGGGCGTGGGAAAGACCACCACGGGCCGTGCGCTCGCGCACCTGCTGGGACGTCCGTTCGTGGACCTGGACGACGCGTTCAGGCTCGAGTTTGGCACCTCGGCGGCCGATTTCATCCGCGCGCACGGCGAGGCGGAGTTCCGCGCGAGGGAGACGCGGGTCGCGGCCGACTACGGCAGCCGCTCCAGCCTCGTGGTGGCCTGCGGCGGCGGCATCGTCACCCAGCCGCGCAACTACGACCTCCTGCACCAGAACGGCACCATCGTCCAGCTGGACCGCCCCGCCGAGCAGCTGTCGCAGGCAAACAGGCCGCTGTCACAGGAGCGCGGCGTCCAGGCGCTCGCGAGGGAGCGCCTGCCGCTGTACCGCGCGTGGGCGGACCTTGTGCAGCCGTGCACGGGAAGCGCCGCGGGCGACGCCCGCGCCATCGCGGCGTCGTTGGGGCTCTCTGCGCGATAGCCGTGCCACGTGGGGCGCGTTCCGGGAACGAGCGCTTCTCGGAAACGTTGTCGGGAACGTTTACGGAAAACATCGCTACGCTCACGCCGCCGACACCCAATGGAAACGCCTCTTTCCCCGCGCACCCGTATACTTGGCTTCGGACACAAGGCTCAACGTTTGGAGACTCTGGCATATGGACGCGCAGGCGGCCGCGCGGGCGGTACTCAAGAACATCGGAGGCAAGGGCAACGTCGTGCAGAACGACCTGTGCATGACGCGTCTTAGGCTGCGCGTGGCAAACCCCACGCTCATCGACCGCGACGCTCTCATCGGCACGAAGGGCGTGCTCGGCGTGGTGACCTTTGGCTCCAATGGGCTCGAGGTCGTGTTTGGCCCGCGCTCCGTGCAGGAGGTGTTCGACGCGTTCCAGGAGCTCACGGGCCTGGAGCCCACCATGGAGCTCCCGCCCCTGGGAAGGCGCGCCGCAAACGGCATAAACGTGCACATAACGGACGCCAAGCCACGCGAGACCGTCTTCGACGGGCCCGCGGGCGCCGTGGACGACGCCTCCACGGCAACGCCCCAGCCCCGTGCGCAGGCGCCTCTCCCCCATGCACCCGAGGCCGGGCGCCCGCGTAACGCGGCGGACGCCGACGGCGCACTCGACCTGCAGCGCCTCATGGAGCTGGACGAGGCCATCGACCCGGACGACGATGCCGACGACCTGTACGAGACGTTCGGGGACGACCCCGCGGAGGACGTCCCCGCGGGCGAGAAGGACGCGGGCGCCGCGGGCGAAGGCGCCCTCCCCGCCAGCGGCCCGCGCCTGCTCGTGATCAACGGGCCCAACATCAACCTGCTGGGCGTGCGTGAGCCTGACCTCTACGGTCACGAGGACTATGCGTCGCTGCTGTCGCTCTGCCACGAGGTGGCCCAGGACGCCGGCTTCGCGTCGTGCGAGTGCTACCAGTCCAACCACGAGGGCGACATCGTGGACCGCATACAGGAGGCCATGGGCACCATCGACGGCATCGTCATCAACCCGGCCGCCTACACGCACACGTCCGTCGCGATCCTGGACGCGCTCAAGGCCGTGCAGATTCCCGCGGTGGAGGTCCACATCTCCAAGGTGAGCGAGCGCGAGGACTTCCGCCAGGTCTCCTACGTGCGCAAGGCGTGCTTCGAGACCATCATGGGCATGGGCATCCAGGGCTACGCGAAGGCCATCCGCGACCTGGCAGACCACCTGTCGCGGCTCTAGCGTCCCCCGCCGGCCCCGAGCCCCGCCACAAGGCGCCCCGGTCCGGGCGCTACCTGCCTTCGTCCCTGCGACAGCGCCAGATTGCGCCGTCGCTCACGATTACGTCCACGGCCACGTCGTGGTCGTCGTGCGGAAGCGGGTTGCTGCTAATCTGCATGCCGCGCGCAAGGCCCACCTTCGTGCCCGCGTACCTCGCCAGGAAGTTGTCGTAGTAGCCGGCACCGTAGCCAATGCGGTGGCCCTCCGCGTCAAAAACCAGTCCTGGCACCAGGCAGACGGAGTCCGCAAGCGCCTCGCTCGTCAAAATGGCGGCCTCGTCCGCCGCGGGCTCCAGCACGCCGCGCGCGCCGGCGCGCAGGCCGTCCAGCGTGGACACCTCCACAAACTGGAGCGACGTCGGACCGGGAACGCAGCGCGGCAGCGCCACGCGCTTGCCGTCCGCCCATGCGCGCTCGACGATCTTGCGGGTGGGAATCTCGTCCTCGAACGGCACGTACGCCAGAAGCCACGTGTCGCGACGGTACTCCGGAAGCGCCCTCAGGTTGCTGGCGATGCTTCCGTCCAGCCTCATCCTGAACCTGGGGCTCAGCCCCTTCCGCACGGCCAGGTAGCTCTCGCGGAGCGCGGACTTGCTCGCATCCTCACCACAAGAACTGGCCATCGGCTCCCTTTCCACGTCGCATTCGTCTAAAGTCTAACCCATACAGGCCCGCAACGGGGACGTCCATCCCCGCCCGGCAACAATTTCGTCCCACAATGGAGATGCGCCCGTGCCCCAGACCGCGCAACAGACCATCCGCCTCGGCACCATAGACGTCACCGTGATCAGAAAGCGAGTCAGCCGCGTCAACCTGCGCGTCCGTCGCGACGGCTCCGTCGCCGTGAGCGCCCCCGCCCGCGTCCCGCTCGCGCAGATCCGCGCGTTCGTCGAGTCGCGCGAGGATTGGGTCCGCTCCGCGCGCTCGCAGGCGCTCGCCCGCCAGGCCGCGCGCGCCCAGTCCCTGCAAGACGGCGGCACCACGCGCCTTCTGGGCAGGACGCTCGCCCTCTCGGTCGAGAAGGACCTCCCCTCCGGGTCCGCGCCGCATGCCACGTGCGCAGACGGCGCGGTCGTCGCCCACGTGGACGCCGCGGACGCCGGCCCCGCAAGCGTGGACCTCGCGCTGCAGTCCCTGTGGCGCTCCACGCTGGAGGAGCTTCTCCCTCCCCTGCTCGAGCGCTACGAGCACCTAATGGGCGTCCGCTGCACCGGGATCCGCCTCCGCCGCATGACGTCGCGCTGGGGCTCGTGCAACGTCCGCACGGGGCGCGTCACGCTCAACCTCGAGCTCGCGTGCCATCCCGCGTCCAGCGTGGAGTCCGTCGTCGCGCACGAGCTCTGCCACCTGCTGGAGCCCAGCCACAACGAGCGCTTCCACGCGCTCATGGACGGCTTCTGCCCCTGGTGGCGCGAGGCCAGGGCAGAGCTCAACTCCCTGCCGCCCACGCGCCCCGTTTTGCCGTAGGATAGAGGGGCTGGCCTTTCGCCGGCACCTGACACCAAACCACGCAAGGAGAGAAACCCATGCCCAACGAGGGAAGCTACGAGGCCGCCCTGAAGCGTAGCAGGGAGGTCGAGTCGGACATCGCCGCCGGCAAGGTCGAGAAGTACACCATGCTCACGGGCGACAGGCCCACCGGGCGCCTGCACCTGGGCCACTACTTCGGCACCATCAAGGAGCGCGTGCGCCTGCAGGACCTCGGCGTCCGCACGAACATCATCATCGCGGACTACCAGGTCATCACGGACCGCGACACGACGGAGCACATCCGCGACAACGTGTACAACATGGTGATGGACTACCTCGCCTGCGGGATCGACCCCGCCAAGACCATGATCTTCACCCACTCCGCCGTCCCGGCCGAGAACCAGCTCATGCTGCCGTTCCTCTCGCTCGTGACCGAGGCAGAGCTCCAGCGCAACCCCACCGTGAAGGCCGAGATGGAGGCGTCCGGCCACTCGCTCACGGGGCTTCTGCTCACCTACCCGGTGCACCAGGCGTGCGACATCCTGTTCTGCAAGGGCAACATCGTGCCCGTCGGCCGCGACCAGCTCCCCCACATAGAGGTCACCAGCAAGATCGCGCGCCGCTTCAACGAGCGCTACGGCAAGGTGTTCCCGGACGTGACGGGCCTCCTCACCTCCACGCCGCTCATCCCCGGCCTCGACGGCCGCAAGATGAGCAAGTCCTACGGAAACGCCATCTCGATCTCCATGACGGCGGATGAGACCGCGCGCCTCATCAAGAAGTCCAAGACCGACTCCGAGCGCTTCATCACGTTCGACCCCGACAACCGCCCCGGCGTGTCCGCGCTGCTCACCACCGCGGGCATCTGCACCGGCCGCGACCCGCGTGAGATCGCGGAGGAGATCGGCAACGGCGGTTCCGGTCAGCTCAAGAAGTACGTCACACAGGCCGTGAACGACTACTTCGAGCCCATCCGCGAGCGTCGCCACCAGTACGAGGACGACCTCGACTACGTGAGGGACGTCCTGCACGACGGCAACGCCAAGGCCAACGACATCGCGCGCCAGACCCTGGACGAGGTCCGCGAGGCCATGGGCATGGTCTACTAGCGCCGCGCGGTCCGCGCGGCCGCCACGGGCACGGCAGACACCGCTGCCGACCACTTGCACCAACGAAGACAGGAGCCCTTCTCGCCCAGCGCACCTGGCGCAGGCGAGAGGGGCTCCCGGTTCAGGTGACGCCCCTTCCTGGGCTCGTCAGCATGCCACACGAAGCCGAGCCTACAGCACCACCATCGCGACGGCGAGCACCGCCACGTTCACGATGGCCGTCACCAGCACGACCTTGCCCACGAACTTGAGCCACGTGCCGTACTCCACGCGCGAGAGCGCAAGTCCGCCCATGATCGCGCCGTTCGCGGGCGTAAAGTAGTTGACAACGCCGCTTGCAGAGGCGAACACGTTGATCATGATGGCCGGGTTGAACCCAAGCGACTGCGTCAGCGGCCCCATGATGGGCATCGAGATCGTCGCCATGCTCGAGGTGCCCGGAATGAGGATGGACAGCAGGAAGTACAGCACGTAGCTTCCCGCGGCAAACACGACGGGTGACGTGCCGTTGAGCGCAGCCGCCACTTGGTGCAGCACGTAGAGCGAGAGCCCCGTCTGTCCCATAAGGATGGCGACCCCGCGCGAGAGGCCCACGATCATCACGACGCCCGTCATCTCTCCGCAGCCAGAGAGGAACGTGAACACGAGCTCGTGCTCGTCGAAGCCCGCGGCGATGCCGATCACTATTGCCATGACGAGGAACCACGTGGTCGACTCCGCGAAGTACCACTCGCCCAGCGGAACGCCCGTGAGGAAGGACGACCATCCCGCGTCGTCCACGACCTCGTTCGTGAGCGTCCCCTTGGCGTCCTTCGGGGTGACGCTAAGGCGTCCCAGCTTGTCCGCCTCGTACTGGCGCTCGATGTCCTTCGCCGTCACGGTCTCGGTCACCTCGTGTGACCTCGAGCCCGCCGAGAACGCGTCTATGCCAAGCTTGCCCCAGGGCACGAACCCCACGATCATCACAAGAAACGAGAGCCCAAACAGCCACAGGACCACCTTCTGCTTGCGCGAGAGCGGCTCGTACTGGTTGCCGACGGCCGTCGTGTCGCCGTACGCCTCCTCCGAGGCCGCAACCTCGTCCGCGCTCATGAGCGTACGCCTGCGGTCGGCCCTCACGCCCTTCGCGTACCTCATCACGAAGTACACGGAGACGAGGTAGGACGTGACAAGAAGCACCAGACCAAGACCGATGACCACGCCTTGGTCCGCGACGATTCCGCTCGACGCCAGCACGTCCGCGGCAATGCCCGTCGCGAACGGGTTCACCGTGGAGCCAAGGCAGCCGACGCCTGCGCCGAGAAGGACCATCATCGCGCCCGTGAGCGCATCGAAGCCCGCGGCCATCATGGTTGCGGAGAGCAGGGCGTAAAAGCCCACCGTCTCCTCGCAGAAGCCGTACGTGCTACCCAAGATCGCGAATATGAGCATGAGGACGGGAATCAGCTTGAGCTCGTTTCCGCCCATCTTGCGCACGAGCGCGCCAATGCCCACGGACAGCGCGTCAGTCTTGTTCACGATTGCCAGGAAGCCTCCGAGCACAAAGACGAAGAGCGCGACGCCAAGGCCGTCCTTGAAACCGTTCACAGGGGACATCATGAGGTCCCCAAACGGAACGGCCGTCACCTCGCTCGTAAAGCGTGACATTACGAGGCTGAGTATCGCTATTGCAAGAAGAAGAATGAACATGATGGAGAACGATGTGAGCATTCTCCGCTTGTGCCCAGCTGACATACGGTACATCCTCTCATGAAAACGGGCCGCCCATGCGGCCCAACCATTCGATAACAGATGTACTGTAACATCATCGTAACATGAAATTCTTACATATTTGCAGATGTGGGCAACCTTCGGTAAACGTGCCGCTGCCAAGCCGTGCATCCCAAAAAGGGCGCCTCCCGAGGGAGACGCCCTTCTCTGCCTCTTGCGCGCAGGCTACGCCGGGATGGCGACCATCGCGATGGAGAGGATTACCATGCAGGCGACCGAGATCGCGATGACGATCTTGAGCGCGAACTTGACCCAGGTGCCGTACTCGATGCGGGACAGGGCCAGGCCGCCCATGATCGCGCCGGAGGTCGGGGTGATCAGGTTCACGACGCCGCACGCGGCGGAGAAGACCATGATCATGATCGCGGGATTGAAGCCGAGCCTTGCAGCCAGGGGCCCGAGGATGGGCATGGACAGCGTTGCCAGGCCGGAGGTCGACGGGATGAGGAAGGACAGCAGGAAGAGGAGCAGGAACGAGCCGATGGTGAACACGACCGCGGGGGTGCCGTTGAGGGCGTTCGCGGAGTTCGCGAGGACCAGGTTCGCGAGGCCCGTGCTCTTCATGAGGACGGAGACGCCACGGGAGACCGCGATGATCATGACGACCGACATCATGTCGCCGGCGCCCGCCATGAACGTGTCGACGATCTCGTGCTCGGACAGGCCGCCGATGATGCCGATGAGGATGGCGAGGAGCAGGAACCAGGTGGTGGACTCGGCGAAGTACCACTGGCCGAGCGGGGTGCCCGTCAGGAACGCGGACCAGCCGGCGTTGTCGGTGACGGTGGTCGTGAGCTTGCCCTTGACGTTCTTGTCGAGCTTAAGGGTGCCGAGATCGTCGTCCGAGTACTGCTGCTCGATGTCAGCCGCGGTGACCGTGGAGGTCTCGTCGTGCGAGGAGGAGCCGGCCACGAACGCGTTCACGCCGAGGTCCTCCCAGGGCACGAAGGAGATGACCATGATGACGAAGGCGGCCGCGAAGACCCAGAGGACGCCCTTCTGCTTGCCGGTGAGGCTCTTCTTCTCGTCAGACTCGTTGTCGCTGGCATAGGAGGCGAGGGACGCGTCGATCTCATCCTGGCTCATGAGGGACTTGGAGGGGTCGGCCTTGACGCGCTTGGCGTACTGCAGGACGAAGAAGACGGAGATCGCGTAGGAGACGACGAGGAGGACGAGGCCGAGGCCGATGACGACGGCCTGGTTGACCTTGATGCCCATGTCGGTGAGCGCGGAGCTCGCGATGCCGGTGGCGAAGGGGTTCACCGTGGAGCCGAGGCAGCCGACGCCGGCGCCGAGCAGCACGATCATGGCACCGCTGAGGGAGTCATACCCTGCGGCGATCATGGTGGCGGAGAGCAGGGCGTAGAAGCCGACGGTCTCCTCGCACATGCCGTAGGTGGTGCCGCCGAAGGCGAAGATCGCCATGAGGATGGGGATGAGCTTCAGCTCGTTGCCGTTCATCTTCGCGACGAGGACGTCGATGCCGGTCGCAAGGGCGTCGGTCTTGTTCACGATGCCGAGGAAGCCACCGAGGACCATGACGAAGAGGCAGACGTCGACGGCGTCCTTGAAGCCGTTGACGGACGCCATGGTGAAGCTGCCGAGCGTGGCGCCGGTGACGGTTCCCTGGATGTCCTCATAGTGGAACGAGGTTCCGTTCAGCAGAATCGAGATGATTGCCACGAGGGCCAACAGAATGAAGATGATCGAGAAAGACGTGAGCATCTTCCTCTTCTTCTTCGGCTGCGCTGTCGTATCAGACATGACCGCAACTCCTTTCGGCGCAAGGCGCCCTTGAACTTTACAGCGCCTGTGTAACACCATCGGTACACAAAACGCTCAATTCCGCTATATATCCTACACGCATTCGCCAAATCTCGTCCACGCGGTTCGTGAGCGTTATCCAATAGTCGGTGAGTTGTTACACGGACGTTAATCACGGAATTCGATGCGCCCACCAGCGAAACTAAGCCGCTTGCCGATGCATGGGTTTTGCACGCGCAACAAATGCCAGCTCAAGGTCATGACGTCATTTTGGGTCAAGGGGATAATCCTCTCACCCCGCTGTATTCAAAAAGTAGAAGCGGATATGTATTATGCATATCCGCTTCAATAATATTACTGTTTTCGTCAGAAGTCGCTACTTGTCGTACTCCGCAAGCGCATCGCCAAGGAGGGCAAGCCCCTTCCTCAGGACGTCCTCGTGGCAGCAGTAGCCGAGCCTGGCGCCGTTAGGCAGCTCGAACCTGGTGCCGGGCACGAGCAGCACTCCCCTCTCGCTCAGGATCCTCTTGCAGAACTCCTCGTCCGACTCGGGAATGTCGAGCTGCAGGTACGAGACGGACACGCCCTTCGGGTCGTTCCACTTCGCACGGGGCTGCCCCTTCACCCACTCCGCCACGATGTCGTGGTTCGTGTGGCAGATCCTGCGGTTGCGCTCGAGGATGGTCTGGCGGTTCTTCAGCACGTACGTGGCGAGGATGTCGTTGAACACGCCGGCGCAGATCATGGAGTAGTCCCTATAGACGCGCACGCGCTGGGCGACGTCCTCGTCCGCGACGACCCAGCCGATGCGGGCGCCGGGAGTGGAGTACGTCTTGCTCACGGAGTTCGTGACGATGGCCTTCTCGTACACGTCGGCCATGGACCAGTAGTTCTCCGTGTCGTCCATCGGCATGTACACCTCGTCCGACAGGACGTACGCGCCGACGGACCTCGCGATGTCAGCGATCTGCTCGAGCGTGTCCTTGTCCAGCACGCAGCCCACGGGGTTGGACGCGTTGTTGATGCAGATGAGCTTCGTGTTGGGCTTGACGAGGCGCTTCAGCTTCTCGACGTCCGGCTTCCAGCCGAGTCCCTCCTCGAGCTCCCAGTAGTCGACCTCGGCACCAAGCTGGCGCGGAACCTCGTAGAGCGGCGTGTACGTGGGCCACTCCGCCACGACGTGGTCGCCGGGCTCGATGAGCACGTGCATCGCGTTCAGGTTCGCGCCGGTGCAGCCGTTCGTCTGCAGGATCCTGCTCGGGCTCACGGGGTTGCGATACAGCTTCGCCACCTCGTCCTTGAACTCCGGGGACCCCTCGATCCAGCCGTAGTTCATGACCTCGCGGTTGAGGCTCTCATAGAACGTCGCACCCTCCTCGCCGTCGAGGGCCATCAGCTCGTCCATCGTGAACGAGGCGAAGGTGGACTGCGCGATGTCCCACTTCGCGCTCTTCTCGTACACGTTCAGCCAGTCCTCGCAGCCGATGAGCTTGATAGGGTTGTTCATAGGTTCCTCCTTACACAGAAGGGCGAGAAGCACATCAGCCCCTCGCCCTTCGCTGGTTTTGATTGCCCTTCGCCTAGAAGACGGGGATGATGCCCACGGCGGTGAGGGGAATCGAGATGATGCCGGCAATGGCGATCACGACGGCGAGGACGACCTCGCTCTTCACGATGCCGCTGCCCTCGGCGTCACGAGCCTGCTTGTAGAAGAAGAAGCCGGGAATGTAGCCCAGGCAGGCAAGCAGCAGGAAGCCCCAGCCCGTGAACAGGACGCCGACGACCTGGAACAGCAGCGCGAGCACGCCGATGACCATCTGGCCCGTGTCGTTGTTGGCCTTTGCGAGCTTCACCTGGTAGGCGGCGGCATATGCCCACGTGACGACGATGGTGACGGTGCACATCGAGATCGCGAAGGTGTAGGCGTCCGCGGCGAAGGTCGCGACGATGATGAAGATCTCGGTCAGGGCGCCGACGATGAGCAGCGAGTACTGCGGGGAGTTCTTCTTGTTCAGCTCGCCCCACTTCGCGGGCAGCTCGTGGTGGTCTGCCATCATCGAGGAGACCTCGGCGGGCAGCATGGTGAAGGACAGCCAGGAGCCCGCGACGGAGATGATGATCGCCCAGCTGATGAACGCGCCGCCGAAGCCGGGGAGCATGTGCTCGAACACAGTGATGGTGGCAGGCTTCGGGGCGGCGACGAGCTCCTTGTAGGGAAGCACGCCATACGGGATCACGGAAGCGCCGATGTAGAGGACGAGAAGAACGACGAGGCCGAGGATGGTGGCAGAGCCGACCTCGGACTTCTTCTTCGCGCGGTTGCTCATGACGGACGCGCCCTCGATGCCGATGAAGACCCACATCATGACGAGGATGCACTGGGTGACCTGGTGCGCGACGGAGCCAAGGCCCGTCTTGTTAGCGGCCATGATCACTGCGTTGCGCTGCGCGGTGCCCCAGAAGTCGGCGGTGAAGACGCCGGCGTTGAAGCTCACGACGGCGAAGACGATGAAGAGAAGGATGGCGGCGCACTTGACGACCATGACGACCGCGTTGAGGAACGCGGCGGACTCGACGCCGTTGATGACCAGGAAGGTGATGGCCCAGAGGAGCACGGAGACGACCACGACGCCGACGACGGCGGGGTTGCCGGTCTGCGGGTTGGAGAACACGCCGGGCAGAAGGCCGCCAAGGCAGTACTTGGAGCCGAGGACCTGGGCGATCATCGTGGCGAAGCCGACGTTGCCAAGCCATGCGGACAGCCAGTATCCCCAGCCGCTGATGAAGCCGTGGAACGGGCCAAAGCCCTCCTCGGCGTAGGCGCACACACCGTCGAGCTCAGGGCGCTTGGAGCCGACGTATGCGAGCGCGAGGGCCAGGAACAGGAAGCCGAGGCCGCACACGAGCCACGCCACGAGCGCGGCGCCGGGGGACGCGACGTTGGCGAGCTGTCCGGTCAAGGCGAAGACGCCGGAGCCGATGCAGGACGAGACGACCATGCCGACGAGGCCGAAGAAGCTTACGCCGTTAGGGTTGTCGACCTTTGCGTTATCGTTTGCCATGAAAATCCTCCCTTTATGTAAGGGACACCCATAAAACAACATATTTAATAAATTGTTTTATAGTTTCGAACATTAAAAATACAATTTGTAACCGAGGCATCAAAAGAGCCTCCGCGGTCAAGCCGCGGAGGCTCAACAGTATGCTACGACCTGACTACTTCAGGGTCGCGTACATGACGGCCTTGATGGTGTGCATACGGTTCTCGGCCTCGTCGAAGACCTTGGAGGCACGGGACTCGAAGACCTCGTTCGTGACCTCCATCTCGGTGATGCCGAACTTCTCGGCGACCTCGGCACCCTTCTTGGTGTTGGTGTCGTGGAAGGAGGGCAGGCAGTGCAGGAAGATGCAGTCGTCGTGGGCCTGGCTCATGACGTCGGAGGTGACGCGGTACGGCTCCATCAGAGGGATGCGCTTCTTGTAGAGCTCGTCCGGCTCGCCCATGGAGACCCAGATGTCGGTGTAGATCGCGTCGGCATCCTTGACGCCCTCGTGGACGTCCTCGGTCAGCTTGACGGTGGAGCCGTTCTGGGCCGCGATGGCCTCGCACTCCTTGACCAGGTCGGCGGAAGGCATGTTCTCCTTGGGGCCGCAGGCGACGAAGTTGACGCCGAGCTTGGCGCAGACGACCATGAGGGAGTTGCCGACGTTGTTGCCAGCGTCGCCCATGAACGTGAGCTGACGGCCCTTGATGTCGTTGTTGAAGTTCTCCTTCATGGTGAGGATGTCAGCGAGCATCTGGGTGGGGTGGAACTCGTTGGTCAGGCCGTTCCAGACGGGGACGCCGGCGTACTTGGCGAGCTCCTCGACCTTGGACTGCTCGAAGCCACGGTACTCGATGCCGTCGAACATGCGGCCGAGGACGCGGGCGGTATCGGCGATGGACTCCTTGTGGCCCATCTGGGAGCCGCTGGGGTCAAGGTAGGTGCAGCCCATGCCGAGGTCATAGGCGCCGACCTCGAAGGAGCAGCGGGTACGAGTGGAGGTCTTCTCGAAGAGAAGGGCCACGTTCTTGCCCTCGAGGTAACGGTGGGGAACGCCGGCGCGCTTCATGTTCTTGAAGTCGGTGGAGAGGTCCAGGAGGTAGTTGATCTCCTCGGGAGTGAAGTCCAGAAGCTTCAGGAAGTGACGGCCACGAAGATTGACGCCCATGTTGTTCCTTTCTATATCTGCACCCCAACGCACTTTTTGGTGGGTATGCAGTCTGACTAAACGTACTAATGCCGGGGACGCCGAGGCGTCCCCGGTCTAGCCAAAGGTTAGCTAGGACTTAGATGTCCTCACGCTCGAACGGCATGCTCATGCAGCGGGGGCCGCCACGACCACGGGACAGCTCTGCGGACGGCACGACGATGAGGTCGAGGCCCTCCTTGTACAGAACGTCGTTGGTGACGGAGTTGCGCTGGTAGACGCAGATCTTGCCAGGTGCGACAGCCAGGGTGTTGGAGCCGTCGTTCCACTGCTCGCGCGCAGCCGCAACGGGGTCGCCGCCACCGCACTTGATGAGCTTGATGGCGTCGACGCCGGTGGCCTTCTCGAGGATGTGCTCGAGGGTGTCGTTGAGCTCCTCGATCTTGACCTCGCCCTCGGCAGCGCCCTTGGTGAGCCTGAAGACCTGCAGGGTGCCCATGATGCCCGGGTGGATGGTGAACTTGTCAACATCGATCTGGGTGAACACGGTGTCGAGGTGCATGAAGGCACGGGACACGGGGATGTTGAAGGCGTAGATATCGGTGATCTCGCACTTCTCGGCGTTGTCGCCCCAGAACATGTTCTGGGCGAGGGCGTCGATGGCGGCAGCCTGGGTGCGCTGCGAGATGCCGATTGCGAGGGTGTGGGCGTTGATGTTCAGGACGTCGCCACCCTCGGTGTGGAACGCGCTGTCACGACGGTACCAGAGCGGAGCGTCCTTGTAATCGGGGTGATCGCGGAAGATGTACTTGCCGAGCAGCGTCTCGCGGTTGCGCGTGACAGAGAACATGTGGTTCAGGTTCACACCACGGCCGACGACCGCGAACGGGTCGCGGGTGAAGTAGGTGTTCGGCATCGGGTCGACGAGAAGATCGGTCTCGCCGTCCTGGTCGGTACCGACGAGCTCGGACAGGGTGCTGCTGGACCTGACGGGCAGGTCGATCTCGTTCTTGCGGAGACCGGCGATGCACTTGTCGACGAAGGCCTTCGTGTCCTTGATGGAGTCCATGTACTCCTTGACGGCGGCACGAGCCTCCTTGCCCTTGAGACCAGACTCGTTCAGCCACTGCTGCGTGAACTCCTCGCGGGAGCCTGCGGCATCGAGAGCCTCGGCAACGAGCTTCTCAAGGTAGAGAACCTCGACGCCCTGCTCGCGGAGCAGCTCGGCGAACTTGTCGTGCTCGGCCTGTGCGACCTCCAGGAAGGGGATGTCGTCGAACAGAAGGCGCTCGAGGTCGTCCGGGGTGAGGTTCAGGAGCTCCTCGCCGGGGCGGTGAAGGCAAACCTTCTTCAGGGGACCGATCTCGCTGTGGACGTAGAGTCCGTTAGCCATGTCCTCCCACTCCTTTCGCGTCGGGTAAACCCGACTAACGAGATGAATAAGACGCTGCAATCGCTACGTGCTACCAAACCAGCGAGCTGACTCGGAAACTGGCGTCGAACTTGCAGCTCCAACAATAACGCCAAAACCAACTATATCCAATAACTTTTTTCGAAATAGGCAAAGTTTTTCTTGTTGGGGGAACGGTAGCAAAGCGCCCCCAAACGGTTCATTTGGTTTGGTTGAGTTGAGTTTACGCTGTCTTTACCTGCATATTTCTAGATTCCTATCGTGCACTATTAGAAACTACCCGCGCAAAAGAGCGTAATCAGCCCAGTGACTCAAACGCGTTATTGACAGCATTAATATACTATCAAAATGAGCTTATATTCACTATTACGACAACACCATATATGCGGGGAAAACGAATCGCCACGCGTACGCTGTCCCCCACGCGGGAAGTCCCGTGGACGCTATGTCGTCCCGCGGTTACGTCTGCGTAATGATTGGCCGACGAGCGACGCCGTGCCCGTTCGAGCGATAAAATCTAATACCTACACCAGCCGCGCGCCATGCCCTTGGCACGCGGAGGCCAAGGCGACTCGGGACGGACGGAAGGCAATGGGAAAGAAGAAGAATAAGGACAAGGCGACGGCCGCGGACTCCACGACCGACTTTGAGCACACCGAGGCGGCCCTCGAGAAGCGGGCCGCGAAGTACGTGAGCGCGAAGGATCAGAAGGACGCCCATGCGAAGGCCCGGGACTTCTCGTATACGCAGAACAGGGAGGTCAGCTGGCTACGCTTCGACAACCGCGTGCTGGACGAGGCGTTCGACGAGACCGTTCCCCTGTTCGAGCGGCTGAAGTTCGTCTCCATCTTCGGGAGCAACCTCGACGAGTGGTTCATGATCAGGATCGGCGGCCTGAGCGACCTGACGCTGCTCAAGCACCAGCCGCGCGAGAACAAGTCGAACCAGACGCCGTCCGAGCAGATCGACACCGTGCTCGGGATGCTGCCGGACCTCATCGCGCGGCAGGGGCGCGCGTTCGCCTCGATCGAGAGGAGCCTTGCCGAGCACGGCCTCACGCGCGTCGCGAGCGAGGACCTGACGGATGCGGACAGGGCGCAGATCAAGCGCACGTACGACCTGTCCATCGCACCGATCATATCTCCCATGATCATCGACCCCAGACACCCCTTCCCCAACCTCCGCAACGGCAACCTGTACGTGACGTGCGCGCTTGACGGGGAGGACGAGAAGGGCCTTCTGGGCATCGTGGAGGTCCCCACCTCGCTCGGGCGCGTCATCAAGCTCCCCTCGACGGAGCGCGAGTATCGCTACATCCTGATGGAGGACGCGATGCTCGAGATGCTGAGCGGCTGCTTTGGCGACTATGCCCCCACCGCCTCCGCCGTGATCCGCGTGACGAGAAACGCGGACATCGACCCCGACGGCGAAGGCGTCGAGGAGGAGGAGGACTACCGCCAGCACATGAAGAAGGTGCTGAAGCGCAGGCAGCGCCTGCAGCCGGTGCGCCTGGAGGTCGAGGGCTACCTCCCCGAGGAGCAGCTGACGGAGGTTCGGGAGCGGCTCGGCCTCACGAGCAAGCGCGTGTTCCAGACCGACATGCCGCTCGACTTGGACGGCTACGTGTACGGGCTCGAGGGAAAGATCCCAGAGGCCTTCCGCCCCGCCCTCGTCTTCGACCCGTTCGTACCGCAGGTCTCGCCCATGGTGGACGCCTCGCGTCCGATGCGGCCGCAGGTGGAGGACCACGACGTTCTTCTCACCTATCCCTACGAGAGCATGTCCCCCCTGCTGCAGCTGCTGCGCGAGGCCTCCGGCGACGACGCGTGCATTTCCATCAAGATCACGCTGTACCGCGTCGCGAAGCGCTCGAAGCTCTGCGAGAGCCTCATAGCCGCGTCCGAGAACGGCAAGGAGGTCACCGTCCTGATGGAGCTGCGCGCCCGCTTTGACGAGGCGAACAACATCGAGTGGGCGGACAGGCTGGAGCAGGCGGGCTGCACGGTGATCTACGGGCAGGAGGGCTTCAAGGTCCACTCCAAGATCTGCCAGATCACGTACCACGACGAGTCTGGCATCAGCAGGATCACCTGCCTGGGCACCGGAAACTTCAACGAGAAGACGGCGAAGCTCTACTCTGACTTCATGCTGCTCACGGCGCACAGGGGCATCGCGGAGGACGGCAACACGTTCTTCAGGAACCTGTCGCTTGGCAACCTGAAGGGCAGCTACAGCTACCTGGGCGTCGCACCGTCCGGCCTGAAGCCGCTGGTGATGCGTGGCCTGAACCGTGAGATCGGCCGTGCGCGCGCCGGCGAGCCCGCGCAGGTGTTCATGAAGATGAACTCCCTCACGGACCGTGACGTTATCGACAAGATTTCCGAGGCGTGCTGTGCCGGCGTGCGCGTTATGCTGGTGATTCGCGGCATCTGCTGCATCAAGGCGGACATCCCGCACAAGACGGAGGGTCTCATCGCCCACCAGATCGTGGGGCGCTTCCTGGAGCACGCGCGCGTGTACGCGTTTGGCGTGGACACGGACATCCTGTACCTCTCCAGCGCGGACATGATGACCCGCAACACCGAGCGCCGCGTCGAGATCGCGTACCCCGTGCTCGACCCCGCGTGCAAGGAGCGCGTGATCGAGTTCGTGAACCTACAGCTTGCAGACAACGTGAAGGCACGCAGGCTCACGCGCGAGGGCACGTGGGAGAAGCTGGCGCCCGCGGCGGACGAACCCCGGATCGACGCGCAGGAGCTGCTGCTTGCCAAGGCGTACCTCCAGACCGAGGAGTACGCGGACGCCGCGGTGGACGCGTCGCTCGTGGCAAAGGCGAACCCCATGCTCGAGGCGGACGCGAGCCAGACGCTGCAGGCGCTGCCGCGCATAGGCCGCTACGAGGTGGATGTGGACGGCGAGCCGCAGGTCAGGACACGCATCGTGACGCCAAGGGAGTTCGTGCGCGAAGAGCGCCAGATACTGGGCATCGGCGGCGAGTCGCACGCCGAGCCCGCGCCGACCGCAGGCGAGGCCCCCGCGCCGGCTACGCCCACGGCTCCCAAGCACATGAGCTCGGCCGAGAAGGACGAGGCGCCCTCCCCCGCGGAGGCCGCCCCCAACGACGAGCACGTGCCGGCCGCGGCCCCGGAGGTCCCGGCGGCAAGCGAGCCGAAGCCCGAGGGCAAGCCGGCGCCGCAGCCCGAGTCCAAGCCGCAGCCCGCGCCCGTGGACGCCCGCGTAATCGAGGAAGAGCCGCCCTCCGAGCGCACGTCCCGCGGCGACGCCCAGACCACGTCCATCGAGATCCGCAGGCCCAACCGCTTCGCAGTCGCCCTCAAGCTCATCGGGCTCGGCTTTGCGGAGCTCTTTACCGGAAACCTCACGCGAAGGAGTCGTTAGTGCCCACGCACCATAACCACCACGGCGGCAGCGCCCGCCAAAGGCCCATCGCACCACAGCGGGCGCCCCGCCCGCAGGACGGGCCCCTGCTCACCCTCAAGATAGAGAGGCTCGCCTACGGGGCGGACGCCATCGCCCACACGGACGAGGGCAAGACCGTCTTCGTCCAGGGCGGCGTCCCGGGCGACACCGTGGAGGCGGCCCTCGTGCAGGACGGACCGTCCTTCTCGAAGGCGCGCGTGACGCGCGTGCTGGACCCGTCGGCCGACCGCGTGCAGTCGCCGTGCCCGTTCGCGGGCGTCTGCGGCGGCTGCCCGTGGGCGTCCGTCTCGTACCAGGCTCAGCTCGCGGCAAAGCGCGACAACGTGGTAGACGCCCTCACGCGCATCGGCCACTTCGACGCAGACCGCGCCCGTCAGCTCGTGGCGCCGTGCGTCCAGCCTGGCGAGCCGTGGGGCTACCGCAACAAGATCGAGCTCGCGTTCGAGCGCCGTGGCCAGCGAGCCGTTATCGGCATGCACGATGCCGGCGGCACGGGGGTGGTCAGGGTGGACCGCTGCCTGCTGCTCGAGTCACGCCACCAGAAGCTCGCGAAGGCCGTGTCCGGCGCCCTCTCGTACCTGTCGAACTCGCACGGGCTCGACATCGACCGCGTGGGCATCCGCGCCTCCAGGCGCACGCGCGACGTCGAGGTGGCGCTCTGGACGGAGCCGGGGGCGTTCCCGCGCGCCCAGGCCGCGAAGATCCTGGGCGACGCAACCTCGGCCACGTCCATCGTGCGCGTGCTCACCAAGGGCCCGAAGAAGGCGCGCCGCGTCGTGGGCGTGGAGCGCCTCTCGGGCGCGGGCAGCTGGACGGAGCTCATCGGCGACGAGCGCATGACCGTTTCCGCCCCCTCGTTCTTCCAGGTGAACACGAAGGGCGCCGAGAAGCTCGTGGACCTCGTGCTCGCAGGCCTAGAGCCAGGTGAGTCGGACGTCGCGATGGACCTCTATTCCGGCGCCGGGACGTTCACGCTGCCGCTCGCGCGCAGGACCTCGTGGGTGGACGCCGTCGAGTCCTACGGACCCGCCGTGCGCGACCTCAGGCGCAACCTCGAGCGCGCCGGCCTCGACAACGCCGACCCCGTGGGCGGTGACGCCGACCGCGAGTTCCCGGATTCCGACGCGGACGTGATCGTGGTGGACCCGCCGCGCGCCGGCCTTGCCCAGGACGTGGTGCGCAAGCTATCCGGTCAGCCCGCTCGCGCCATCGCGTACGTCTCGTGCGACCCCGCGACGCTCGCGCGCGACCTCTCGCGCTTCGAGCAGGAAGGCGCGTTCGCGGTTCAATCCGTCACGCCCGTGGACCTGTTCCCGCAGACGTACCACGTTGAGGACGTAACCATCCTGCGCAGACGCTGAGGCACGGAGCCTGCCGCCGCTGGCCGAAAAATAAATATGAGATTGGGGGTAGAACTCGAACGCCCTTTAGAGTAAAAAAGTCATGTAACCCACTTGGGTATGGGACCCAAGGGTCTAGGAGAGGAATTCACCATGAAGGCTACTGTGAGCGAAGAGTGCATCGGCTGCGGCCTCTGCGAGAGCACGTGTGACGCCGTCTTCAGCATCGGCGACGAGGGCGTCGCCGTCGCCATCGACGAGGACATCCCCGAGGAGTACGAGGATGCCGCCAAGGAGGCCGAGGAGGGCTGCCCCGTCGGCGCCATCACCGTCGAGTAGCCTCGGGCACGTCGCACAGCGATTCGCCTAGAATGTTGGGGTCGCCCTCGGGCGGCCCCGTTTTTGTGCGACGCATGCCGCGCGCCCGCGTGCGCAGTCGTCGCCGGAAAGGAACGCCATGATCCTGGCATCTGGCTCGCCCCGCAGGCTCGAGCTGCTACGGCAGATGGGCTTCTCGCCCGTCGTGCGCCCCGCGAACATCGACGAGACCCCGCGTCCCAGCGAGTCTCCCACCGACCTCGTGCTGCGCCTTGCGCGCCAGAAGGCGCGCGCATGCGAGAAGGGCCTGCCCGACAAGCTCCTGGGCCAGGTCGTCATCGCGGCGGACACCACGGTGTGGATAGACGACCTGGAGCTGGGAAAGCCCCACGACGACGAGGACGCGCGCGCCATGCTGACGCGCCTGTCCGGAAGGACGCACCACGTCTCGACGGGCGTGTGCATGCTGGCGCCCGCGGGCGAGACCTCGTTCGTGGAGACGAGCTCCGTCACGTTCTTCGAGCTTTCGCCCGACCAGATCGACGCGTACGTCCAAAGCGGCGAGCCGCGCGACAAGGCGGGCTCGTACGGCATACAGGGGCGCGGCCGGCTGCTCGTGAGCGGGATCGAGGGGGACTACTTCAACATCGTGGGGCTCCCCGTGGCGCGTCTTGCGCGAGAGCTGGACGCGCTTGTGGGAGAGGGCGCGGGAGGCGAGGCGTCCGTCGTATGCGGCGCGCTGAGAGGAGAGCCATGTCTGGGCAGGTAGGATCGGGAGTCGTGACATCGGGCGGCGAGTGCCGCGGGCCCCTTGGGGGCGTCGCGCAGATAGACGGCGTGTACGCCGCGAGCGTCACGAACGAGGGGGCCGGCACGGGCTGCACCGTGATCGTGTGCCCACGGGGCGCCACGGGCGCTGTGGACGTGCGCGGAGGGGCGCCCGCCTCGCGCGAGACTGACCTGCTGAGGCCGGAGGAGACCGTGGACGTGCTGCATGCCGTGGTGCTGTCCGGCGGCAGCGCGTTTGGGCTTTCAGCCTCGTGCGGCGTCGCGGAGGAGCTGGAGCGGCGCGGCATAGGGGTGGACGTGGGCGTGGGCAGGGTGCCGATCGTATCCTCCGCGTGCCTGTTCGACCTTGCGTGCGGCGCCCCCGACGTGCGGCCCACGGCCGCGGACGGGGCACGTGCTGCCGCCCTGGCGCTGGACGGCCCGCACGGGCCCCTCGCGTGCGGCAACCACGGCGCCGGCACGGGGTGCACCGTCGGCAAGTTCCTGGGGCCCGAGCGCGCGATGAAGTCCGGCCTGGGTGAGCACGTGGAGCGTGCGGGAAAGCTCGTGTGCGGCGCCGTCGCTGCCGTGAACGCCCTGGGAAACGTCGTGGACCCCGCGACCGGCGCCCCCGTGGCAGGCGCTCTTGCCCAGGACGGGCGCTCGATCGCGGTCGATGCGGACCCGATCGCCGCCGTTGCGGCCGCCGCGCCGTGGCTGAGGTCGAACACGACCATCAGCTGCGTGGTGACGAACGCCCGCCTGACGAAGGCGCAGGCCACGAAGGTGGCCCAGATGTCCGCGGACGCGTACGCGCACGCCATAAGGCCCACGCACACCACGAACGACGGCGACACCGTGTTCGTGATGGCGACGGGCTCGGTCGAGGCGCCCGTGGACGCGGTAGGCATGCTCGCCGTGAGGGCCCTCGAGGGGGCCATCGTACGCGGTGCCCGCGAGGCACGCTCCGCGTACGGCTTCACCGCGGCCTGCGACCTCTGACGCCACAGAGGGACCGCGCCCTTCTCGCCCACGGCGCGTATCGTGTTACCTATCGGCAATCTGCGGTGCGAGCGGGGGCCGCGTTTTGCGCTCTGATACACTCACGTTGTCACATCAGCAACTTGTCTCGCCCGCGCCGGCGCCCAAGCCAGCTCAGGCACCTATGGGGTTTTATGCCTACCAGCTCATCGTCTGAACCCGGCATGCTCACCAGGCTCTCGTGCACCGTCGAGGAGATGGGCCTCGCCCTCGACGACGTGGTCATCCTGCTTGCATGCAACGAGTACTTCGTGCCGTACACCGCGGTGACCATCCAGTCCATCGTCGAGCACATGTCGCCGGAGCGCCACTACGACATCGTGGTGCTCACGCGCGACCTGACGCAGCGCACCATCGACTCCCTTGTGGGGCACCTCCCCTACCCCAACATGTCGCTTGGCTTCCTGAACCCGGAGGTCGCACTCAAGGGCACGAAGCTCCCCCACCACGGCCACTTCAGGCCCGAGACGTTCTTCCGCCTGCTGGCGCCGTGGCTCCTTCCCAACGTGAAGAAGGCCGTGTACCTAGACAGCGACCTCGTGGCGCTCACGGACGTGGCGGAGCTGTTTGACACGGACGTCGAGGGCTGCCTCCTGGGGGCCACGCGCGACGCGGACACCGTTGGCATGATGCTGGGCTACGACGGCACCGTCGGGCCGTACCTCGAGAACGAGATCAAGCTCACGGACCCCATGCAGTACTTCCAGGCGGGCGTGCTCGTGATGAACCTCGAGGCGTTCCGCTACGCGTTCACGGTCGCGGACATGCTGAGCCTGTCGACCGTCCACGTGTGGCGCTGGCTGGACCAGGACATCCTGAACATGCTGGCCGACGGCAACTACGTCCGCGTGGACATGCGCTGGAACACCCTGATGGACTGGAAGGGCATAAGGCGCGAGAAGATCATCGCCCAGGCCCCGGAGGAGCTCCGCGAGCAGTACGAGGCCGCGCGGCAGGACCCCGCCATCGTGCACTACGCCGGGCCGGACGACCGCCCGTGGGACTACCCCGACTGCGACATGGGTGCCTACTTCTGGGACTATGCCAAGAGGAGCGCGTTTGCCGACGTGCTGGAGGAGCGCCTGCAGCAGTCCCAGACCACCGTCGCGGGCAAGCTCGACCGCGCGAAGGTGAGCGTCATCTTCAAGGGCATCATGCCTCTGGTGGACAAGACCTTTCCCCCTGGCACGAAGCGCCGCACGAAGCTCATCAAGGGCTACGTCGCGATCGGCGGCGACCTGGGATAGCGGCCATGCGCGACGTGCGGGCCTGAGGGGCGCGACGCAGTCCCGAATGGCGCGACGCGGCTCGCCCAATTCGCATATCGCGATATGCGAATTGGGTCACTTGTGCCTCTAGCTGCGAAAACGTAAAAGGGGACCTTGTCGCAAATCGCGATTTGCGACAAGGTCCCCTTTGTGCGCGCCATTTCGGCACGCTATCCGGCACCCGCTCCTTGCACGCGGCTCTCGCGCGTCGCACGGCGTGCTGCGTGCGGCGACACGTGCGCGGCTAGTTGAACTTGACGAGCTTCTGGGCGGCCTTGTACAGACCGATGGTGGTCTTCTCGCCCACCTTGGTGGGAAGGTTCGTGAACGTGCCGACGACGCCGTGCTTCGCGTGACGGTACATGCGCGGGTCGTACGCCTTCAGCTCCGCCCAGAGCTTGTCGAGCTCGTCCATGGCGTCGGGGCGGTCCGAGAGGCGCGAGAACACGGAGCAGATCGCCATGATGATGGTGAAGTAGCTCAGCATGTAGCTGCGGAGCTTCGCGCTCTTGATGTCGTCGTAGAGGTGGTACGACTTCATCATGACGCGCGCGACGCGCCAGTAGTGGTCGATGCGCGAGGTGAGGACCTTCTCGTTGACGGACTGGTCCTCGCGGCCGATGAAGTAGCGGTAGAGGTCGACCGGAAGGTAGTACAACGTCTTGCAGCGTGGGAACGGCACGTACGCATAGATGTTGTCCACGTAGAACGTGTGGGGCGGCATGGGCAGGCCGCCGTCGCGCAGCACGTCCGCACGATAGCAGAGCGAGTGCATGAGCAGGTACTTGCTCATGCTGAAGTGGCCGATGTCGTCCCAGGTGAAGATCTTGTTCTTGGGGAGCGCCTCGTAGCTCACGTAGTTCTGCTTGCCGTCCTCCACGTGCTCGTACACGTAGTTGGATATGACGAGATCCACCCTCGTGCCCAGCTCCTCGAAGCGCCTGAGCTGCCTCAGGAGCGCCTTCAGCGCGTCCGCGTCCACCCAGTCGTCCGAGTCGACCACCTTGTAGTAGGTGCCCTCCGCGTTCTCGAGCCCCTTCATGACGGCGATGCCGTGTCCGCCATTCTCCTGGTGGACCGCCTTGACGATGCCGGGGTACCGGCGCTCCCAGTCCTGCGCCTTCGCGAGGGTGTCGTCCTTGGCGGAGCCGTCGTCCACGACGATGATCTGGACGTCCTCCGCGTAGTCGCTGCCCTCGAGGATGGACGAGATGCAGTGGTCCATGTACGCGGACGAGTTGTAGCAGGGTATCCCGAAGCTCAGAATCTTGTTCATATGGTTCCTACATGCCAAAAGCCGGCCGACGCGCAAGCGACGGCCGGCACCCTATCGATTGTTCCTAGTGGTTCGAGATGAGGTCGTCGGACAGCTCGAGCGCCGAGGCCGTGACGCCGTCCATGTCGTAGTAGCGGTACTCCGCGAGCCTGCCGACGACGTGGAAGTTCAGGATGTCCTCCACGCGCGCCTTGTAGCGCTTGTACAGCTCGATGTTCTGCGGCTCGTTAATGACGTAGTACGGGGTCTCGCCCACGCCGGGCAGGTACGTCCTGGAGTACTCGCGCAGGATCGTGGTCTTGCCGGGAACGACCTGGCCGGTCATGTTCTTGAACTCCGTGATGCGGGTGAAGTTCTCGGACACGGTGTAGTTGACGGTGCCGACCGGCTGGAACTGGTCCTCGTCCAGGGTCTCGAACACCATGTCGACCGTGCGGTACGGAAGCGCACCGAGGTCGAAGCCAAACAGCTCGTCGAGGGCGCCCGTGTAGATGACCTCGCCGCCGTACGGCTGGCCGCACACGTTGACGTGACCGTCGCCCAGGGAGAGCAGGTCGCGGGCGTCCACGTCCAGGAACACGGAGATGAGGTCGTGGTCGAGCATGTGCTCGAAGAGGTCCGTGTACGAGACGGCGGGCATGCCCTGGTGCGGGGCCTTCGGGAAGTAGCGGTCGTCGTCACCGACGAAGACGGGCACGCGGCCCATGACGGACGGGTCGATCTGGTCGGGCGTCTTGCCCCACTGCTTCATGGTGTAGTGCAGGAAGACGTTCTCGTACACGTAGTCCGCGACCTCCGCGAGCTCGGGGTCGTTCTTCTCCCTGAGGTCCATGATGGGGACCTTCTTGTCCTCGCCGAAGGCAGCCACGAGCTTCTGGTACAGGTGCTCGCCCTTCTCGTCGCCAAACGCGAGCTTCAGGGACTGGTGGTTGAAGGGCACGGGCATCAGCGTGCCGTGGATGTTCGCCAGCACCTTGTGGTTGTAGTCCGTCCACTCCGTGAAGCGCGAAAGGTACTCGTGCACGCGCTCGCTCTGGGTGTGGTAGATGTGCGGACCGTACTTGTGAATCAGCACCCCGGCGTCATCCAGGCAGTCGTACGCGTTGCCGGCGATGTGGTCCCTGCGCTCGATGATGGCAACCTTGTCGCCGCAGGCCTCCGCAAGGCGACGTGCGCAGACAGCGCCGGCGAATCCCGCGCCCACGACGATGACGTCGTAGTTCTGGGGGTTGAAGCCCTCGGGAAGACCTTTGGTGATACCCATGTCGATTGATTCCCTTCATGTACCGGCGCCGCCATCCACGGCAGCAACCATTGCTCTGGCCCGCGCGCGGCGGGCGTTCACGGAGCCGATTCTATCACGAGGGCATATAATACAGGACTGCCGGGGAAAATACCCAGCCGACGTGCACAATCGTCGTTCAAGTGCGTGGCTTTGGCCGCGCGTGGCAAGGCAAAGGAGCTTTAATGAGCGATTTTCTGGAAAGAATGAAGAAGGCTGCCAAGTCCAGCAAGAAGACGATCGTCCTGCCCGAGGGCGAGGATCCCAGGACCATCGAGGCCGCGAAGAAGATCGTCGCCGAGGGCCTGGCGAACCTCATCATCCTAGGCGACCCCAGCAAGATCGACGTGCCGGGCGTCACGGTGATCGACCCGCGCAACGCCGAGAAGCACGACGAGTACGCCGCCGCCTTCGCCGAGCTCCGCAAGAAGAAGGGCGTCACGCTGCCCGAGGCCATGGAGCAGATGAACGACGCCACCTACTTCGGCACCATGATGGTCAAGATGGGCGACGCCGACGGCCTGGTCTCCGGCGCCTGCCACTCCACCGCAAACACGCTGCGCCCGGCGCTGCAGATCCTGAAGACCGCCCCCGGCACGAAGCTCGTGTCTGCGTTCTTCATCATGTGCACCGACAAGGCGGAGTACGGCGAGGACGGCACCCTGCTGTTCGCCGACTGCGGCCTGAACATCGACCCCACGGCGGACGAGCTGTCCGAGATCGCCATCGCGTCCGCGGGCTCGTGGGAGAAGTACATGGGCACCCAGCCGAAGGTGGCCATACTGTCCTTCTCCACCATGGGCTCCGCCAAGGGCGAGGTGCCGACGAAGGTCCAGGAGGCGACCGAGCTCGCCCACGAGAAGGCGCCCGAGCTCTCCGTCGACGGCGACCTGCAGCTCGACGCGGCGCTCATGCCGTCCGTCGCCGCGCTGAAGGCCCCGGGGTCTGCCGTCGCCGGCAAGGCGAACGTCCTGGTCTTCCCGGACCTCGAGGCCGGCAACATCGGCTACAAGCTCGTCCAGCGCTTCGCCGGCGCCCAGGCGTACGGCCCGATCCTGCAGGGCATCGCGAAGCCGGTGAACGACCTCTCGCGCGGGTGCTCCGCAGACGACATCGTGGGCGTCGTGGCCATCACCGCGGTCCAGGCCCAGATGGCAGAGTAGCCGCCACTAAGCGACCCGCGCACGCGCTCCGTGCGCAACGGGGGCGCCGCCGCAGACCACGTGCTGCGACGGCGCCCCCACTTCTTTATGTCATGCCCGCAAGCGCGGGCGCGCGGGCCTACGCCACGTCGGCGCGGCGGGCAGTTGCCTGCTCCCAGTCGCGCGTGCCGCGGAAGACGTCCTGCTTGTACGGGTTCACGCCAAGCTTCTTCGCGCGGTACGCGATGTAGCAGATGGCCGCGACGTTCGCCGCGAGCGCGACGACGGAGACGGCGGTCGCGACGGCCGGGTTCAGCGTCGAGTGCGTCACGAAGACGGACTTCTCCTGGAACGCGGGAAACACCTGGGCGAACATGCACCAGATGGCAAGCGTGTTCGCGCGGTTCTGGATCCAGGCGCCCTTGTTCCACAGGGCGTTGGCCACCGTGGGCGCAAGCAGCAGGGCAAGGCCGCAGTACCAGGCGTGGTGCGGCAGGCAGTTGTAGGTGTAGCAGAAGTTCCAGACGTCGTACGCCACGATGAAGACCCACGTCATGTCGGGCCAGAGCATGTCGCGGCCGTCCTTGGAGGAGTACACGCTCCACCACGCCGTCATGCAGAAGATGTTGATGAGGCCCGCGACGCCGTTGAACACGTTGTTCCAGCCGGCAAGCTGCTTGGCGCCCTCGGACGTGACCCACGTGGACTGGCCAAGCGCGAAGTAGTGGTACGCGCTCTCGAAGTCGGAGCACACGGCGATCAGGATGTTGATGGCGACGATCACGAACGGGAAGGCGCGGAACCACCTGGCCTTGCCCAGCTTCCCCCACTCGTACTTGATCGCCATGAAGCCTATGCAGCCGGCGAGCGCGGCATACACCTTCGCGTAGTGGAACCAGCTGTTCTGGTACACGTGCGTCGGGTTGGTGAGCGCCCACTGCTGGCCCTGGGCCACGCCGACGGCGATCGCGACGCAGTACACGGTCATCGCGACGGGCAGCACGCCAAACATCACGATTCCGCCGAGCTTTGACCTGCGGGCGAACTCGTTGAGCACGATGAGCCCCACGAAGACCATCACCCAGCCCAGAAGCTGGAACGGCAGGTTGGCACTGTGGTCGAACAACATGACACTTCCCCTCTCGAGAGGCTGACAGGCACGTGCAAGCCGTCGCGCGCGGCGCGGCTAGTCCGCGGTGTTGGTTGGGTCGAGGTCTAGGTGGAGCGTGTCGGAAATCAGGTCCGCCACGAGCTCGTCCGGCGCCTCGGGATGGGTCCTCATGTAGCTCATGAGGCCGATGATCAGCAGGTAGAACTCCTCGTAGGGATGGCGCACCTCCACGTGGTGGTAGCACGCGTACTCGGGCACGACCACGGACGAGAAGTACGTGGCGAGCGTGCTTGCGACCTGTTGGCTGAAGCGCTGGTAGAGCTGGGCGTTCTGGCTCTTGCGAAGGTCGGTGCGAAACGAGTCCCTGTCGAAGAGGTGCAGCCTCAGCATGGCGACGCAGCTCCCGAGCGCGCCCGCGACGTCGCCGCGCACGCGCTTCTCGTCCCACTGCCGCACGGCCTCCACGAAGCCCTGCACGTATCCGTCCAGGATGGCGGCTGTGACCTCGTCCTTGTGCGTGAAGTAGTGGTAGAACAGGCTTCGCGTCATGCTGGCGCGCGCCGCGATGTCCGTCACGGAGGTGCGGTCGATGCCGCGCTCCTCGTACAGCTCGCGTGCCGCGCGGACGATCTGCTCGCGCCTTGCCTCCGCCGCCTCTGCCTTCGACATCGCCACCTCCTTCGCTGACACCGTGTCAACTTACGCCCAGATGGTATATGTGAAGGGTCTGTGTAGCAACGAACAGTTTTGACAATGTGTCAACATACGCCGCCCACCGAGCCAAATCGTGCGTTCGTAGGCACGCCACGTACCAACGGAACGCCGAGAAGCACAAGGGGGCGGGCCGGAGCATCCACCCCGGCCCGCCCTCGCCTGCCTCGTTGGCCTATGCCTCGCGGTCGCGGCGCCCATGCGACGCCGCGCGGGCTACTCCCCCGCCGCGGGCGCCTCCTCCGCCTGGCGAATCCACTCCGCAGGCATCATCCAGCCGTGCTGGTCCGTGTGCAGGAGCCTCTCGGCGCGCTCGCTCATGGGCTCGCCAAAGTACTCCTCGTAGCACCTCACGATGTCCGGATTCTCGTAGGAATTGCGATACTTAGCCACACGGTCCAGGCCGTACAGCACCTTGCCGCGCGCTCCCGCGAGCTCCTCGCCGTCGTGTATGGGCTGCCCGCCGCCGCCCACGCAGCCGCCGGGACATGCCATGACCTCGGCAAAGTCGTAGCTCACCTCGCCGCTCAGGATGGCGTCGCACAGCTCCTTCGCGTTCTGCAGGCCGGACGCCACCGCGACGCGGACCTTGGTGCCGTCCATGTCGAACGTGGCCTCCTTCCAGCCCTTCAGGCCCCTGACCTCGTCGAACATGTCGTCCTTCGGCACCTTGCCCGTCACGATGTGGTACGCGGTCCTCAGGGCCGCCTCCATGACGCCTCCTGTCGCGCCAAAGATGATGCCGGCGCCCGTGCCATAGCCAAGCGGCTCGTCAAACGGCTCGGGCTCTAGGTTCGCCACGTCCACGTGGTCGGCGCGCAGCATGCGCGACACCTCGCGCACCGTCAGCACGCAGTCCACGTCCGGGTCGCCGCACGCGTCGTTCATGTTGGGGTACGCGCACTCCGCCTTCTTCGCGACGCACGGCATGATGGACAGCGAGAAGATCTTGTGCGGGTCGATTCCCAGCATCTCGGCATAGTAGCTCTTCACCACCGCGCCAAACATCTGCTGCGGGCTCTTGCTCGTCGACACGTCGTCCACCAGCTCCGGGTAGTGCGCCTTCACGAAGCGCACCCAGCCCGGGCAGCACGACGTGAACATGGGGAAGCCGGAGCCGCCGTTCGCGTTCCTGCGCATGTGCTCCAGAAGCTCGGTCCCCTCCTCCATGATGGTGAGGTCCGCCGAGAAGTCCGTGTTCACGATGTAGTCAAACCCCATCGGGCGCAGCGCCGCCACCATGTGCTCGATGGTGGCCTTGTCGTCCGAAAGCCCCCAGTGCTCGGCCCAGCTCGTCCTGACCGAGGGCGCTATCTGCACGATCGTGGTGACGTCCGGGTCGGCGAGGGCGTCATACACGCGCATGACGTCGTCGCGCTCGCGCAGGGCGCCCGTCGGGCAGTGCGTGATGCACTGGCCGCACAGCGTGCAGTCCACGTCGTGGATGTTCGCGCCGCCGGCAACGTCCACCAGGGTGTGGGTCGCGCGGTTCGTGATGCCCCAGACGTGGGAGGCCTGCACCTTGTCGCAGATCTGGATGCAGCGCATGCAGCGTATGCACTTGTCGTTGTTGCGGATGAGCGGGAAGTCGTGCGGCCACGGGGTGTTCGTCAGGATGCTCTTGTACGGGAAGTCGATGATCCCCAGGTCGTTCGAGACCTCCGCCAGCTTGCAGTTGCCGCCCCTCGCGCACGTGGTGCACGTGGTGTCGTGCTGCGCCAGCAAGAGCATCACGTTCTCGCGGCGCGCGAGGCGCACCTTCGGGCTGTTCGTCTTGATGCTCATGCCGTCCAGCACGTAGTTGTTGCACGAGGCCACCAGCTGGTCCACGCCCTCGACCTCGACCACGCACACGCGGCACGAGCCGATCTCGTTGATGCCCCTCAGGTAGCAGAGCGTCGGGACGTTCTGGCCCGCCTTGCGGCACGCGTCCAGAATCGTCGTGTTGCCGGGCACCTGCACCTGCTTGCCGTCGACCGTGACGGTCACGATCCTCTCCGCGTCCCTCGCGAAGACCTTCGTCTTGAGCTGCTCTACCATTCCACGATCCTCCCGCCACGGAACGCGCCGTACCCAAAGTGGTCGCAACGCAGGCACCTGGAGCACTCCTGCATGACCTCCTCGGTCGTGAGGCCGTTCTCGATCTCGTCAAAGTCGCCCTTGCGCTCCTCCGCCTCGCGGAAGGTGGTCTCGCAGCGGCCGCACTCCATCTTCCCCTGGAACTGCACCTGCGGGATGTCCACGTCGAGCTCGATCTTGTGCTCGAAGCCCAGGTAGCCGTCGATGTTGCCCGCCGCGACCTTGCCGGCGTTGATCGCGCGGATCACCGTGGCCGGGCCGGTCTGGCAGTCGCCTCCCGAGAACACGCCGTCGAGCCCCGGTACCTCCGCCGCGGCGTCGGTCACGATGCGCCCCCACTTCGTCTGGACGCCATGCTCCTCGAACGGCTTCGAGTCAATCGCCTGGCCAATGGCCACCATCACGCGCTCGCAGGGGATGGTCACCTCCGGCTTATCCGCAGGACGCGGAGAAGGACGGCCCCTCTTCACCTCGCCGATGATCTGGGGCTGCACCACGAGCCCGTTCACCTTGCCGTCCTCGCCGACGGAGATGCGCAGCGGCGCGTTAAGCTCCAGCAGCTCGCAGCCCTCCGCCTGGGCGCCGGCGATCTCCTCGTCCTGCGCGGTCATGTCCGCCACGCGACGGCGGTAGATGATGGAGACCTTCTCCGCGCCACAGCGCACGCTCGTGCGCGCGACGTCCATCGCGACGTTGCCGCCGCCCACGACGCACACGCGCTGTCCGGTGTAGTCGGGC
Source organism: Parafannyhessea sp. LCP19S3_B1 (assembly GCF_052121955.1). Lineage (NCBI taxonomy): Bacteria > Bacillati > Actinomycetota > Coriobacteriia > Coriobacteriales > Atopobiaceae > Parafannyhessea > Parafannyhessea sp. LCP19S3_B1. The sequence continues at coordinate 78,620 of NZ_JBQKDH010000003.1, read as the reverse complement.
ATCTCTCCGTCGCCCACGGCCCTCAGCATCTGCACGGCGGACTCGACGCCGTCGGCGTCCTCGCCCTCGAGCCCGAGCTTCTTGTCGGCGTGGGCGCCGATCGCCAGGTACACGGCATCGTACTTCTCGCGCAGTGCCGCGACGTCCGTCACGGACGTGTCGAGCTCGACGTCGATGCCGCGGTCCAGGATCCACTGGATCTCGCCCTCCAGGCGCTCGCGCGGGAGCCTGTACGCCGGGATGCCGTAGCGCAGCATGCCGCCAAGGTGGTGTCGCTGCTCTAGGATCGTGACGTGGTGCCCCATGAGCGTGAGGTAGTAGGCGCAGCTCAGGCCGGCCGGGCCGCCGCCCACGACGGCGATCCTCTTTCCGGTGGGCTCCGCCATGCTGGGGGCGTAGTCCCCCTCCATGTGCTCGCACGCGTAGCGCTTGATGGCGCGGATGTTCATCGGGTCGTCGACCATGCCGCGGCGGCAGTTCATCTCGCACGGGTGCTCGCACACGAGGCCGCAGACCAGGGGCAGCGGGTTGTCCTTGCGGATGAGCCTCACGGCGTCGGTGTTCCTGCCGGCGCGCACGAGCGCGATGTAGCCCGGGATGTCGACGCCAGCCGGGCATCCGGACACGCACGGCACGAGCTGGGACTGCGTAAACCCGCAGGCGCGCTGCGTGACGTGGTGAACGAAGTCGTCGTGGAAGCCGCGGATGGCCTTCAGCGCCATCGCACCCGCCTCGTAGCCGATGGCGCAGTCGGCGGACAGGTAGATGCTCCTCGCGAGCCTCTCGATGTCATCCAGCGTCTGCATGGTGGCCTTGCCGGTGAGCACGTCCGACAGCATGTGCCGAAGCATCCTCAGGCCCACGCGGCACGGCGTGCACTTTCCGCAGCTCTGCGTCGAGCACATGTCGACGAAGGCCATCGTGAACTCCACCGGGCAAGGCGCCAGCGAGCTCACCGCAAGGCGCCGACCAACCGCATCGTGCAGCTCGTCCATGATCTGCTGCGCCTCGCTACGTTCCATTACGTGCATTCTTGCCATAGTTCCCCCAATCGTGGCAAGTCGTCGGGAGCCTCGACGGCTCCCAAAAAAACAGGGGGACGCCGGACAGCGCCCCCCTCAATAACCTATATGACTAGCGATTGATGGTCATTTATTCGTCGGTAAGATGTCAAAATTCGACGGTGAACAACCAATTTGATGCAATCTCCGCCGCGGTTTCGCTACTTTGACAGAGGATGCGGGCCTGCCGCACGCACCTCCTCCGTCATGGAGGTCAGGCGCTTCTGGGCGTTCTCCTCGAACATGCGCGCGAGCTTCTCCGCGGTCCTCTCGTATGCGTCGCCGTCCGCCCACGTGGCCTTCGGGTTCAGCAGCTCCGCGGGAACGCCGGGGCACTCCGTCGGCACGTCCACGTTGAAGCGGTCGTCGTGCACGAACTCGCACTCGTCGATGATGCCGGACTGCGCGGCCTCGACCATGCGGCGCGTGTACTTCAGCTTCACGCGGCTGCCCACGCCGTAGGGGCCGCCGCTCCAGCCGGTGTTCACCAGGTAGACGCGCGTGCCGCCCGTGCTGATGCGCTTGCCGAGCATCTCCGCGTACACCATGGGGTCAAGCGGCATGAACGGCTCGCCAAACAGCGACGAGAACGTGGGCGTAGGCTCCTTGATGCCGCGCTCCGTGCCGGCGACCTTCGAGGTGAATCCGGTCATGAAGTGGTACATGGCCGAGTTCTCGTCCAGCTTCGAGATCGGGGGCAGCACGCCAAACGCGTCGCACGTCAGGAATATCACGACGTCCGGGGTGCGCTTGGCGACGCCCCTCACCACGGCGTTGTCGATGAACTCAACGGGGTATGCGACGCGACCGTTCTCGGTGAGCGACGTGTCGAAGTAGTCGGGCTTGCGGGTCTTCGCGTCGATCACGACGTTCTCGCAGATGGAGCCGAACTTGATCGCGTTGAAGATCTGCGGCTCGGTCTCGGGCGTAATGTTGATGGTCTTCGCGTAGCAGCCGCCCTCGATGTTGAAGACGGAGTCATCCGCCCAGCCGTGCTCGTCGTCGCCAATGAGGAGCCTGTCCTCCGCGGCGGAAAGCGTGGTCTTGCCGGTGCCGGAAAGCCCAAAGAACACCGTGGTGCCGTGGCTGCGGGGGTTCATGTTGCACGAGCAGTGCATGCTCAGGACGTTGTTCTCGACCGGGAGCAGGTAGTTCATCATCGAGAAGATCGACTTCTTGATCTCGCCGGAGTACTGCGTGCCCACAACAAGGATCTCGTGGCGCTCGAAGTTCAGGAGCACCGCGGCCTCGGAGTTCGTGCCGTACTCCTTCGGGTCGAGCTTCAGCATCGGGGCTGCCATCACGACGAAGTCAGCGTCGCCAAAGTCCTCGAGCTCCTCCTCCGTCGGGCGCACGAGCATCTGCCTCATGAAGAGCGCCTGGCTCGCGAGCTCGCACAGGCCCAGCACCTTGCGGGCGTAGCGGCGGTCGGCGCCGGCCAGCGCGTGGACCATGAAGATTCTGCGCTCCGATAGGTAGCCGATGACCTCCGCCCTGATCTTCTCGTACCCCTCGACCGTAAACGGCACGTTCACGCTGCCCCAGGCGATCTTGTCGTGAACGTCCGGCGTGTCGACGATGAAGCGGTCGTGCGGGGAGCGGCCCGTGTACGCGCCCGTGATGACGCGCAGGCTACCCGTCTCCGTGAGGGTTCCCTCTCCGCGCTCGAGCGCCTTCTCGACGAGCGCCGCCGTGGAGCCGTCTATGACCGTCCTGTCATCGGTGTGGTTGATGCCGTACTTTGCAAGCTCCTCAATTACCATTGGACCTCCAAAAGACGAACATGGACTCTTCACATATGACATTTTGAACCTATTACCGGCAAGTTAGAAGAGAGTTTACAATCAAGTCATCCGCAAGATTCGGCGGCCGAGAAGATCTGCCATCCGCGCCTTGGGCCGCATGCCAGAAGGAGGAGTCATGTCGTTGCACTCGTGCGAGGCCGGCGGCCTCGCGTTCACGGTCGATTCCAAGGGCGCGCAGCTCATGAGCCTGCGCAAGGACGGGCGCGAGTACCTGTGGCAGGGAGACCCCACGTGGTGGCCGCGCAGGGCGCCCGTGCTCTTCCCCATCGTCGGCAACATCCGCGACGACCGCGCCCACTCCCGCGGGGGCGAGGTGCGCCTGGGGCGCCACGGCCTCGCGCGCAACTGCGAGTTCGACGCGCTGGATTCCACGGACGGCACGCTCGCGTTCCGCCTTCGCTCCTCCGCCGCCACGCGCCAGTCCTTCCCGTACGACTTCGAGCTCGACATGACCTACGCGGCCGCAGACGGACGCCTCACCCAGACGTTTGCGGTCACGAACACCGGCGACTCTCCCCTGCCGTTCGTGCTCGGCGGACACCCCGCGTTCAACGTCCCCGTCGCCGGCGACGAGGGCGAGTCCTTCTCGGACTACCGCCTCGAGTTTCCGCGGCCGTGGACGTACGCGAGCCCTCGCATCGACACGTCGACCGGCCTGCTGAACTTCCAGGACCGCTTCCAGCTCCTGGAAGACGCCGACACGCTCGCGCTGACGCACCGTCTGTTCGACGTGGACACGCTCGTGTTCGAGGACGTGCCCGACCGCTCCGTGCGGCTGGTGGGACCCGCCGGCCACGGCATGCAGGTCGACTTCGACGGCTTCGACTACCTGGGCGTCTGGTCCGCCGCAAACGACGCGCCTTTCGTGGCGCTCGAGCCTTGGACCGGCTGCGCCACCGCGACCGACGAGGACGACGAGTTCGAGCACAAGCGCGGCATGACGACGCTTGCGCCGGGCGAGAGGCGCGCGTGGTCGTTCTCGCTCATGCCCCTGTAGGGCCGCGCCCATTCCAAGCGAGCGTCCGCGCGGCGCGCAGAGACGCTCCGCGACCTTGCACGTGAGATTTCGCCCAGACAACGGGCCGGCACGACAAAGGGCGGATGGCGACCCGTATCACCATCCGCCCCGTTTCTTGCGCTCTTCTCGCCCAGCGGCCCTTTGGCCGAAGGCTGAGTTCTAGCCGAGCAGCGCCTCGACGTCGAGGGCGATCATGAGCTCCTCGTTCGTCGGGACGACGAGCACCTTCACCTTGGAGTCGTCGGTGCTGATGACGCGCGGCTCGTCGGAGCGGACCTCGTTGGCCTTCTCGTCGATCTTGACGCCGAGCCACTCGAGCTCCTTCGCGACGCCCAGGCGCATCTCGGCGGAGTTCTCGCCGATGCCGGCCGTGAAGACCATGGTGTCGAAGCCGTGCATGGACTGCGCCATCTCGGCGATGAGCTGGCTCGTGCGGTAATAGAACATGTCGAGTGCCATCTGGCAGTTGGCGTCACCGTTGTGCGCGCCGGCCTCGATGTCGCGCGAGTCGGACGAGACGCCGGAGACGGCGAGCAGGCCGGACTGCTTGTTCATCATGGTGTCGACCTCGTCCACGGAGTAGCCGCCGACGCGCTGGAGGTAGCAGACGGTGGCGGGGTCGATGGTGCCGCAACGGGTGCCCATGATGAGGCCGTCGAGCGGCGTGAGGCCCATGGTGGTGTCCATGTCGTGGCCGTCCTCGATTGCGGAGAGGGACGCGCCGGAGCCGAGGTGGCAGGAGACGAGCTTGTGGACGTCGCCGTTCAAAAACTCGCTCGTGGTCTTCCAGATGTAGCGGTGAGAGGTGCCGTGAGCGCCGTACTTGCGGATGTGCAGCTTGTCGACCACGTCACGCGGCAGCGCGTAGCGCCAGGCCTTCTCGGGCATGTTGTAGTGGAACGAGGTGTCGGCGACGATCACGTTGCCGATGGAGGGGAACATCTCGCGGCAGATCTCGATGACGTCGGCCTCTGCGTAGTTGTGCAGCGGCGCCAGGGGCGCGACCTCGCGCACCCAGCCCAGGGTCTCGTCGGTGACGACCTTGGACTCGGGGAAGTACCAGCCGCCCTGAACGACGCGGTGGCCGATGCCCTCGATCTTGTCGGTGTCGAAGCCCGCCTCAGCCAGGATGTCGAAGACGTGCTTGATGGCGGTCTTGTGGTCAGGGAGGGCGACCTCCAGCTTCTGCTTGCCGCCGTCGTTCTCCTCGTGACCGATGAAGGAGCCGTCGATGCCGATGCGCTCGCAGTTGCCCTTTGCATAGACCTTCTTGGTCGTGGTGTCGAGCAGCTGGTACTTCAGCGAAGAGCTGCCGGCGTTGATCACGAGTACTATCATGAGTCTCCTCTCGCGCGGTGCATGACCGCATAGCTTCGATAAGCCCAAATGACTAAAGAACCTTGGACATATTAAACCCGCAGCACCTCTTTCGCCACAGGAAAAAGGTGCCGCGGGCCATAGCTCCACCATATCCGTGGAGATCAGGCTAGATGATCCTCTCGCCGAGGGGCTCTCCGCCCAGCACGTGCATGTGCAGGTGCATGACCGTCTGGCCCGCCGCCTCGCCGGTGTTCGCGATGACGCGGAAGCCGGTCTTGTCGATGCCGGTCCTCTTCGCGACCTCCTTGATCGCGTTCGCCATCGCGGCGAGGACCTCGCCGGGAACGTCGTCCACGATGTTGTCGTAGTGGTCCTTCGGCACCACGAGCACGTGCACCGGGGCCTGGGGGTTCATGTCCTTGAACGCGCACACGAGGTCGTCCTCGTACACGTAGTCGGACTCGATGTCGTGGTTCGCGATCTTGCAGAAGATGCAGTCGTCCTTCTTGGCCATGCTGGCACTCTCCCTTGCTTGCGTTCTCCGCCTGCCGAAAGCCGTCTAGTCGTCCAGGAACGCCGTCGCCGGCGCCGCGGTGCTGTCCGCCTTCACGTCCGTGTCGGACGCGTCCATCAGCACCTGGACCTTCTGCTCCGCGTTCGCGAGGCGCTCGCGCAGGCTCTTCAGGAGCTCGACGCCCCTCGTGTAGCGCGCGAGCGACTCCTCGAGCTCCAGATCGCCCACCTCGAGCGACCTCACGATCTGCTCCAGCTCGATGGAGGCCTCCTTGAAGCTCATCTCGTCAATGTTCCTGAACTCGGTCTCTGCCATGTCTCCTCCAAGTTGCATGCGTTACGTCAGCGTTCCGGTGCGGATTTCCCCGCGGTGTCGACGGTGCTCACCGTCGCCTCGAACGAGCCCTTGCCCAGAAGCACGCTCACCGCGTCGCCGGGGGCGAGCCTCGAGGCGTCGCTCACGACGTGGCCGGCCGGCCCCCGCGCGATCGCGTACCCCCTGCCGAGCACCCTCAGCGGCGAGAGCGCGTCCAGCTGTCCCGCCATGCGCGCAAGCCCGCTCTCGTACGGTGCGAGCAGCCTCGTTCCCAGCACGCCGAGCGCGCGTCCGCTCTGGGACACGCCCTTCTCGGCACGAGCGAGCGCGCCCGGCATGGCGCCTCGAAGCGATCGCGCGTCGCCCTCGACGCCGTCCGCAAGACGGGAGATCAGCCGGGGCATCGAGGCCGCGAGACGCTCCTCCGTCATGTTGAGCTGGGCGGACCTGTCCTCGATGGTGGCGTACGGGTCCGTCAGGCACTTGCGCGACGCCATGGACTCCACGTACAGGCGCCTCTTGTCGAGGTACGCCCGCATCGCCACGCGAGAAGAGCCGTCCAGCTGGTCGACGGCCGCGACGTCTGACCTGACGATGCCCTGCATGGTGCGCACGAGGCGCGTCCTGCGGTCCTCTATCATGCCCACGATCTCCTCGAGCGCGGGCGCCACGGACTCGGCCGCGGCCGTGGGCGTGGAGCAGCGCCTGTCGGACACCATGTCGCAGATGGACGTGTCCGGCTCGTGCCCGATGCCCGTGACGACGGGCACGGGGCTGGCCGCGACGGCGCGCGCAAGCGCCTCGTCGTTGAAGGTCATGAGGTCCTCGAAGGACCCGCCACCCCTTACGAGCAGGATGGCGTCCGGCCGCGCCTCCGCGGCGACGCGAAGCGCGCGGATGATCGTCGCCGGCGCACCGGGCCCCTGCACGGAGCAGCCGACCTCCTGAATCTGGACGAGGGGGTTTCGCCGCGCGAGCGTGCGCTTCACGTCGTCGATCACGCTGCCGGAGAGCGACGTCACGACGCACACGCGCGTGCAGAAGCGCGGGATGGGCCTCTTGCGCTCCTGCGCCATGAGGCCCTCTGCCTCGAGCCTGCGCGCGAGCTCCGCGACCTTCTGCCTGAGTGCGCCCTCGCCCGCGAGGCTCACCGTGCGCGCGACGAACGAGAGCCTGCCCGAGCCCTTGTACACGTTGAACTTGCCGCCCATGACGACCTTCAGGCCATCCCTGAGCGCAAAGCCGCACTTCTGGTACGTGCCGCGCCACACGATGGCGTCCATGGCGGACTGGTCGTCCTTCAGCTGGAAGTAGCAGTGCCCAGAGCGCGCGTTGGGGCCGCGGAAGCCGCTGACCTCGCCCGTTACGACGAGCGAGGGTATGGCGTCCACGTGCGCGCCGGCGACGGTGACCGCCTCGTGCACCGAGAGCGGCCCCTCCTGTGCAGCACCCACGGCTAGTTCCTGTCGCCCGTGCGTCCGAGCAGGTACAGCAGCTGGAGCACGGAGATGAGGGCCGCGGCGACGTACGTGAGGGCCGCGGCCGTCAGCACCTGGCGCGCGCCGCGCTCGTCGATGCCGCCGCCCGCCGTGGAGAGGTAGCGCACGGCCCGGCGCGACGCGTCAATCTCGACCGGGAGGGTCACGAGCTGGAACAGCACGGAGAACGCGAAGAACGCGACTGCGAGCTGCGTGAGGCCGGCGATGCCGAGCACCATGCCGATGACGAGGACGATCGCCCACGTGCGCGACGTGAAGTTTATGACGGGCACGAGCGCCGTGCGAAAGCGGCCGAACGCGTAGCCCTTCGCTGTCTGGACCGCATGGCCGGCCTCGTGGCACGCGACGGCGACGGACGCGACGGAGCCCCCCTCGTAGTTCTCGCTCGAGAGGTGCAGGTTGTTGTCGCGCGGGTCGAAGTAGTCAGTCAGGTGGCCGTCGACGGTGCCGATGCCCACGGACGAGGCGCCGGACGAGTCGAGCATGGCGCGCGCGACCTGGGCGCCGGTCTTGCCCATGGACGCCGGCACACGCGACCACTTCTTGTACTGGGTGTTTATGTAGGACTGCGTGATGCCGCCCAGGACGATGGAGAGGATGATGATCCCTAGGTAGGCGTAGTCCATGCCGTAGCCGTAGTACATGTGATTCTCCGATCTAGTAGACGTATGGAGTCCTTGTACCCAACGCGGTGGACACAAATTCCCCCGGAGCCGAACCCGTAACGCAATCGGGGCCGCGCCGCAGCACCCAAACAACAAATCGCGATTTGCTGTAAGCCGCGTCGCCGGTCGGGCTCGCCGCGCGCGAATCCGGCACGAGAGGCGTGCCCGAGGCTACAGCAGCTCCACCCTGCCGTCCTTCACGGTGAGCCCGACGCTGCCGGAAAGCAGCCCCTCCAGCTCACGTCCGGCAAGCTCGTAGCGCCACGACTTCATGAGCCGCGACCCCTTCCTGCCGCTCGCGACGTCGAGCAGGTCGTCCCTCGTCGCGATCACCTGCGTGGCGACGCCGCTCTTCTCGGATATCAGGCGGAGCATCGCGTACATGAGGTCCACGACGCTCTCCGTCTCGGCGGACGGGCGGTCGTGGCGCTTCGTCTGGGGGTAGTCGTCGGGCGGGCACGCGACGCCGCGGCCCACGGCGTCGACCATGCCCTGCGCGTCCTTCGCGCTCAGCTGCTCCGTGCCGCGGATGCGGCGCAGCCTGTCCACGGAGCGCGGCACCCGCTTGCACGACTCGATGATGACCTCGTCGGACACGACCCACTTGCGCGGGATGTTGCGGTCCGCCGCGACCACGTCGCGCCACGCGCTCACCTCGCGCGCGACGGCAAGCTGCTTGCGCGTGAGCGAGCCGGAGCGCTTCAGGTGCAGGTACGCGAGCTCCGGGGGGCGCGAGAAGTGCTCGCGACTCGTGACCTCGGCCATCTCGGGGGCAATCCACGATATCCTGCCGCGGCGCGTGAGCTCCTCCGTCATCTGCCGGTATATGCCGGGCAGGTAGCGTACGTCGTCCTCCGCGTACTGCAGCTGCTCGGGGTCGAGGGGGCGCCTCGACCAGTCCGTGAGCGACTCCGCCTTCGGGAGCCTCACGCCGCAGCACGCCTCCACGAGGGCGCCGTAGCCTATCTGCTGGCGGTAGCCCAGAAACGCGGCCGCGACCTGCGTGTCGAACACGGGGGCGGGGATGCAGCCCATCTCCTCGAGGATGACCTCGAGGTCCTGGGTGCAGGCGTGGAACACCTTCGTGATCGACTCGTCCTCGAACAGCGCCCGCAGGCTCGAGAGGTTGCGGATGAGGATGGGGTCTATGGCCGCGGACTCGTCCTCCGTCGCGACCTGGATGAGGCACAGCTTGGGATAGAAGGTCTTCTCGCGCAGGAACTCCGTGTCGACGGCAAGCACCCGCGAGGATGAGGCTCGCTCGCAGAACGCGGCAAGCTCCTTTGAATCAGATATATACACGCAAGCTCTTTCGTTGATTGTGTCAGCATTCGCCCTGCGCCGACGGGCGTTACGCTATCCTTTGTGGATATGGCTCGCGACGTCGGCGCGACTACACCATGATACATAACAAGGCGGGAGGGCACCGTGCGCATCCTCATCGTTCACAACCTCAAGTCGGGCATGAGCTCGATCGACGTATTCGACTTCGTCCACGCGCTCATGCGCGAGGACGACGAGATCGTCATCCGCGGCCTCGACTCCAACTCGCAGGGCGAGGAGGAGCTGCGCGACGCGGAGTCCTTCGACCTCGTCGTCGTTTCGGGCGGCGACGGCACCGTGACGAGCCTGCTGTACGAGCTGCGCGACCGCAACGTCCTGACCTGCGTCTTCCCCTCTGGTACCGCGAACCTCGTGTTCGAGAACCTCGCGAACGCCCCGGAGCCCGCCTCCATCGCGAAGGCGTGCCGCGACGGCTACTTCGTGCGCGCGGACTTTGGCGAGATCTCGTGGACGGACACGGACGGCAACAGCGACTCGCGCGGCTTCGGCCTCATGGCGGGCTCGGGCTACGACGCCGTGCTCATGCGCGAGGCCATCCCCAACAAGCAGATCATAGGCGAGGCCGCGTACTTCACCGCGGCCCTCGCGAACGCCCACCCCAAGGTGGAGCACTTCACCATCACCGTCGACGGCGAGACGTTCGAGCGCGACGGCATCGCCTGCATCGTCGCGAACACTGCCAAGATGCAGGCCGACATCCAGATCGTGCCGGACTGCTCCATGTCCGACGGCAAGCTCGACGTTATCGTGCTCGAGACCTCCGATGCCGTCCAGCTGCTCGTCCCCATCTTCACGGGGCTCTTCGACAAGCAGGCAAAGGGCGGCAGGCCCTTCATCGAGCACTTCTCGGGCAGCGAGATCGAGGTGAGGTCCGACTCGCCCATCCCCATGCAGGTGGACGGTGACACCATCCCCGGCATGGTCATGGGCTACAAGGCCCACGTCATCCCCCGGTGCAACAAGCTCGTCGTCGACCAGGCGAGCCCGTACTTCGACCGCAGGAACCGCGTCGAGCTGGGATAGCACAACGGAGCAAGAGCGCCTTGGCCCCCGGAGTCCGGGGGCCTTTGCGATGCGATAGGAGACAGATGTACACGTTCGAGAGCAGGGTCCGCTACAGCGAGTGCGCAAGCGACGCGCGGCTGTCGCTTCTGGGGCTCGTCAACTACCTGCAGGACTGCTCGTGCTTCCAGAGCGAGAGCCTTGGCATCGGCCTAGACGACATGAGGAGGAACCACTATGCGTGGTTTCTCTCCGCCTGGCAGATAGAGATCGAGGACCTGCCGCGCTTCAACACGCCCATCGCCGTCAGCACGTGGTGCTACGGCGTGAAGCGCCTGCTCGCTAGCAGGAACTTCACCATATCGGACCAGGACGGCACCCCGTACGTGCGCGCGGACTCGCTGTGGTTCCTGTTCGACACGAAGCTCGGCCGGCCCATCAAGTTCCCGGAGCCCCAGATGGCCTACCTGGAGGACACGCCGCGCCTGGACATGCCACCCACGCGGCGCAAGATCGACGTCGAGGGCGACTTCGCATGCGCTCCCGCGCTTACGGTGACGCGCCAGCACCTGGACACGAACGGCCACGTCAACAACGCGCAGTACATCCAGATGGCGCTCGACGCGCTCGAGCAGACGGGCCAGGCCCTCGTGCCGTGGCGCATCACGGTGCAGTACGAGTCGATGGCGCTCTTGCACGACATCGTGGAACCGCAGGTGTTTCGCTCCGAGGGCGGCCGCACGGTCAGGCTCGCGCGGCCGGACGGAGAGCCGTACGCGATCGTGAGGATAGAGGTGCGCGACTGATGGGCACGCAGGACGACAGGCCAGTGGTTCGCGTGGTGGCGGCGGTCATCTGGAGGGACGACCGCGTGTACGCCGCCCAGCGCGGATACGGCGACATGAAGGACGGCTGGGAGTTCCCCGGCGGCAAGGTCGAGAAGGGCGAGGCGCCGGAGCAGGCGCTGCGCCGCGAGGTGAGGGAGGAGCTTGGCTGCGAGCTGGGCGGCGTGTTCTACCTTGACACCGTGGAGCACGACTACGACGACTTCCACCTGAGCATGGACGTGTTCGCGTGCACCCCCGCCGCGGGCGAGGCGCCCCACTCGAGGGAGCACGAGGCGGAGCGCTGGCTTACGCGCGACGAGCTTCTGGACGTGGGGTGGCTCCCCGCGGACCGCGACGTCGTCATGAGCCTGGGCATGAGCTGGGACGAGGTGTTCACGGAGGGGCGCCTGTAGCCGCAGCTGCTATGATAGTGCCCTGAGTTAGAGAAAGGATATACATGCCAGACACCCAACCGGTCGCGAGCGACCAGACGAGCATGGCCCAGGCGGACGCCGCGACGCGCCCCGCAGTGATAGAGACGGCATCGGCCACGACGTCGCCGGACAACGCGAACTCCGGCGCGAAGCCGGTGGTGATCGCCGCGGTCGGCGTGGTGGTCCTTCTCCTTCTGGCGAACGCGCTTGGAGGGTTCGTCGCGGGCGTCACGAGGTTCGCCCTCCTGAACGAGCTGGGACGTCACTCGGACACGATTGAGCTTGACGTGCCCGACGGCGCGTACGGGGTACTCTGACGACTCCGACGCATGGAACACCTACGACGACCAGGACGGCTGATGGAGCCAGGGCAGCATCCACGAAGGAGGCACGCATGAGCAAGGCTGACGACATCTTCATCTCCATGTGCCGGGACATCATCGAGAACGGCACCACGACGGAGGGGCAGAAGGTCCGCCCGCACTGGGAGGACGGCACGCCGGCGTACACCATAAAGCAGTTTGGCGTGTGCAACCGCTACGACCTGCGCGAGGAGTTTCCCGCGCTCACGCTCAGGCGCACGGCGCTCAAGAGCTGCATGGACGAGGTCCTGTGGATCTACCAGCGCAAGTCGAACAACATCCACGACCTGAAGCCGCACATCTGGGACGAGTGGGCAGACGAGGACGGGTCGATCGGCAAGGCGTACGGCTACCAGGTGGCCCAGGTGAGCCACTACGCTGACGGCGACTTCGACCAGATGGACCGCGTGCTGAAGGACCTGCGCGAGAACCCGTTCAGCCGCAGGATCATGACGAACCTGTACACGTTCTCCGACCTGTCCGAGATGCACCTGTACCCGTGCGCGTACAACGCGATCTACAACGTGACGGAACGGCCCGGCGACGACAAGCCCACGCTGAACATGGTGCTGGTGCAGCGCAGCCAGGACGTGCTTGCCGCGAACAACTGGAACGTGTGCCAGTACGCCATCCTTCTGATGATGGTGGCGCAGGTGAGCGACATGCACGCCGGCGAGCTGGTTCACATGATCGCGGACGCCCACATCTACGACCGCCACGTCGACATCGTGCGCGAGCTCATCAGCAGGCCGACCTACCCCGCCCCGAAGGTGCGCCTGAACCCGTACGTGCACGACTTCTACGACTTCACGACCGACGACCTCATCGTGGAGGGCTACAGCCACGGCCCGCAGGTGAAGGACATCCCCATAGCGATCTAGGAGGACCATGGACGCCATCGTTTCCGTCACGCGCGACTGGGCCATCGGCAAAGACGGCAGGCTGCTGGTCCGCAACAAGGCGGACATGCACCGCTTCGTGGAGCTCACGCGCGGCTGCACCTGCGTCATGGGCCGGAAGACCTACGAGAGCTTCCCGGGAGGTCCTCTCAAGGGCCGCCGCAACGTGATCGTGACGCACGACGCCGCCTACGTGCCGCCCAAGGCGGAGGACCTCCCCGCGGGCACGACGGTGGACGTGGTGACGTCTCCGCAGGCCGCGCTCGACGCGACGTCCGCGGACGCGCGCGTGTGGCTCATAGGCGGCGAGTCGCTGTACCGCGCCCTTCTTTCCCGCTGCTCCAGCTGCTACGTCACCAGAAACGACACGGTGGTGCCCGGCGCGGACGCGTTCTTCCCAAACCTGGACGAGGACCCTTCGTGGGTGCTCGCCGAGCGCGAGGACGGCGGCGTCACGAAGGCGGGCGTCGCGTTTGACTTCGCGCGCTACGACAGGCGCGCGTAGCGTATAGCACGGACGGGCACGGGGCCGTCCGTCCACTACGATGGCCGCAGGGCCTACGGGCGGAGAAGAGCCTCCGCCGCGGCCACGAGCTCCCTCGCGTCCCCACAGCCGCACTCGACCCTGAGCCACGCGCCGCCCGCGGCCGTGGCCAGGCGCCGCACGCGGCTTGCCGTGGCGCCGGGCACGTATCGTCCGCACAGGTCGACGGAGCCGTCCACGCCGCGGCCCACCGCGCGCCACGCGACGTCCGCATCCACGAGCACGTCGACGGCGGGACCGAAGCCGTCCTCCAGGTTCGCGGCCGCGGCCTCGTACGAGGGGTCGTCCGTGAGGCCGGGGTAGCGCACGTCGCGCACCACGGGGTGGCAGCGCAGGTATGCCGCCATGACCTGCGCGACGTCGTTCGCGCGGCGGCGGCGCTCGTCGAAGGTCGCCATGCCGGCCGCAAGCGCGCGCAGCCGCTGCCCGTCCGGCACGGGCAGCGCAGACGCCACGTCCGCCATGCCGGCGCAGCCATCCCTTCCCTGCAGGGCCTCGCGGCGGAGGCCCACCATCGCCATGCCGCAGCCGGGCTGGCAGATGACGCGGTCGAGCGAGGCGAGGGCAACGTCCGCCCCCAGCCTGCCGGCGGGGCATCCCAGTGCGGACGTCAGGCTCACGTCAACCGCAAGCGGAATGCGCTCGGCGGCGGGTGCCTCGTCACGGCGGCGCGCCAGCGTCCGCACGTCGCGCATGCGGATGGGCGTCCCGCCGAGGGGCTCCACCACGGCCGTCGGGTCGATTCCCAGCCGGCGTGCCACGTCCGCGACGTCCGGCGCCGCAACGACCCACGCGCGGCTACGGCCGCCAAGGGCCCGGGCAAAGGTGCGGCATGCGTCCTGCAGGGTCTCCCCCGCCACGGCGTCGCGCCCTTCTCGCCCGGCTTGCGGCGCGTCCATACGTGCCGCGTCCGTGCGCGTTTGCTCCTGTCCCATCGCTCTCCCCTCCCGTCGCGTTTCGCCCGAGCGGCGCACGTGTGCCGCCGTCGCAAAAGGGGCCGCCCCGCGGGACGGCCCCTGTCTTGCCATGAGGTTGTCGCAGCAACCTAGCCGCGGCGCTCCTTAATCTCGGCGCAGATGCCCTTCACGAAGTCGGTCAGGTCGCGCTGCGTGGTCTCGTTCGTCGCGCGGTCGCGGACGCTGATGTTGCCGGCCTCCTTCTCCTTTTCGCCCAGGATGAGCATGTAGGGGACGCGGTCCACGGAGCGGGCCTCGCGGATCTTGTAGCCGATCTTCTCGTCGCGGTCGTCCACCTTCACGCGGACGCCGGCGTCGCGCAGCGTCTGCGCGACCTCGTTCGCGTAGTCACGGGTCTTCTCGCTCACGGGGAGCACCTTGACCTGGCAAGGCGAGAGCCACGTGGGGAACTTGCCGGCATACTGCTCGATGAGCATGCCGATGAAGCGCTCGAAGCTGCCGAAGCCCGCGCGGTGGATCATGATCGGCTGCTTCTTGGTGCCGTCCTTGTCCACGTACTCAAGCTGGAAGTTGTGCGGCAGCTGGAAGTCGAGCTGGATGGTGCCGCACTGCCACTCGCGGCCGAGGCAGTCCTCCAGGTGGAAGTCGATCTTGGGGCCGTAGAACGCGCCGTCGCCGGGGTTGAGCTTGTAGTCCACGTGCATGGCCTCGAGCGCCTTCTTCAGGCCCTCCTCCGCGCGCTCCCAGTCCTCGTCGGAGCCCATGGAGTTCTCCGGGCGGGTGGACAGCTCCACGCGGTACGGGAAGCCAAACTGCGCGTAGTACGCCGTGATCAGGTGCGCGACGTCCGTCACCTGCTCCGTGATCTGGTCCGGACGGATGAACAGGTGGGCGTCGTCCTGCTGGAACTCGCGCACGCGGAACAGGCCGTGCAGCGCGCCCTTCAGCTCGTGGCGGTGGTCGATGCCGGCCTCGGCGAGCTTCAGCGGCAGGTCACGGTAGCTGCGCGGCTTGCTCTTGTAGATGAGGCACGCGCCGGGGCAGTTCATCGGCTTGATCGCGTAGTCCTCGTCGTCGATCTTCGTGGTGTACATGTTCTCTTTGTAGTGGTCCCAGTGACCGGAGGTCTCCCACAGCTTGCGCGAGAGGATGATCGGCGTCTGCACCTGGTCGTAGCCGTACTTGTCCTGCATCTCCTGCCAGTACTGCATGAGGGAGTTGCGGATGCGCATGCCGTTGGGCAGCCAGAACGGGAAGCCGGGGCCGGCCTCGTTCATCATGAAGATCTCCATCTCCTGGCCGATCTTGCGGTGGTCGCGCTTCTCGGCCTCCGCCAGCAGGGCAAAGTGCTCGTCCATCTCCTGCTTGTTGCGGAAGGCGACGCCGTTGATGCGGGTGAGCATCTTGTTCTTGCTGTCGCCCTTCCAGTACGCGCCAGAGACGCCCGTCAGCTTGAACGCCTTCAGCGCCTTCGTGTACAGGATGTGCGGGCCCACGCACATGTCAACGTACTCGCCCTGCTTGTAGAACGTGATGCGCGCGTCCTCGGGAAGGTCGCCGATGTGCTCCACCTTGTACTTCTCGCCGCGCTCCTCCATGTGCTTGATGGCCTCCGCGCGCGGGAGCTCGTACGTCTCGAACTTCAGGTTCTCCTTGCAGATCTTGCGCATCTCGTCCTCGATGGCCGGGAAGTCGTCCTCGGAGATCTTGGTGCCCTCGGGAAGGTCGATGTCGTAGTAGAAGCCGTTGTCCGTGGCGGGGCCGTACGCGAAGTCCGCCTGGGGGTACAGGCGCTTGATGGCCTGCGCCATGATGTGCGCCGCGGAGTGACGAAGTACGTGGAGCTCCTCGTCGGCGGGAACCTCTCCCACGTGACCGTCGTTGTAAAGAACCTTCATGCTCGCAACCTTTCGTGTGTGGGGCGTGCCCGCCATGGGTCCCGCCCTCAGACATTGCCGTGAAATGATGTAAGTGCCGTGTGATGACCTTGCTCATACCAAGGGAGAAGAGCGTGCGCGCCCGGCCGAAGCCCTGGGGTCAACGCAGCGCGGCGCCTGCCGCAAGACAGCGCGTGGCCGTCCCATCGAAAGGACAGGCGCCTAGATAGTCGTCGTAGTGATGGTGGGAATACCGTTCGCGTTGGCGCGACTCGCGCGCGTGCGTGGGCAGAACCTGTACTCGTCACTGTTCGAACGCATGACCTGACGACTCCCCCGTGCCTGACGGCACGACTTGCGTTTGCCGACGGCCCACGGCCGTTCGCAAACCAATTACAGACGTGACTACTTTACAACAGCTTCGTGCGATATGTGGCCGCGACCTCCGCGTCAGCCAAAAGCCACATGCGCGGGCACGCGAGGCGGCCGTGCGCCCGGCACAAGAAGGGCACCGCGACTTGCGCGGTGCCCTTGCGGGTGACTTCCTTGTGCGACGCTATCGGATGTCGCGCTACTGGATGCGGGTGCGGCAGTACGGGCACACCTTCCAGTCCGCGTTCAGCGGGCGGTGGCAGGTGGGGCAGACGTTGCGCACCTGGGTGTTGCAGATGGGGCACACCACGAAGTCGCGGTCGATGGGCGCGCCGCACTTGGGGCAGATGCCATAGTGGCTGAGCTGGTGCTCGCGAAGCGCGATGTCCAGGTCCTGCTCCTCGCGGTCCACCAGGTAGGAGCTGGGACGCAGGATCACGTACGCCAGAAGGCCCACGATGGGGATGATGGAGATGACGGCCCACAGCCACCAGGGCTCCGCACCGCGGCGCTGGGCGTCGCGGATGACGTAGACGATGGAGAGGATGTAGAGCATGACAAGGCACGCAACCATGAGGTAGAGCACCATGCGGACTTCGGGCGTAATCAGCTGGTCGAGAAGCTCAGACATGTCTTAGTGACCTTTCTTATTTGACATACGTGCTTCCCGGCTTGCGCTCGCAGGAAGCTGCAGCATCGCAGAAGATTGTAACAGACTGCGCGCGGGCGCCGCGCGCGATGGGCATTTGTGCAGGTTGCGCACAAGCTCACTACATCGCGCAACGTCCGCGGCGTTGCCGCTAATCGTAGCGCTCGTCAAACACGCGACGCGTCTTCTTCTCGCTGCGCGGCAGCACGCCCAGCTCCACGATCTTCACGAGCGGCGTGAAGCCTATGCGGTTGCGGCACTCGTGCGCCACCTCGTCCGCGAGCGCGAGGAAGTTCTGCGTGCCGTCCGTCTCCACGTACAGGCGCATGGTGTCGCGCCCCTCCAGGTGAGACAGGCGGATCTGGTACTCGCTCGACAGCTGCGGAAACGACGCGATGACCTCCTCCACCTGGCGCGGGAACACGTTGACGCCGTGGATCTTGAACATGTCATCCGAGCGGCCGCGGATGGTGTCGATGCGCGGGTAGCGGCTGCCGCACGGGCACTGGCCGGGGATGATGCGGCTGAGGTCGTGCGTGCGGAAGCGGATGAGCGGCGCGCCCTCCTTCACGAGCGTGGTGATGACGATCTCTCCCCACTCGCCGTCCTGCACGGGCTCGCCGGTGGCAGGGTCCACCACCTCGATGTAGACGTAGTCGTCCCAGTAGTGGATGCCGTCGTTCTCCCTGCAGCTGATGCCGATGCCCGGACCGTACACCTCCGTCAGCCCGTAGATGTCGAACGACTCGATCCCGAGGCCCTCGTTGATGCGGCGGCGGATCTTCTCGCCCCAGCGCTCGGACCCTATGACGCCGCGGCGCAGGCAGATCCTGTCCTGAAGGCCACGCTTCTGCACCTCCTCCGCAAGCAGCAGCGCATAGCTGGACGTGGCGCAGATGACCGTGGACTGCATGTCTATCATGAACTGGAGCTGCTTTTCGGTGTTGCCGGGGCCCATGGGGATGGCCATGGCACCGAGCTTCTCCGCGCCGGCCTGGAAGCCGATGCCCGCGGTCCAGAGGCCGTAGCCGGGCGTTATCTGCACTCGGTCGCGGTTCGTGACGCCGGCCATCTGGTAGCAGCGGGCGAACTGCGTGGCCCAGTCCTCCACGTCGCGCGCGGTGTACGGGACGATGACCGGCGTGCCCGTGGTGCCGGAGCTCGAGTGGATGCGCACGATCTTCTCCTCTGGGACCGCGGCGAGGCCCAGCGGATACGCCTCGCGGAGGTCCTGCTTGGACGAGAAGGGCAGGCGCCCGAAGTCGTCGGCGTCTGCCACGCCGGTGATCCCGGCCTCCTTCAGGCGGCGTCCGTAGAAGTTGTCCGACGCGCGGAGGCGCGCGATCTGCGTGTTGACGAGCTCGAGCTGGGTGTCGCTTATCTGCATCTTTCCTCCCGGTTGGGTGGTCTTTGTACGGCGCGGCGGCGTGCTACAGCGAGGCGCCGTAGTCGAGCGCGCGGTCGTTGAGCGCGAGGAAGCGCTCCGGCACCACGTCGTGCACGGCGGCGCGCACCTCCTCTACGGAAAAGCCGAGCGCGCCCGTGCGCGCGGCCGCACCCAGCAGCAGCACGTTCAGCACCTTCGTGGAGCCAAGCTCGCGCGCGGCGGCGTCCGCGTCCACCACGGTGAGGCTCTTGACGGCGCCCTCCAGGTAGCCCATGACGGCATCGAGGTCGTACGCCGGGCCGCCCGTGACGGCCGATACCGGCACGACGGGCCGCCCGCTCACGACAACGGCGCCGTCGGGCTTGAGCAGGTGCAGCTGGCGCGCGGCCTCCGCCGGCTCGAACGCGAGGATGACGTCCGCGCGGCCGCTGCCCACCAGGGGCGACGCCACGCCCTCGCCCACGCGCACGTGGCTGAGGACGGAGCCCCCGCGCTGCGCCATGCCAATGGTCTCGGCCGTCTTGACGGGAAGGCCCTTGCGCATGGCCGCCGTCGCAAGCAGGCAGGACGCGAGCACCGTGCCCTGGCCGCCCGTCCCGCACAACACGATGTCACGCCTCATATGCGCTGCCTCCCGATATCGCGTCGAACGGGCACACCTGCTCGCACAGCGTGCAGCCCGTGCACTGCGAGTCGTCTATCTTTACCTTGCCGTCTGCCTGCGGCACGAGCGCGGGACAGCCCAGTTGCTTGACGCAGCGCTGGCAGCCCACGCAGCGCGCCTGGTCCACGTGGCTTTGCGCGCCCGGCTTGTACAGGAACACGCACGGGCTCTTGAAGATGATGGCCTTAACGCCGGGCTCCGCGTCCACGCGCGCGACGGTCTCCACCGTCGCCTGCAGGTCGAGCGGGTCCACCGTCTCGACCACGGTAAGGCCGATTGCCCTGAGGACGCGCTCGATGCTCACGGGGGCGACCTTCTCGCCCATGGCCGTACGGCCCGTGCCAGGATGCGGCTGGTGGCCGGTCATGGCGGTAGTGGAGTTGTCCAGCACGCAGAGCGTCATGTTGGCCTGGTTGTAGAACGCGTTTACGACGCCCGTGATGCCGGACGCGAAGAACGTGGAGTCGCCCACGAAAGCGAAGCAGTGCGTGTCGGGCTCCACGCGGCCCACGCCCTGCGCGATGTTGATGCCGGCGCCCATGCACAGGCAGGTGTCGCACATGTCGAGCGGGCGGGCGTTTCCCAACGTGTAGCAGCCGATGTCGCCGCAGTAGATGGTCTTCTTGCCGCGCATGGCCTGCTTGACCGCATAGAAGCTCGCGCGGTGCGGGCAGCCGGCGCAGAGCACGGGCGGCCTCACGGGAAGCTGCGGTGGATCGGGCCAGCCAGCGCCGCGGGCGACGTCGCGCCCCAGGAACGCGTCGAGCACCTGGCCCACGTACTCCACGGAGTTCTCTCCGGACGGCTTCACGTCGCCGGAGAGCTTGCCGCGCACCGTCACGTCCAGGTGGTGCCTGCCCGCGAGCGCCGTGAGCGCACGCTCGATCACGGGGTCGAGCTCCTCCACGCACAGGACCTCGTCCACGCCGTCCAGGAACTCGAGCGCAAGGTCGTCCGGGAACGGGAACGGCGTCGCCACGCGCAGCACGCGGCACTCGCCCTCGGCAAGGTTCTCGCGAACGTACTGGTAGTTGATGCCGTGCGTCGCGATCGCCTTGCGAGAAGGGCGCGGCGCCGCGGCGCCGACGTGGGTTGCGGCGCCGGCGTGGGTTGCGGCGCCGGCGTGGCCCGCCTCCCAGTCCACGAAGTTTCCGGCGTACGAGCCCAGCTCGTGCGAGAGCCTGGCGTTTCTCTGCTCGATGCGTGCGTGCGCCTGCACGGAGAGTCGCGGGAAGATGACCCACTTGGAGGAATCCTTAACGAAGCCCTCCGGCTTGCTCTTGAGGTAGTCCTCGGGCTCGAGGACGTCGATTGCCTCGTAGCCGTGGTCCACGCGCGTGGTCGGCCGCAGGAACACGGGGCTGTGGAGCTCCTCTGAGAGAGCGAACGCGTCGCGCATCATCTGGTACGCGTCCGCGACGCCGGACGGGTCAAGGCACGGCACCTTGCTGAACTGGGCAAACGTGCGCGTGTCCTGCTCGGTCTGCGACGAGATGGGACCGGGGTCGTCCGCGACCACGATGACCATGCCGCCCTTGACGCCGATGTACTCCAGGCTCATGAGGGGGTCGGCCGCCACGTTCAGGCCCACGCACTTCATGGTCACGAGCGAGCGTGCGCCCGCGTACGACGCGCCGGCCGCCACCTCGAGCGCGGCCTTCTCGTTCACGGACCACTCCACGTACACGTCGCCGGGGTTGCGCTTCGCGACGGTCTCGATGATCTCCGTCGAGGGCGTGCCGGGATACCCCGCCACCACGTCCACGCCGGCGGCGAGCGCACCCAGCGCCATCGCCTCGTTTCCCATCAGGAACTCCCTGTGCATGGGCAAACCTCCCCCGCCAGCCGCGCCCGCAGCGCGCGACCATGCATCGGCACACAACAAGCTTTTAACCACTCTACAAAAGGAGCGTCGCGGCCGCGCCGCAAGTTGGCAAACTTTCGAATCTGTTAATCGAGCGCGCGGACGCGCTCAAAAAATCGCACATCGCGATGTGCGACCGTGTGCGATGAACCCCTCCAGACCAACTAGCTGCGAGAACGCAAAAACGCGGGAATTCGCACATCGCGATGTGCGAATTCGTTCGACGTTGCCGCGGGCAATTGTGCGCAAACGAGGCCGCCCGCCCCCTTGGTACCGCCTGCCAGCCACTTCATGCAGCATGACGGGCAGGCGAAGGATAACGCCTATCATGTGGCGCAGGCAGTCGTCCCACGTGGGGCGAGCACCTTCTTGCAACGCGCGAACTCGCCGAGAGGAACTGCCATGCCTTGCGTTTCCTACCTCAGGTCCTACCTCCTTCTGTCCAGAAGGCGCTGGGTGCTGGCCATGCTCGCTGCGATCGCGGGGGTCGTCCTTCTCGCCACCCTCGTGCCGTTTGCCACAGACAGCGCGTACAACTACTCGATGGACAGGTACTACGAGACGTACAGCTTTCTCCTTTACCAGGGTGGGACCATAAGCGACGCGGAACACCGACAGGCCAGAAGGCTCGAGTCGATCATCGAAGAGACGAATCCGGCCGAATACTGCCGCAAGGTCCGCAGCTACGAGCTTTGGGAGATCAAGGAGCAGCAGTCCCAGGGCCGGTCATCAGACCCAGACGCGCGAAGGCTGTATACCTTCACGACCACGTTCCCGAACGCGGTGTGCAAGCTGAGCTCGCCCGCCCTGTACCAGGGAACGGACGACATGCCCGGGCTGGTGCTGGTCGCATACTACCTTGGGGCGCTGCCCTCCCCCGTTCTGTTGCTCGCGCCGCTTGCCCTGCTATGGGTCATCGCGCGGGAGAACGCATCGTCAAGGCTCCTCTCACACGCGCCGCTCTCCCCCGCCGGCATGTGGCTGTACCTGGGATGCCTCGGCGCACTGCTCGCGCTCGTCTTCTCGCTCGTCCCCATGCTTCCCGCCCTTGCGTTGGGCGTCATCAGGAACGGCGTGGGTGACCTCGCCTACCCCATCATCTATTGGCAGGACGACGTGCTCGTGAGGACGACCCTCGGACGCGAGCTTGTGCGGTACGCGGGGTTCTTCCTCATTGCGGGGTTCTGCCTGGGCACGCTCTGCCACCTCGCGACCTCGCTGCGGGCGCCTGCCGTCATGGCCGCCGGCATCGCGCTTCTGGTGCCGCCGTGCCTGGACGACTACTATGACCTGGGCGCGATCTTCCCGGACGCGCTAGCCTCCCTGCCGTCCACGTACTTCTCCGCAGACAGGCTCCTTGGCAGGCTCGGCGGCATAGGCGCCCAGAACGCCATACCCATAGCAGGCGCGAACGCGACGCGGGGCATGCTCTCCATCGCCGTGCTCATCGCGCTCATGGGGCTGGCCGGCGTGCTCGCGAGGTCGGCCGCGCTCGCGAGGTCCTACGGCCGTGCGCGTAAGGCGGCATCGGAGCAGGCCATCCCCAGGGGACGGCTGCTCGTGGCACGCGATGTCAGCGTGGGCTACGCCAAAAACCAGCCGCTCGTGACAGGCGCACTCTCCCTTGCGAGTGGCAGCGTCGTGGGCTTCGTCGCGCCAAACGGATATGGCAAGACGACGCTCCTTGCCGCGCTCGCGGGCGTCCCGCAGCGCCCGCGCGCAACGTCCGTCGATGCCGTGGCCGTGACGGCGGCGGGCGACGGCTGCGTCAGCCCACGCAGCCAGGCCACGTGGCGCAGGTCCGTCTTTCTGCTGCCTGGCGACGGCTCCGTGCTGTACGACCATCTGACGCCCGACCAGACCATCGAGCTCGTGCGCTGCCTGTGGCGCTGCGTGCCGGAGCGCGACACGCTCGCTGACATGGCGGCCGATGGCTTCAGGCGCAAGCGCATCGCCACGCTCTCTCAGGGCATGCGCCAGCAGGCCGCCATCGCGGTCGCGCTCGCGACGCAGGCGCCGGTCCTGCTGCTGGACGAGCCCATGAACGCACTCGACCCCACGAACCGCCAGCTCGCGAACGAGCGTGTCCGTGCGTACGCGGAAGAGGGCCGCTGCGTCTTCATGTCGTCCCACCTCCTGAACGACCTTGATGAGGTCTGCGACGGCGCGTACCTCATTCGCGACGGCGCGCTCGTGAACGCCGGCGGCAGGCATCGCCCGCCGCTCCCCGCGCTGTATTGGGAGTTCTACCCTCGCCCGCAGCAGGCGTAGCCAGCAGGCATGGCCCAGCAGCCGTAGCGCCGCTCACGCGCCACGCGTGGGCGAGAAGAGCCATGCAAACGGGCGGCCGCCGGCACCATGCCAGCGACCGCCCCGTTCTTGTCACGCTACTATGCGAGGCCGCAGCACGAGTGCCGCACGGCGAGCGCGCGGCAGCGCACCAATGCTACTCGAAGTCCGCGATCTGGCCCTTAAGCTGCTCGATCGTGGTCGTGAGCTCAGCCTGCTGCGCGCGCTTCTTCTCGATGACGGCAGGGGCCGCCTTCGCAACGAAGCCCTCGTTGGAGAGGGTCCTGCTCACGGAGCTCAGGTCCTTCTCGGCCTTCTCGAGCTCCTTCCTCAGGCGCTTCGCCTCAGCGGCAAGATCCACCAGGCCGCCGAGCGCCACGAAGATCTCGAGCGTGCCGTCGGCCACCGTGACCGACCCCTCCGGCTTCTGCTGCTCGTGGCCAAGGGCGAGCTGGTCCACGCGGCCGACGGAGCAGATGAAGCCGCGCTGGGCCTCGAGCACCGCGGCGTCCTCCGCGGAGGAGCGCACCGCGACGTCCAGCTCGGCCTTCGGGGACAGGCGGTAGCGGGCGCGGGTGGAGCGCACGGCGGAGACCACGCGCTTCGCGAGGTCGAAGTCGTGCTCGGCCTTGTCGTTCACGAACTTCGCGAAGTCATCGGGCTCGGGCCACTTCGCGACCATCAGGAACTTGGCGGAGTGGTCGTCCAGGCCGCTTGCCGGCAGCTTGTCCCACACGCTCTCCGTCACGAACGGCATCACCGGGTGCAGCAGGCGCATCGACGCGTCCAGCACGAAGACGAGGTTGCGCTGGACCTGCAGCTTCTCCTCGGGCGTCCCGTCAAGCAGGCGGCCCTTGCACAGCTCGATGTACCAGTCGCACACCTCGTTCCAGAAGAACGACTGGATGTTGCGTGCGTAGTCGCCAAACTCGTAGTCCTCGAGCTGCCTCGTGGACTCCGCCACCACCTTCGCGAGGCGGCTGAGCATCCACGCGTCCTCCGGCGTCTCGGCCTTGGGGGCGCCGGGCACGTAGCCCGCGAGGTTCATCTGGACAAAGCGGCTCGCGTTCCAGATCTTCGTCACGAAGGAGCGCGCCTGCTCGGTGCGCGGGCTGTCGATGAGCTCCTTCGTCTTCTTGTTGATGTTCGCGTCGAACTTGACGTCCTGGTTGTTGGTGATGAGCGTCAGCAGGTTGAAGCGCATGGCGTCGGCGCCGTACTTCGCCATCAGGTCCATGGGGTTAACGCCGTTGCCCTTGGACTTGGACATGCGGCTTCCGTCCTTGGCCAGGATCGTCGCGTAGATGTACACGTCGTGGAACGGGACCTCGTCCGTGAAGTACAGCGAGCTCATGATCATGCGCGCAACCCACAGTGCGATGATGTCGCGGGCGGTCACGAGCACCTTAGTGGGGTGGTGCCCCTCCATCTGCTCGGGGTGGTCGGGCCAGCCCTGCGTGGCGAAGGTCCACAGCTGGCTGCTGAACCAGGTGTCCAGCACGTCGGGATCCTGGTGCACGTGGTGGCCGCCGCACTTCGGGCACACGTCCGTGTCCTCCATGAGGGCGTCCTCCCAGCCGCAGTCCTCGCAGTAGAACACCGGGATGCGGTGGCCCCACCACAGCTGGCGGCTGATGCACCAGTCCTTCAGGTTGTCCATCCACGTGAGGTACGTCTGGGTCCAGCGCTCCGGGTGGAACTTGATCTCGCCGTCCCTCACGACCTCGGTCGCGCGCTCCTTCAGCTTGTCCACGGCCACGAACCACTGCTCGCTCAGCCACGGCTCGAGCGCGGTGTCGCAGCGGTAGCAGTGCATGACGGAGTGCTCGAGGTCCTCGATGTGATCGAGCAGCCCGTGCTCGTCAAACCACTTCACGACGGCCTCACGGCACTCGTCGCGGCCCATGCCGCTGAACTCGCCGTAGCCGTCGACCACGTGGGCCGTCTCGTCGAAGATGTTGATCTGCGGCAGGTCGTGCGTCTGGCCCATCGCGTAGTCGTTCGGGTCGTGCGCGGGCGTCACCTTCACGAAGCCGGTGCCGAACTTGGGGTCGACGTGCCAGTCGCTGAAGATGGGGATCTCGCGGTCCACGATCGGCAGCATGACGGTCTTGCCCACGAGCTTCTGCTTGTCCGGGTCCTGCGGGCTCACGGCAATGCCGGTGTCGCCGAGCATGGTCTCCGGGCGGGTGGTGGCCACGGTCACGTACTCGACGCCGTCGACGGGCTCCGTGAGCGGGTAGCGCAAGAACCACAGGTGGCCGTGCTCGTCGTGGTACTCCGCCTCGTCATCGCTGATGGCCGTGCGGCAGCTGGGGCACCAGTTCACGATGCGCTTGCCACGGTAGATCAGGCCGTCGTGGTACCAGTCGCAGAACACCTTGCGCACCGCGCGGCTGAACTCCGGCGACATCGTGAACTTCTCGTCGTCGAAGTCGATGGAGCAGCCCATGCGCTTGATCTGGCTGACGATGGTCCCGCCGTACTCATGGGTCCAGTCCCAGCACGCGTCAAGGAACTTCTCGCGCCCTATCTCCAGGCGAGAGATGCCCTCGCTCTTGAGCTTCTTGTCGACCTTGGTCTGCGTCGCGATGCCGGCATGGTCCGTGCCCAGGATCCAGCGGGTGGAGCGGCCGCGCATGCGGTTGTAGCGGATGAACGTGTCCTGGATCGTGTCGTCCATGGCGTGGCCCATGTGCAGGATGCCCGTGACGTTGGGGGGCGGGATGACGACGGTGCAGTCGCCCACTCCCTTGCTGCGCTGGTAGCAGCCCGCGTCGATCCAGCTCTTGATGAGCTCGGGCTCCGCGGTCTGCGGGTCGTAGTTCTTTGGCATTTCTTCCACGGTGTGTACCGCCTTCTTACGCGCCCCCGCAGACGGTGTTGGCACTCGTGTAGTGAGCGCGCGCCTCCGCCGAGGCTGGCTTACGTTGCGACCCGCCCGCAGCCAGCGGGCAAAGTCAAGCAAACAGCATAGCACGGCCGGGCGGTGCCCCACGCGCCACGCCGTGCTACAGTCTTTACCACACATCGTTAGGGGGCCGTCGGCCCCCGCTAGGCATCGAGGGGAACCGCATGGGCGAGAAGAACGCGGACGTTCCGGCAGGAGCCAGCTCGGGAGGCGGCGCGATCGAGCCGGAGACGGCTACCGACAGGCTGAGGATCATCCTGGGCCAGGAGCGCCTGGACGTGCTCGCGTCCTCGCGCGTGCTCGTGCTGGGGCTGGGAGGCGTCGGATCGAACTGCGTGGAGGCGCTCGCGCGCGGCGGCGTGGGCGAGCTCGTGCTGGTGGACCGCGACGTGGTGCAGCCGTCAAACATCAACCGGCAGGCCGTGGCGTACCACTCAACCATCGGCCGCGCGAAGACGGACGTGATGGAAGAGATCGTGCACGACATCAACCCGGCCTGCAAGGTCACCACCGTGCACCAGTTCCTCTCGAAGGAGAACCTCGTGCCGACGCTCGACGCGCTCCCCCGCCCTGACTACGTGGTGGACGCCATCGACACCATCTCGCAGAAGCTCATCGTCGCCAAGTGGTGCCAGGACCGCGGGCTGCGACTGATATCCAGCATGGGCGGGGCGAACAAGCTCAACCCGGAGCGCCTGCGCTTCTCGACCATCGAGAAGACCAAGTCGTGCCCCATCTGCAAGGTCATGCGCAAGGAGTGTCGCAAGCGCGGCATCAGGGGCCTGCAGGTGCTGTACTCGTCCGAGGTGCCCATGCCCGTCACGCCGCGCGGCGCCGAGCTGCCGGACGGCAGGCGGCCCGAGAAGGGCGTCACGCTGGGCACCATGAGCTACATGCCGCCCATCATGGGCCAGATGATAGCCGGCCGCGTTATATGCGACCTCGCGGACCTGCACAACGACCTCGATGTGCAGGAGCCCATCGTGGCGCCACGCAGGCGCGGGGGCAGGTAGCCATGCGGCTGTTCGACGCGCACTGCCACCTGGACTTCATGTCGAACATGGGCGACGTCGCGCGCGACGCCGAGGCAGACGGCCTGCACGTGCTCGCGACCACGGTGACGCCCCGGGGCTACCTGCGCGCGCGGGACGCCCTTGCGGGGCTTCCCAACGTGAGCGTCGCCGTGGGCGCGCACCCGTGGTGGGTGGCGGACGGACGGCTCTCGCCCGCGGACGTCAGGGCGGCGGCCGACCTCGCCGGTACGGCACGCTACGTGGGCGAGGTCGGCATGGACTTCTCGCCCAGGCACGTGCCGGAGGGCTCGCGGGACGCCCAGCGGGCAGCGTTTCGGCTCGTCTGCGAGGCCGCGGCCGCCGGGAGCGACCCCGCGCACCCCACGGTCATGTCCATCCACTCCGTCAGGTCCGCGGGAGAAGTGCTTGGCATCCTGAGCCAAACGGACTGCCTCGAGCGCTGCCGCTGCGTGTTCCACTGGTTCTCGGGCAGCTCGGACGAGCTCCACGCCTCCGTGGTCGCGGGCTGCTGGTTCTCCGTCAACCCCATGATGCTGCGCACGCGCCGCGGTCGCGAGTACGCGCGGCAGGTACCGCTCGGCCACCTCCTGACCGAGACGGACCTTCCGCCCGGCGAGGGCGTGCCGTTTTCCGCCGCCCAGATCGAGGGCGCTCTCAGGGAGTGCCTCGCGGGCATCGCAGAGGCGCGCTCGTGCGACGCGGATGTGCTGGCGCGCACCGTGTGCGACAACGCGGAGCGGCTCCTCGCATAGCGGTTGGCGGCGATGGCGAGGGAGCGCAGGACAAGAGGGGCGAGAAGGGCGAGGTTCCATGGCCGACGGTTCGACACAACGTAAGGGCGTCTTGGGCAGCGCGGCCGCGGGGGCGATCGCCCAAAGGGTCACGCACCTGCTGCGGGCGGCGTACGAGCAGCCGACGCAGTTAAGCCCCGAGGAGTCACGCGCCCTCGGGACGAGGCTTAGAGACAAGCTCCCGCCTGCGGCGCTTGCGCAATGGCCGCCGGCCGGCACCACCCGTCCCGACCCGCTCGATCTGCTCAGGGACCAGGACGCCAGCCGCGTGAGCGAGCTCGTCCCCATCCGCTACGAGCGCATGGCCGCCGACCCCTTCGCGTACTACCGCGGCTGCACACTCCCTATGGCCGGCGACCTCGCGTGCCTCCCCACGACTTCCCTCCGCGTGCAGGCTTCCGGCGACGCCCACCTCGCGAACTTCGGCATATTCGCCACCCCGGAGCGCCACCTGGCATTCGACCTCAACGACTTCGACGAGACCGCACGCGGCCCCTGGGAGTGGGACCTCAAGCGGCTCGCCGCTTCGGTGGAGGTGTGCGCCCGCGTGCTCGGGCTTTCCGGCGGCAAGGCCGAGAAGGCCGTTCTCGCCTGCGTCGGAGGCTACCACCAGGCCATGCGGCAGTTCGCCGAGATGGGCAACCTCGAGGTGTGGTACGCCGAGGCGGACGAGGAGCACGTCGAGGAGCTCGTCGAGGAGCATGGCGACAAGTCGACCCGCAAGGCGTTCGCGAAGGACTTCGACAGGGCCGAGAAGAGAAACAACGCCCGCGCCGTCGCCAAGTTCACCGAGGTCTCGGACAATGGGCTCCGCTTCGTGAGCGACCCTCCCCTGATTGTCCCCCTTCGTGACATCGAGGCCCAGAGCCCGCAGGGCGATGCCGCGACCGCGCTTGCGGACAGGCTCGCCCACGACGCGAGCCTCACCCGCGAGGACGCCTCCGCAAAGCTCATACGTCTCATCCTCAGGGGCTACCGAAAGTCGCTGCCAGAGAGCAGGCGCGCGCTCCTCGACTCCTACCACGGCGTCGACATCGCGCGCAAAGTCGTGGGCGTGGGGTCCGTCGGCCTGCGGACGTGGATCTGCGTGTTCGAGGGCGCAGGTCCCGCCGACGCGCTCGTGCTGCAAGTCAAGGAGGCAGAGGAGTCCGTGCTCGAGCGCTACGTGGGAAGGAGCGGCTACGCGGAGCACGGCCAGCGCGTGGTGGAGGGACAGCGCGCCATCCAGGTCGCGTCCGACGCCTTCCTGGGATGGACGCGCCTGCCCGCGGATGACGGCGGGCTCCACGACTACTACGTGAGGCAGCTATGGGACGGAAAGGGCGCTCCCGACCTCACGAAGATTGACGCGCATCGCCTTGCGCACCTCTCCGCCCTGTGCGGATGGACCCTCGCGCGGGCCCACGCCCGCACGGGAAACCGCTTCGCCATCGCGGCATACCTCGGACAGGACGACGAGGCGGACGAGGCGCTCCGCACGTTCGCCACGAGGTATGCGGACCAGACCGAGAGGGACTACGAGGCACTTCTCGCCGCGCGCAGGGCGGGGCGCCTCTGCTGAGGTCCGCAAAATGTTGCGCAACATTTTGCGGATGCGTCACCGTGCGCTGCCGTACCATCCTAGGAACGGAAACGAAGTCCGCAAGCCCGGGACGTGGGGCTTGGTCGCCTGGGCGTAGCGACAGGTACTACAATCTCCCTTGTCCCACATCGTCACCACATCGCAGGGAGGGGCCGCAAGCATACATGGAGACTCCAAGTCACATTCTCTATGCTGACCTCAAGGCCTTCGGCCACATATCCAACCGCGACGCCGCCATGATCCTCCTGAGCCCGACGGCAAGCGCCAACGGCATGCCGATCCGCGGGCGCGCGGGCACCGACCGTACGTTCCTCTCGCGCGACATCGTCCACGCAAGGCCCGGCCGCTACGGAACGGAGGCGTTCAACAGCTTCCCAAGGTCCGCCCAGCAGCTCGAGAACCTGATCCTCTCCCACCTCAGGGAGGCAGGCTCGGGTCCCGCGCAGTTCGACAGGCACTACCGCGGGCAGGCCGCCGACTCCATGCGCAACGCAATCGCGAGGTTCGGGCAGGACGGGAACCTCTACCAGAACGCGCTCGACAGGATCTGGGCCGCTAAGCAGCTAGGCGACGGCGAGAAGAGCCACCTCGGCTTCATGCTCTTCGTGGCGACCGGGTGCCTCGGCGACCCTCGGGTCTCCATCGGCATCGTGGATGCCTACTCGCGGGCATGCTACGCGGACGGCCTCCACACCATGGAGACGCGCATCGGCAGTGAGCGTCCGTCTACCGCAGCGGCGGAAGACGATGTCTGCCTGGGAATACTTCGCATCGACAACGGCGAGGCAAGACTTCCCGTATACCAGCTCTCGCTCGAGCCGGAGGGGACCATCATCGGCGCGCTCGCACCGGGTGCGCAGGACGTGACCGCCGTCGGAAGCGACGTCTCCGCACGGCACGCCAGGATCTGGCGGTCGCATGGCACCTGGTGGCTCCAGGGCCTGTACTCGACAAACGGCACGACGCTCGTCTCGGGCGACACGCGCGAGGTCACCGTCGTCGAGCCGCCCCAGTCCCAACGGGAGCCCGGCCGGGAGTACGGGCCGGTCAGGATATCAAACAGCGACGTCCTGCGCCTCGGGGCGTCGACGGAGTTCCTCGTCATGCGCATAGCGGGCGAGAAGAGCTAGGAGGACAGGTTGAAGCACGAAGCCAACGAGGAGGGTAATAGCGCTCTCGAGGTCGTGGAGTTCGCCCAGCTCGACACCTCCTTTGCCGTGAACCCCAAGGATGAGGGAACCGTGCGCCGCAAGTACATGACGGTGCTTGCACAGAGGCGGCCAGCAACCGACCACCTCTCGGACTGCGAGGTGCTGGCGGCACACAACACCGAGGGCGACCTGTTCGCCCTGAAGCGCCTCCGCCCCCTCCCCACCGACACGGACCCGCTCTCTCGCCGCGGGCGCGAGGCAGCACTCTTCGAGGAGTACCGCACCATGCTTGCGGTCTCCTCTCTCAGGGGCTTCCCGAGGGTCTACGGCTACGGCGTGACGCGGGCGGGAGACCCCGCTATCCTGATGGAGTGGATTCCCGGAAAGACCCTGCTCGCCGCGGAGCGCGCGCATGACCTCCCACTCTGCGAGGACGGCAGCGGCTGCACGGGGCATGCCGTCGCGGCGCTCGCCCTCGGCGCGCTGCAGACGCTCGTCTCCACCAGCTGCCTCGACGGCACCTTCATCCATCGCGACATATCCCCGCGCAACATCATGGTCCTCCCCGCAAACGGCGATTCGGGCGACGTCCTGGACCTCCGTCTCATCGACCTGGGAAGCTCCATCTTCATGAGCAGGACCTCGGCGACCTTCACCCGCACCATGGACGTATGGCGCGCCGCGACGCCGGAGTACGCCCCACCCGAGATGCTCGCGCTCGACGACAGGAGCTACATCGAGGCGCGACGCTCCCCCTCCATCGACGTCTATGCGCTGGCCAGCGTGCTCTACGAGATGTACGGGGGAAGGACGCCGTTCAGGCTCTCCGAGCATCCGGGCGAAAGCGCGTTCAAAATCAAGACGAGCCACGCGCCGGAGCCTCTCGTGCCGCACATCGACGCAGACCAACCCCTGATAGACGCCCTCATGCCCTGCCTCTCGGCAAGCCCCCATGACCGCCCCTCCGCTAGCGAGCTCTTCCGGGGCATCGCCGCGTGGCAGGAGAAGACGACGGGGCACGCCATCGAGCTCGTACGCGAGCAGGCGCCGAAGGTTGACGGCAAAGCCCACCTCGAGAGCGGATATGTCTCCGCCTACGCACCCTCTGTCCCGATCGCAGGTCCCACAACGCCCGCGGGCGAGAAGGGCACCGCCGCGCCCCAGGCGTCCGAGGGCAAGATAGTGATTTCCAGGCGCTCGCTCCTGATCGGAGCCGGATGCGCCGTAGGTGCCGCGGCGCTCGGCATCGCCGCGTACCGCACGCAGCTCTTCGGCGCCCTTGCCGACCACGGCCTGAATGACAGCAGCTGGGACGAGCTTTCCAAGGTCGCGCGCAAGATCGCAAACGCGGGGGATTCCAAGGAGGCCCTGTCACTTGCCGTCAAGTACGGCATCGCCAGGAAGGACGGGTCCATCGCCGGCAACCTCACGAAGGACATCGAGCTTCAAGACGGCACGAAGGCGACCGTGCGGATAGTCGGCTACCACCACGACGACCGTTCGGACGGCAAGGGCAAGGCGGGGCTCACCTTCGCCTTCAGGGCGCCGGTCGCGGCAAGGAACATGAGCGACGCCAAGATGGCCCAGGGCGGCTGGAAGGACTGCGACATGCGCGCGTGGCTGAACGACGACTTCCTCGCGATGCTGCCAGAGGAGCTGTCCTCCGTCATCGTCCCCGTCTCGAAGCTAACGAACAACGCGGGCGCAACGAGAAGCGCAGACTCCGTCACCGCCACCAAGGACTCCGTGTGGCTCTTCTCGATGGCAGAGCTCGGCGGCACGCGCACGACCGCCTCTTTCTCGAAGGGCTATGGGTACCTGGCCGGAATCATAAACGCCGAGGGCACCCAGTACCGCTACTGGAAGGATCGCAAGGTCTCCACGAACGCAAGGGCGAACGACGCGACGGCAGAGCGCTGGAAGGGCTCGAAGTGCTACTGGTGGACGCGCTCCCCCAGCCCCGACTGCTCCGAGGACGATGGACAGACCTGGTTCAACCGCGTGGGGCCGAGCGGGGACGTCTTCCGCTTCGCCGTGGCGGCGACGGGAGACGACAACGACTCGACCGTGCTGCCGGGATTCGCCATCTAGGGCGGCGGCAGGGGACGCCCCCAGCGTACGCCCGGAGAGTCGTCCCACACGTCACGCGCGCCCACGAGGCGCAAGAGCAGCAGAATGCCCGCCATACGGAGCGAATCCGTATGGCGGGCATCTTTCTTAAACCTCTTGTGAGCGCCTCGTGCCAGGCTCCTCGTCCTTCTCGCCCAAGCGCGCCTTGGAAGCTACGCCGAGTGCTTGCCGAAGCCGGAACCGGACTTGCGGACGATCTTTGGCGGCTGCTTGCCGCCGACGGACTCCGAGGTCACCACGACGTCCGTGATCTCGAGGTCGCTCGGGATGTCGAACATGGTCTCCTCGAGCGTCGCCTCGCAGATGGCGCGAAGGCCGCGGGCGCCGGTGTTCCTCGCGATCGCCTCGCGGGCGATCTCTCGCAGCGCGTCGTCCTGGAACTCGAGGTTCACGCCCTCGATCTCGAACATGCGCTTGTACTGCTTCACGATGGCGTTCTTCGGCTGCGTCAGAATCTCCACCAGGTCGTCCTCCGTCAGCTCCTTCGTGGAGGTGATGACGGGGATGCGGCCGATGAACTCGGGGATCATACCGAACTTGTGCAGGTCCTGGGGCATGACCTGGGCCATGAGCTCGTC
This sequence comes from Parafannyhessea sp. LCP19S3_B1, assembly GCF_052121955.1. NCBI lineage: Bacteria > Bacillati > Actinomycetota > Coriobacteriia > Coriobacteriales > Atopobiaceae > Parafannyhessea > Parafannyhessea sp. LCP19S3_B1. Next base: position 44,815 of record NZ_JBQKDH010000003.1, on the reverse strand, counting down.
GGAGTTCTCCTCGACCTTCTTGTTGAGCTCCGCGTTGAAGCCGATGCCCTTCTTGCCGATGCGGTCGGCCACGATCTTGTCCAGGCCGACGAAGGCGCCGCCGCAGATGAAGAGGATGTTCTTCGTGTTGATGTGGATGAGCTCCTGCTGGGGGTGCTTGCGGCCGCCCTGGGGCGGGACGCTCGCGTCCGTGCCCTCCAGGATCTTCAGGAGCGCCTGCTGCACGCCCTCGCCGGAGACGTCGCGCGTGATGGAGAGGTTCTCTGCCTTGCGCGCGATCTTGTCGATCTCGTCGATGTAGACGATGCCCACCTCGGCGCGCTCCACGTCGCCGTCGGCCGCGGTGATGAGCTTGAGCAGGATGTTCTCCACGTCCTCGCCCACGTATCCGGCCTCGGTCAGCGTCGTGGCGTCCGCGATCGCGAACGGCACCTCCAGGAAGCGCGCGAGCGTCTGGGCCAGGAGCGTCTTGCCCGTGCCCGTCGGGCCAAGCAGGAGGATGTTGCTCTTGGCGAGCTCCACCTCCTCGCCCGCGGAGTTGACCTCGTCGTCACCCATCTGGACGCGGCGGTAGTGGTTGTAGACCGCGACGCTCATGGCGCGCTTCGCGGCCTCCTGTCCCATAACGTACTGCGAGAGCTCCTCGTAGATCTCGTGCGGGGTGGGCAGGTTCTCGATGAGGTCGCTGCCCTTCTCCCCCTCCTCCACCACGTGCGCGTCGTCCTCGCTGATGATGTCGGAGCACTCCTTCACGCACTCGTCGCAGATGAAGACCCCGTTGGGCCCCTGGATGAGCTTGCGAACCTGGCTCCTGCTCTTGCCGCAGAACGAGCAGTGCATCTCGGGCATGTTCATGTCGTTGTTCGGCATCTGGTTCTCTTCCTAAGCTGCTCGCCTTGAGGCTACGCCTGCTCGTTGCGCGAGGCGATGACCTTGTCGACGAGACCGTACTCCTTTGCCTCCTGGGCGCGCATGTAGTTGTCGCGCTCGGTGTCCGCGTTGATCTTCTCCACGGACTGACCAGTATACTGCGCGAGGAGCTCGTTCATGTGCTCGCGGATGTATTTGGTCTCGTCGGCGACGATCTGGATGTCGGTCTGCTGTCCCTGGGCGCCGGAGCTCGGCTGGTGAATCATGATCATCGAGTTGGGAAGCGCGAGGCGCTTGCCCGGGGTTCCCGCGGCGAGAAGGACGGACGCCATGGAGGCGGCCATTCCCACGCAGATGGTCGAGACGTCCGGCTTGATGAAGTTCATGGTGTCGAGGATGCCGAGGCCCGCGTACACCTCGCCGCCGGGAGAGTCGATGTAGAGCGAGATGTCCTTGTCGGGATCCTGGCTCTCGAGGTGCAGCAGCTGTGCGATCACAAGGTTCGCGGAGTCGCGGGTGATCTCCTCACCCAAAAAGACGATGCGGTCGTTCAGCAGGCGCGAGTAGATGTCGTAGCTGCGCTCGCCACGCGGCGTCTGCTCCACCACGTACGGGATGAGGGGTGTGTTCATGGGGTTGTGCATGCGTTCTCCTTCTTGCCGGAACGTTGGGCCGGCCGTCAGAACATGGGACCTGTCCCATGCAATGCTACTACGATGGGTGCAAAAAGCGCTCCGAGGTACCTGTTACCCTCGGAGCGCTTCCCGTAGTCTAAGGTATCGAGAGTTACTCGGCGTCCTCGGAATCCGCACCCTCGGCCTTCGCGCGGGCCTCGGCGACCTCGTCCACGACGGTCACGGGAGCGTTCTCGACCATCCAGTCCACGGCCTTGGAGCGGCGGATGGACTCGCGGATGGCGGGCAGCTGGCCGCCCTTCTTGAACTCCTCGATGCGGGCATCGACGTCGTCGACGTTGGCCTTCTCGAACTCGGCGCGCACGTCCTCGTCGGTGGCCTCGAGGCCGAGCTTGTCGGCCAGGGCGTCGAGCGCCAGGGACTGGCGGGCGCGCTCCTCGGCCTGCTCGTGGAGGTCGTTCACGAAGTCCTGGCTCTTGATGTTGCGAGCCGCGAGGTACATGTCGAGGCTGATGCCCTGGCGCTGGAGCTGGCCGAGGACCTCCTGGCCGAGCTCGTTGAACACCTGGTTGAGATAGGCCTCGGGAACCTCCTCAAGGGTGAGGTGCTTGCCGATCTCCTCGACGACGCGGTCCTCCTTGAGGGAGGGAAGGCTGGACTTCTTGTCGTTCTCGATGTCCTCCTTCAGGGCGTCACGAAGCTCCGCGACGGTGTCGAAGCCGAAGTTCTTCTTCGCGAACTCGTCGTCGAGCTCGGGGGTGACGGACTTCTTGATGGCCTTCAGGGTGACGGAGACCTCGTAGTTGCGCTCGTTATCGCCCTGCTTCTCGGTCCAGGCGATGTCCTTCTGGTCGCCCTTCTTCATGCCGACGACGCCCGCCACGAACTCCTCGGGCAGGTAGGTGCTCGCGAGGTTCAGCTGGCGGTCGGTGCCGGCGAGGCCGGACTTCTGCTCGGCCTTGTCCTCGACGTCCAGGGAGACGACGTCGTCCTCGGTGGCCTCGCGGTCCTCCTCGACGTCCTCGTAGGTGTTGTGGTAGCTCATGAGCTGCTCGAGCTGCTGGTCGATCTCGGCCTCGGTGGCCTCCTCGGGAGGCATGTTGATGGCCGGCGCGTCATAGCTGTCCAGCTCGCAGGTGGGCGGCACGCTCACGGTCACGGTAGCGGTGAAGTCCTCGCGCTCCACGACGGCCAGGGGATCCTCGCCGTAGTCGGGGCTCTCGACGGGGACGATGTCAAGCTCCTCGAGCATCGCGGGCTGTGCGTCGTTCATGAGGTCCTCGGTCGCCTGGCCAAGAACCGCCTCGCGGCCGACGATGCCGTCGATGACGGGGCGCGGGGTGTGGCCCTTGCGGAAGCCCTGGAACTGGTACCTGTGAGAGATGTCCTTGTACGTGCGGGCGACGTACTTGTCGACCTCGGCGGCAGGGACGGTAATGGTGGCGACTACCTTGCCATTCTCGGGCTTCTCAGCGGTGACGGTGATGTTCAACGTTCCTCCAGTGTTCTCGTGCCAGGGAGCAGGGCCCACGTCTTGCCCCCTTGCGCAGTTACTCTGCTTTGCATTGGTGCGGGCGAAAGGATTTGAACCTTCACGAGATTTCTCCCACTGGAACCTAAATCCAGCGCGTCTACCAGTTCCGCCACGCCCGCATGATTCATGCACAGCCTATGCATGATAGCAAACGTTTCGCATTTTACCCCGCTGTCCGCAAATCTTTCCATGCGAGCTGCGCAAAAGGGCCCCTCGAGCGGGGGCCCTTGCCTAGCGCAGGTCCTGCAGCGCGTACACGTCCAGCTCTCGGTCCCTCACGGCCGCGAGCGACTGCACCAGCGCCACCGTCGCCGAGAGCGCCGTCACGCACGTGATGCCGCGGCTCACCGCCTCCTCGCGAATCCTGGACCCGTCGCCGCGCGAGTCGTGCCCGTGCGGCGTGTTGATGATGAACGAGATCCGTCCGGACCTCATCTCGTCGATGGCGTTCGGGTGCCCCTCGCTCAGGCGCCGGCACACCTCGCACTCTATGCCGGCGGCGCGCAGCGTCTTCGCCGTGCCCCGCGTCGCGAGGATGTCGTAGCCCAGGCCCCTCAAGGCAAGCGCCACGGGCGCGATGGCGCGCTTGTCGCGGTCGCATACGCTCACGAACACCGTGCCGCGCTCCGGCATCCTGTACTCGATGGCCTGGCGCGTCTTCGCGTACGCCTCGGGGAAGCTCCGCGCGATGCCCATGACCTCGCCCGTCGACCTCATCTCGGGGCCAAGCTCCACGTTCGCTCCCGGGAAGCGCGACCACGGCATCACGGCCTCCTTCACCGCGAAGTAGCCCACCTCCCTATCCTCCGGCGGCAGGCCGAGGTCGCGGATCTTCTCGCCCGCCATGACGCGGGCGGCGCAGCGGGCGAGGCTCACGCCGGACGCCTTGGACGAGAAGGGCACGGTCCTGCTGGCCCGTGGGTTGAGCTCGATCACGAACACCTGCTCGTCCTTGACGGCATACTGCACGTTGAGCGGCCCGACGATCCCGACGGCGAGCGCGAGCTGCCGCGTGATCTGCCGCACGCGCGCCACGATGGCGTCGGAGAGCGAGAAGCACGGGTAGCAGCACGCGGAGTCGCCGGAGTGGATGCCGCACTCCTCGATGTGCTCCAGCACGGAGCCCACGTAGCACTCGTCGCCGTCCGCGAGCGCGTCCACGTCCAGCTCGATGGCGTCCTCCAGGAAGGCATCCAGGTAGACGGGGTGGTCGGGCGACACGTGCGCCGCCACGGACATGTACGTGGACAGGTCGTCGTCGCTGTACACGATGGCCATGCCGCGCCCGCCCAGCACGTAGCTCGGCCGCACGAGCAGCGGGAACCCAAGGCTGCGGGCGACGCTCCTGGCCTCGTCCACGGTCTGGGCCGTGGAGCTGGGCGGGTAGGCCACGCCCAGCCTGTCGAGCAGCCGGCTGAAGCGGTCGCGGTCCTCAGCCAGGTCGATGGCGTCCGGCTGGGTACCCATGATGGGCACGCCCGCCGCCTTCAGCCTGTGGGCGAGGTTGATGGGCGTCTGCCCGCCAAGCGTCACGATCACGCCCTGCGGCCGCTCCACCTCCACCACGTTCATGACGTCCTCGAACGTGAGCGGCTCGAAGTACAGGCGGTCCGACGTGTCGTAGTCCGTCGAGACGGTCTCGGGGTTGCAGTTAACCATCACGGTCTCGAACCCGCGCTCGCGCAGCGCCGCGCTCGCGTGCACGCAGCAGTAGTCGAACTCGATGCCCTGACCAATGCGGTTGGGCCCGGCGGAAAGGATCATCACGCGCGGCCGCGCGCCCTCGGCGTGCTCGCCGGCGGGCACGGCGCCCAGCACGGGCGCGGCCTCGTACGTGAGGTAGTGGTAGTCCGTCCGCGCGGCAAACTCGCCCGCGCACGTGTCCACCGTCTTCACGACGGGACGCACGCCCTCCACCTCGCGCAGCGCGCGCACCACCTCGGCGCTGGTGCCTGTGAGCCACGCGATCTGCTCGTCGGAAAAGCCCATCTGCTTCGCGGCGAGCATCGTGGGCGCGTCGAGCCCAGCCAGCCCAAGCTCGCGTATGCGCCCGCCCGCGGCCACGATGTCGCGGACCCTTCCAAGGAACCACGCGTCGATGCCGCTCAGCGCGTGCACGCGCGCCACGTCCCAACCGCGGCGCAGCGCCTCGGCCACGTGGAAGATGCGCCTTGGCGTGGGGGTGGAAACACGCTCCTCCAGGTCCTTCTCGCCCAGCGCGGAAAGGTCGTCCACGCCGTCCATGCCCAGACCCCTGTGGCCCTGCTCCAGCGAGCGCAGCGCCTTCTGCAGCGCCTCCTCGAACGTGCGGCCGATCGCCATGACCTCGCCCACGCTCTTCATGCGCGTGGTGAGCGTCTCGCTCGTGCCCTTGAACTTCTCGAACGCGAAGCGCGGCACCTTCACCACGCAGTAGTCGATGGACGGCTCGAAGCACGCCGGCGTGGCGCGCGTGATGTCGTTCGTTATCTCGTCCAGCGTGTAGCCCACGGCGAGAAGGGCCGCGGCCTTGGCTATGGGGAACCCCGTCGCCTTCGAGGCAAGTGCCGAGCTCCTGCTCACGCGCGGGTTCATCTCGATCACGATCACGCGGCCGTCCGTGGGGTTCACGGCAAACTGCACGTTGGAGCCGCCGGTTGCCACGCCCACCTTCTCCAGGATCGCAAGCGAATAGTCGCGCAGGCGCTGCAGCTCCGCGTCGGAGAGCGTCTGGGCGGGGGCGACGGTGATGGAGTCTCCCGTGTGCACGCCCATGGGGTCCAGGTTCTCGATGGAGCAGATCACGATGCCGTTGCCCTGGGCGTCGCGCATCACCTCCATCTCGATCTCCTTCCAGCCCGCGATGGAGCGCTCCACCAGCACCTCGTGCTCCGGGCTGAGCGAGAGCCCCTGCCCGGCGATGAGCTCGAGCTCGCCCTCGTCGTGCGCGACGCCGCCGCCGGCGCCTCCCAGCGTGAAGCTCGGGCGTATGACGACGGGGTATCCCAGGCGCGCCGCAACGGCGCGGGCGTCGTCCAGGCTGTGCGCGAAGCCGGAGTCCGCAACCTCCAGCCCCAGCTCGCCCATGGCCTTCGCAAACAGCTCGCGGTCCTCGCCCACGCGGATGGAGTCCAGGTCGCAGCCTATGACCTCCACGCCGCACTCGTCCAGCACGCCGGACTCCCCCAGCGCGATCGCGCAGTTCAGCGCCGTCTGGCCGCCCATGTTGGGCAGGATGGCGTCCGGCCCCTCCTTGCGGATGACCCTGCCCACGGCCTCCGCCGTGAGCGGCTCCACGTACGTGCGGTCCGCGGTCTCGGGGTCCGTCATGATGGTCGCCGGGTTCGAGTTCACCAGCACCACCTCGTAGCCCGCCTCGTGCAGCGCGCGGCACGCCTGGGTACCGGAGTAGTCGAACTCGCAGGCCTGGCCGATCACGATGGGGCCGGAGCCAATTATCAGGATCTTGTGCAAGTCATCGCGCCTCGGCATCAGAAGCGCCTCCCCTCGCGCACGTCGATGTCAAGGCAGTCTGCGTCGCCTGCCATGAGCCGTGCGAACGACGTGAACAGGTACGCGGAGTCGTGCGGCCCCGGACACGCCTCCGGGTGGTACTGCACCGAGAACGCGGGCACGTCCAGGAACTGCACGCCCTCCGGCGTACCGTCGTTCAGGTTCACGTGCGTCAGCCTCACGCGGCCAAAGCGCTCGTTCATGACCACGGGCGCCACGTGGCGCTCGCTCCATGCGCGCAGGTCGCGCTCATGCTCCGCAAAGCCGCCGGACTCCTCCGGCACGATCTTGCCCAGCGACTCGAACACCAGCCCGTAGTTGTGGTTCTGGGCCGTTATCTCCACCCTGCCGGTCAGCAGGTTCATCACGGGCTCGTTGCCGCCATGGTGCCCAAACGGCAGTTTCTCGATCGTCGCACCCGCCGCAAGGGCCATCAGCTGGTTGCCCAGGCAGATGCCAAACACCGGCACCTTGCCCATCAGCTCGCGCGCCGCCTGCGCGGTCGCCCCAACCTGGGTGGGGTCGCCCGGCCCGTTCGAGAAGAACACGCCGTCCGGCGCCGAGCCGTCCTGCCCAAGCACAAGCACGCGCCTGGCCGGAGTGTCCCACGGCACCACGACCGTCTCGCACCCCACGGCCGCGAGCCCGTTCGCGATGCCGCGCTTCTCTCCACAGTCGTACGCCACCACGCGGAAGCGCCGCTCCCCCGCCGCGGGCACCACGTACTCCTGCTTGGTCGAAACGTCCGGCACATAGTTGTGGCTCGATATCCCGGGCGCCTGGCACACGCGCGCCACAAGGCTTTTGGGGTCCAGGTCCTCCGTCGATATCGCGGCGCGCATGGCGCCCGCCGAGCGAATGCGCAGCGTGAGCGCGCGCGTGTCCACTCCCTCGATCGCGACGACGCCGCCCTTGCGCAGCAGGTCCGGAAGGCTGCCCTCGCTCTGCCAGTTGCTGGGCTCGCGGCACATGTCGCGCACCACCAGGCCGGAAAGCGCAAGCCCGCCGGACTGCATGGCGGCGGCACTCACGCCGTAGTTGCCAACCTGTGGATACGTGAGCGTCACAATCTGTCCCGCGTAGCTGGGGTCGCTCACGATCTCCTGGTATCCCGCCATCGAGGTGTTGAACACGATCTCGCCAAAGGCCTCGCCGCCGGCACCGGCGCTTCGGCCCCTGTACACCGTGCCGTCCTCGAGCGCCAGAAGCGCCTGGGCCTGCCGTTCCCTGCTCACAAGTGGGTTCATGCAACCATCCTCTCTGTGCCGCGCGCCAAAAAGAGGGACCCCACCCCTTGGCGGAATCCCTAATCATCACCTTGACGCATGGTCATCCTTTACGGTATCTCCGTACCGACCTTAAAGGTTGTTTCGCATTATAGATGGTCTGATATGCGTTTTAGTATCTATTCGTGGTCCTGTTTATGATTCTGTTACAAAGCAGCCGAGAAAAGCGATGAGGCGGGACCGGACGCATGCCCGATCCCGCCTCTCTCATGTGCTCGCGTGCCCGGGTCGTCGAAGCCCCCGGGTCGCCATGGGTTGTCACGCTCTAGCAGATGCCCTGCGCCATCATCGCGTCCGCGACCTTGAGGAAGCCCGCGATGTTCGCGCCAAACACCAGGTCACCCTCGTGGCCGTACTCCTTGGCCGCACCGGACGCGGCTGCGTAGATGGAGTCCATGATGCCATGGAGCTTCTCGTCGACCTCGTCGAAGGTCCAGGAGAGGTGCTCGTGGTTCTGGGACATCTCGAGGCCGGACGTAGCGACGCCGCCGGCGTTCGCGGCCTTGCCGGGTGCGAAGAACACGCCGTTGGCCATCACGTACTCGGTAGCCTCGGTCGAGGTGGGCATGTTCGCGCCCTCGACGATGTACTTGCAGCCGCCCGCGACGAGCTTCTTCGCGTCATCGAGCTCGAGCTCGTTCTGCGTGGCGCACGGCATGGCGATGTCGCACTTCTCGCCCCAGGGGCGCTCTCCCTCGTGATAGGTGGCGCCGGCCTTGCGCTCCGCGTACTCCTTGATGCGGCCGCGCTCGACCTGCTTGATCTGGCACAGCAGGTCGAAGTCGATGCCCTCGGGGTCGTACACGTAGCCGTTGGAGTCAGAGCAGGTCACGACCTTGCCGCCAAGCTGCTCCGCCTTCTGGATCGCGTACTGCGCAACGTTGCCGGAGCCAGAGACCACGATGGTCTTGCCGTCGATGGAGTCGCCCTTCTCCTTCAGCATGTCCAGGAGGAAGTAGACGGCGCCGTAGCCGGTGGCCTCGGGACGCGCAAGGGAGCCGCCGTAAGAGAGGCCCTTGCCCGTGAGGACGGACTGCCAGGAGTTGGTGAGGCGCTTGTACTGGCCAAACATGTAGCCGATCTCGCGGCCGCCCGTGCCGATGTCACCGGCGGGGACGTCGGTGTCCGGGCCGATGTGCTTGACGAGCTCGGTCATGAAAGACTGGCAGAAGCGCATGACCTCGTTGTCGGACTTGCCCTTGGGATCGAAGTCCGAGCCGCCCTTTGCGCCGCCCATGGGAAGGGTGGTGAGGGAGTTCTTGAAGATCTGCTCGAAGCCCAGGAACTTGAGGATGGAGAGGTTGACGCTGGGGTGCAGGCGCAGGCCGCCCTTGTAGGGGCCGATCGCAGAGTTGAACTGGATGCGGTAGCCGCGGTTGACCTGGACCTTGCCAGAATCGTCGACCCAGGGCACGCGGAAGATCACGATGCGCTCGGGCTCGACCAGACGCTCGAGGAGACCGGCCTTCTCGTACTCGGGATGCCTGTCGAGGGCAGGCTGCAGGGTGGTCAGGACCTCCTTCGCGGCCTGGATAAACTCAGGCTGGTCAGAGTAGCGCTGTTCCAGATCGGCAATCACTCGCTCGGAATAGTTCATGTGCTAATCTCCTCTCCGTCTGCCAGGGGGCAGGCGACGCTTGCGAGACATCGTAACCGGTGCAAAATCAGGATAGTTATTTCACGGGTTCGAAATGGTTTCGCGCGGTTTTGCGTAACAGAATGTACATGCGAGCGCAATTGTGGCCTGCGTGATAGCGATTCGACAACGCCGCACCCCGGCAGCCAATGCGCCCCATGCACATGCCACATTGAAAGTTGCCTTCCAACGTAGTTGCAAGATGCATGGATTCGCAGGCGAGAAGGACCCGGCCTTGCCCCGCTCTTCACGGGGACGGCATGCGACTGCGGTAACGGGACACCTAGCCCCCGAGCGCGGAGCGCAGTATCTGCACGTGCTCCGCCGTGTGGCCGGCGGCCGCATCCCGCAGGAAGTGCGCATAACCGTTCTTGCGGCTCACGTGCTCGCGGAACTCGACATTTTTCACGTTGGCCTTATGGGTACCATAATCGATAAGATGGGCGTCGGACAGCTGGGGACCGAGGGGGCGACATCATGGATTTCTACGGCGTATGCATCCTGATTCTCGTGCTCTATGGCATCGGCCTTCTTATCGGACTGATTCAGGCTGCGGCAAACTCTCGCGCACGCGAACGTCAGAAGATGGCGCCAGAGGAGCGCGCCAAGGCGGAAAAGCATGACGAGGACTACTACCTCATGATGGCTACTCACGAGTACATGACGAATCATCATCACTAGTCATCACGACACGCAGACGTCCCCCACAATCCAACTAGTTGTGCCGATTGTTGGATCGACGGTTGCCCAAACCGTCGCAGTACCCTATACTTTCAGAGCGGCTCCGGGGTGTGGCGCAGTTTGGTAGCGCATCTGCTTTGGGAGCAGAGGGTCGCTGGTTCGAATCCAGTCACCCCGACCATATGCGGCGGTAGTTCAATTGGTAGAGCAGCAGCCTTCCAAGCTGCCTGTTGCGGGTTCGAGTCCCGTCCGCCGCTCCATTGCACATGAGGCCACGGGTTATCCCGTGGCCTTCTTTTTTTGTCCGGTCCCACCACCCACCGCGCAACGCGGCATCCTCGTCCCGCCCTCCCCTGCCAACGCATGCCAATGGCGCTAGATTGTTTACAGGGCGATGGATGGGAGTCAAACCAGCATGAACGAAAGCCTTGGCAGGACGCTCGTGATAGCGAACCCGGTGGCACACAGCGGCGACGGAGCCGCAGCCGCCGAGCGCGTAAAGAGGTTCTTCTCGTCCTACGCTAACGCAACCCATAGCTTCGTGCTTCGCCTTACCCAGGCGCCGGGAGACGGAATGCGGATGGCGCGGGAGTCCGCCGGCTTCGACACGGTCGTCGCGCTTGGCGGCGACGGCATCATCCACGAGGTCGCAAACGGCCTCATGTCCGTGGCGCCGCACGAGCGGCCGGCACTTGCCGTCGTCCCCGTCGGCTCGGGAAACGACTTCGCGCGTACCATCGGTGCCGCCACAAACGACCCAATCGCCGCCCTTGGGCAGATTCTGCGCGGGCGCAGGCGCGAGCTTGACCTTGGTCACGTCGCAAGCGACGCCGGCGAGTCCGCCTACTTCGTGCAGACGCTCTCGTTTGGGCTCGACGCCGCCATCGCCCTCGACACGACCGACCGCCGCGCCGCGCAGACGCACCAGAAGGGATCCGGGCTGTTCGCGACGTCAGGCATCAAGATCCTCTCCAAGGTCAGGGGCGAGGCGTCAGGCTATCCCTCGCGCGTCACCATGGACGGCGAGAAGGACGTCCACCTCAACTCGATCGTGTTTGCCGTGCAGAACGGTCCCACGTACGGCGGCGGCTTCAGGATCTGCCCGGACGCCGACCCGTACGACGGCAGCCTCGACCTTTGCCACAACGTGAGCGTGCCCGCGCTCCCCCATGTCCTCGCGCTGTTTGCCCTTGCGCGCACGGGCAGGCACGCGGGGTCGCGCGCCATCGCCACAAGGCGGGTCATGCACCTTCACATAGAGTTCCTGGAGCGCGAGCCGCCATGCCAGGCAGACGGCGAGCCGCTCCATGGGCGCACGTATGACGTAGAGGTTCGGCCGCGCTCGCTCACGCTCGTGGCGCCCACATGATAGACGGCTGGCAATAGTAGGCCATCAATCGCTTTCACCCGCATAGCCGCCCCCAGACCCCAAAAGCCCTGCATGCAAAAGGGGGACGCCCTTCCGGACGTCCCCCCCTTGTTTGCGTTAGAGGTTGCAGCCTCGCTCAGCCTACTTCTGGGCAGCCTGGAGCATGACCTTGACCTCGGTGGCGGTCTTCAGCTTCATGACCTTCTCGGTCAGGGCGTCGGCCTCCTCCTTCGTCCACTCGGAGATGATCTTGCGGGTGCGCAGGATCGACGGGGCGGACACGGAGAACTCGTTCAGGCCGAAGGACAGCAGCACCGGGATGAGCAGCGGGTCAGCCGCGGCCTCGCCGCACATGCCAACCATGATGCCCTTCTCGCGACCAGACTCGATAATCCTCTTCAGCGAGCGCAGGACGGCCGGCTGGTACACGGTGTACAGGTAAGAGACGCGGTCGTTGCCGCGGTCGGCGCACATGGTGTAGCCGATGAGGTCGTTCGTGCCGATGGAGAAGAAGTCGCACTCCTCCGCGAGGTCGTCGGCGATGAGCGACGCGGCCGGCGTCTCGATCATGGTGCCGACCTCGATGTCCTTGTTGTACGCGACGCCGCGCTCGTCCAGCTCCTTCTTGCACTCCTCGACGAGGGCCTTCGCCTGGCGCACCTCGTCCAGGGTGGTGACGAGCGGCAGCATGATCTTCACGTCACCAAACGCGGATGCGCGAAGCAGCGCGGTGAGCTGCACCTTGTACTGCTCGGGATTGTTCAGGCAGTAGCGGACGGCGCGGAAGCCCATGAAGGGGTTATCTTCCTTCTTCAGGTTGAGATACGGAATCTCCTTGTCGCCACCCACGTCGAGCGTACGGATGATGACCGGCTCGTCCTTCATGCGCAGGGCGACCTTCTGGTACGCGGCAAACTGCTCGTCCTCGGTCGGAAGCTCCTTCGCGTCCATGAACAGGAACTCGGAGCGGAACAGGCCAACGCCCTCCGCGTCGTGCTCCGCCGCCACGTTCGCGTCGTCCGGGTTGCCGATGTTCGCGACGAGAAGGACCTTCTCGCCGTCGCCGGTCACCGTCTCCTTGCCGCGATAGGCCTCGAGCGCGGCCTTCTCCTCGGCGTAGGACTTCGCCTTGGCACGATAGTTGTCCAGAACGTCGTCCTCGGGGTTGTTGATGACCTTGCCGAGGGTGCCGTCGACGATGACCATCTCGCCGGACTTGATGTTCTTCGTGGCGTCCGCGACGGAAAGGACTGCGGGGATCTCGAGCGCACGGGCAATGATGGCGGAGTGGGAGGTGCGGCCACCGGTCTCGGTGACGATGCCGGCGACGTTCTCCTTGTCGATGTCGGCGGTCATCGAGGGGGTGAGCTCCTTGACGACTACGATGGAGTTCTCCGGGAGGGACGACAGGTCGACGACCTGCTTGCCGAGGAGGTCGGCCAGAAGCCCGGTCTTGACGTCGGCGACGTCGGCCGCGCGCTCGCGGAACAGCTCGTCCTCCATGTTGGAGAACATGTTGAAGTACATGTCGTAGGCCTCGCTCACGGCCTGCTCGGCGCACATGCCGGAATCGATGGACCCGTTCACCATGTCCTTGATTCCCTCGTCCTCGGCGAACTCGATGTGCGCGCCCATGATGGCGGCAGCCTCCTCGCCGACGGACTGCTTCATGCGCTCGATCTGCTTGTTCGTCTGGTCGATGAACTTCGCGAGAGCCTCGTTGTAGCGGGCCTTCTCGGCCTCCGGATCCTCGGGCTTCGTCGGGGTGAAGGACAGGTCGGGTGCGACCGCAACCTGTGCGACACCAATGCCGTAGCCGTCAGAAGCATTTACGCCTTCGAACATCTAAACCTCCCATTTGCATTGCCAAGTATCCCATGCACCTATACGTCTGGCGGGAGCTCCCCCTTTGCCCCCGCCAGATAACATGGCTCTTCTCGCGCTACTTCCCCTGCTTCGCGATGATCTCGTTCAGGTTCTGGTAGACGCGGTCGATCGTCGCGCGCTTCGCGATGCCCTTGCTCGCCGCGGTCGCGGTGCCGCAGGCGGAAGCGAAGCGGAGCGCGGTCTCGTAGTCTGCGCCCTCCTGCACCTTGGCCACGAAGCCGGCGACCATGGAGTCGCCCGCGCCGGTCGCGTTGACCAGGCGGATCTTCGCAGTCGGGACGGTGTGGACCTCGCCCTTCTCGTCGTACAGGAGCGAGCCGTGGCCGCCGCAGGACACGATGACGTTGCGGGCGCCGCGCTCGTGCAGCTCCTTCGCGAAGGGTATGCACTCCTCCGGGGTCTCGGGACGCGCGTCGAAGATGCGCCCGACCTCGTGGTTGTTGGGCTTGATGAGGAACGGCTCGTCCTCCAGGGACTCGAGCAGCAGCTGGCCGGGCGCGTCGACGACGAAACGGATGCCGCGGCCCTTCAGCCTCTTCATGATGATGCTGTACATGTCCTCGGGCAGCGACTTCGGGATGGAGCCGGTCAGGACAAGCGTGTCGCCCTCGCCGATGTAGTCGATGCGCTCGAGCAGCTCGTCGACCTTCTTCTCGGAGATCTTGGGGCCCATGCCGTTCACCATCGTCATGACGATGCCGTTCAGCTTTACGTTGATGCGGGTGAAGCCCTTCTCCAGACGCACGAAGTTGGACGAGATGCCGTTCTTCTGGAGCGTCTTGACCAGGTAGTCGCCGGTGAACCCGGCCACGATGCCGAAGGCGACGTTGATTACCTTAAGCTCGTTGAGCAGAGTTGAAACATTGATACCATTTCCGCCACAGTACAGCTCCTCGCTCGAGGACCTGTTCGTAAAGCCCATGTCAAGCGTCAGCGGATGCATGACATAGTCAATAGCCGGGTTCAAAGTTACGGTGTAAATCAACGTAGGCTCCTTCCAGCACACAATTTGGCTACATTATGACTCAAACGACCTGCCCCGACATCGTGAAAAAAGCTAAAACCCTACATCGCATTCAACAATAGGCCAGAATCGTCGCGTTTTCGCCAACATCTCGCAAACAGCCGCGATGAATCGGAGAAGGGCATGTACACGGACTAGTGGTCAACTCGGCGGGCGCGACCCACATGTTGCGGCACGCGCCCGGCCATGCGCGCTCGCATCCGCAGCGATTGAGCCGGCCGCGCGCGCCCACTTCGTGCTACTATCGACTACGCGCTCCCTTAGCTCAGCTGGATAGAGCATCGGTCTTCTAAACCGCAGGTCAGGCGTTCGAATCGCCTAGGGAGCACCAGAACGCGACGGCAGGTCGGCGCAATTGGGCGTCCGACCTGCTTTTTTTGTTGCCTTCCGCATGCAGGGCGCCGCGACGCGAGCCATGCGCGACGCGCTATGCGAGCCCGCGCTCCACGGCGGCGAGCGCCCCGATGATCGTCTTCCCGTCCTGGATGAGGCCGGCGCGCGCCGCCGCGAGCACGTCCCTCACGGGAAGCCATGCCACGTCCACGAACTCGCCGCGGTCCGGCCGCGCCGTCCCGGCACAGAGCCCGTGCGCCAGAAAGACGCTCGTCGCCTCGTTCGTGAAGCCGATCGACCCCGCCGCCCGCGCGACGAACTCGAGCCGTTGCGCCACGAGGCCCGTCTCCTCCGCGAGCTCGCGCGCGGCGCAGTGCGCGGGGTCCTCTCCCGCGTCCAGCTTGCCCGCGGGAATCTCCAGGCTCATGCGCCCCATGGCCACGCGGTACTGCCGCACCAGGCACATCCTGCCGTCGCGCACGGCGCACACGCCTGCGCCCCCGTTGTGCCACACGACCTCGCGGTACCCCGTCGTGCCGTCGGGAAGCGCCACGTCAAGCGTCCGCACGCGAAAGATCTTGCCGTCCCACACGCGCGTCTCGCCCACGACGCGCTCCACCAGGCGCGCGTCATCACGCAGAAGCTCGCGGATGCGCTCGAGCCCGTCGGGCGATCCCGCCGTCTCGCGGCCGTACGCGCCCGCCGCCGCCTCGATCGCGGCGCCGGCACCCGTCTCGCGCCCGCGGGCGTCATCCGCCCGGCAGCACTCGTCCTTCTCGCCGTCCATGCAGGCTCCTCCCTTGTTCCGACGCCACTGGCACGTTGCTCAATGGTATCGCCTGACGGACGGCACGACGTGGGTTTATTTGGTAGATGCGCCGCCGACGGACTCGTGGGTGCCGTTTGCGGATACGATGCCAACGCATCATTTACAGATTTGATTGGAAGTGCATATTGGCAGACCGCCATCATCACAAGAAGGACCGCGCAGACGCGGCCACCGCTCGCGAGGCGCAGGAGGCGCCTGCGGGCGAGAAGGCCCCGGCATTTGACCGGCTGGGCCTGAGCCAGGAAGTGCTTGACGCCGTCGCCGAGATGGGCCACGTGCATCCGACGCCCGTACAGGCACAGGCCATCCCCCTCGTGCTCGCGGGCAGGGACGTGCTGGCCGCGGCGCAGACCGGCACCGGCAAGACGGAGGCGTTCCTGCTGCCCACGCTCAGCCGCCTGGGCCACGTCGGCGCCGGCGAGGGGCCGCTCATGCTGGTCATCACGCCCACGCGCGAGCTTGCCCAGCAGATTGACGGCGTCGCGCGCACCATCTGCGCGCACACGGGGCACCGCACCGTGACGCTGGTGGGCGGCGTCGCGTACGAGCCTCAGTACCAGGCGCTCGAGCGCGGCTGCGACGTGCTGGTGGCGACGCCGGGCCGCCTGCAGGACCTTCTGGATTCCGGCCACGCGAGCCTCGACCACGTGGGCGTGCTCGTTCTGGACGAGGCGGACCGCATGCTGGACATGGGCTTCTTGCCGGCCGTGAAGAAGATCGTGGCCCGCACGCCGTCCGAGCGGCAGACCCTGCTCTTCTCGGCAACGCTGGACGACGACGCCATCGCGAGCACGCGCTCGCTCGTGTGCGACCCCGCCCACGTGAAGATCGCGCGCAAGGGCACGCCGGCCCAGACGATCGAGCAGTTTGCGCTGGGAGTCTCGCCGGAGGCGAAGCACGCCGTGCTCGCGGAGGTGCTGCGCCGCGAGGGCGCCGAGCGCGTGATCGTGTTCACGCGCGGCAAGCACCGCGCGGACGCAATCTGCCGCAAGCTGCGCAAGGCGGGCTTCTTGTGCGCGCCCATCCACGGCAACCGCACGCAGCGCCAGCGCGAGAACGCGCTGCGGAGCTTCCGCGAGGGTGCGGTGGACGTGCTGGTGGCGACGGACGTCCTTGCGCGCGGCATCGACATCCCCGACGTACGCTACGTGGTGAACTTCGACGTGCCCGGAGACGCGGAGGACTACATCCACCGCATTGGGCGCACTGGCCGCGCCGGCGAGTCCGGCTGGGCGCTGACCTTCGTGACGGAGGACGACTACCTGGAGCTTCGCGACGCCGAGGCGCTCATGGGCAAGGTCGTGCCCGACTACCCCCGCGCTGTGGGCATCGACCTGGGGGCAGAGCCGCTGCGGCTTGACCCCGCGCGCGACCCGCGCGAGAAGCTCCCCGGCAAGAAGGCCCGCAAGAAGATGGCCGAGGAGCGCGCCGCCCGCCGCGAGGCACGACGCGCTGCCTGCGAGCAGGCGGCCGAGTCGCTCGGCGCGCAGGTCAAGGCCGCGAGGCCGAAGGGCACCAGGTCCAAGGGCGCCAGGCACGCGAAGGGCGACGCCGCCACGCAGCCGAAGGCCGCGAAGGCCGCGCGCACGCCCCGGAAGCCGAGGCGCCGGAACGCCCCGCGCGACGAGGCGATGCCCTATGGCTCCGGCGACAAGCCGAAGCGCTCTGCCGCGAAGAAGCTGAGCCGCCATCCCGGCGACCGCGGCGGCAGGCGCGGCTAGCGCGCGGCCGATAGCGCCAGGGTCCGCCAACTATCTGACAGGAGCATGACCTGTCAGATAGTTGGAATCCCGCGGACCTCACTACCTGACAGTTGTTCGATCTGTCAGGTAGTGAGGGATATACGGCCTCGGTCGCCTCGAAATCCACTAACTGACAGAAGCGCGACCTGTCAGTTAGTGGGGGCAGAAGGCTTACCACTTTCTGACAGAAGCGCGACCTGTCAGTTAGTGGGGACAGAAGGCTCACCACTATCTGACAGAAACGCGACCTGTCAGATAGCGATGCGCAAAGGGCCCCCAAAGGACCCCTGGAGCCCGAAAAGCCCACCACTTTCTGACAGGAGCTTGATCTGTCAGAAAGTGGTGGGCTTGTGCCATCGGAAACGCGCGTGGCCGCGGCCTCGCCCGCGCGAGCGGACCGGCCGGACCCGCGGCTACTCGTCCACCAGGTACGTGGCGCAGTTCAGCGGCGTCTCGTAGCAGTCCACCTGGCTCACGGGCAGCCCGCGGCCAACGAGGACCTCCGCGAAGTTGCGCGCGAGGTTCTCCGCCGTGGTGCGAAACGGCAGCATCTTGAGGGTGAAGCCCTCGCGCTGCAGGCACGCGACGGTCTCCGGCGCCAGCGAGCCCTCCTCCACCAGGAACATGTGGTCGAAGCGCGCAACCTCCTCGCGCACGATGCGCTTGAACTCGCCAAAGTCCAGCACCATGTCGCGTCCGGTCCCGTCCGTGCCAAGCGAGGCCTGCCTGATGTAGACCACCACGCGCCAGCGATGGCCGTGGAGGTTCTCGCATTTGCCGTGGTAGTCCGTCAGAAAGTGGGCGGCGTCGAAGCTCGCCTCCGTCTTCAGCTGGTACACGCTAGTCCCTCCCGTCGTCCGCGGCGTCGTCGAAAATCTGCACCCTTGGATGGTGGTCCGGCGCGGCGTGCGGCCGCACGGGGCCCGCCGCGTTCTGCACGCCCGGCCTGAGCAGCGCCGCGACCTCGCCGGCCGTCGTGATCGACCCGCACGCGACGTACGGCGTGCCCGAGAGCGCGTCCGTCGCCTCGCGCACGGACGAGAAGACCGCGTCCGGTCGCCTGCCGCACTCCTCGAAGACGCGGGCAAGGTCCCGGGCCGGAAGCGACCGGTCGGACGACGTCTGCGTCACGTATACGCGCGGGAACTCCAGCGCGAGCAGGCCCACGATGCCCCTCACGTCCTTGTCCGCGAGCACGGCGCACAGAAGCGCCGGGCGCGTGGCCACGTTGGGGTCCACGCCGCGGACGGCCGTCAGGAACGTCTGGACGCTCTGGGGGTTGTGGCATGCGTCGATGAGCACGGGCGGGTCCGGCACCACCAGGTCGAAGCGACCGGGCGTCGGGCACGTGACGAGGGACTGGAACAGCGCCTCGGCGTCCAGCGGCCGCCCGAGGAACTGCTGTGCCAGCGTGACGGCGCACGCGAGATTCGCCGCCTGGTACGCGGGCTTCAGCACGGACAGCTCGCGGTACGCGCGGCCGTCCACGCCCGGCGTCCTCACGTCCACCACAAGCGGCGCGCCTATGCGGTCCGGGCGCCGCGTTATGCAATACGTCGCGTGAGGCAGCCCCTCGTGCGCGCGTGGCACGCCGGGATGCATCTCGCCCGCGGCGTCCGCAGGGTCGATCGGTCTCAGCAGCGTCGGCGTGACGCCCTGCTCCGCGCAGCGGGCGAGAAACACGTCCTCCACGCTGTCCGGCGTCGCCGTGCCCACGCCCAGCACGCAGCTGCGGCCCCGCTTGATGATGGCGGCCTTCTCGCCCGCGATCTTCTCGAGCGTGTCGCCCAGGATGCGCATGTGGTCCAGGCCGATGCCCGTGACGGCGACGGAGCGGATGTTGTGCGCGGCGCTCGTGGCGTCCCAGCGGCCGCCCATGCCGCACTCCAGCACGCACGCGTCCACGCCGGCCTCGGCGAAGACCACCATGGCCGCAACGGTCAGCACGTCGAACTCCGTGATGTCGTACGGGCGCTCGCCCGCGGCCTCGCGGCGCGCGTTCACGCGCTCGCCGGCGGCCACGGCGGCCGCGACGCCGCGCGCGAAGCGCTCCTCGCTCACGGGATGTCCCGCCACCTCCATGCGCTCCGTCATGCTCACGAGCTCCGGGGAGGTGTACAGCGCCACGCGAAGCCCCTCTCCCCCAAGGATCGCTGCCGTGAAGCGCGCGGTCGAGGTCTTGCCGTTCGTGCCCGCTATCTGCACGCTCTGGAAGCGCTCGTCGGGGTTGCCAAGCTCTGCGAGCATGTCCTCCACGCTCTCGAGCATGGGCTGGATGCCAAAGCGCTTCGTGGCGGCGAGGCGCGCCATCGCGTCCGCGTAGCCAAGGGAAGGTATCTGGAAGGGAACCTGGTACATTATGGAATGCGCTCCTTCTTGCGCGGGCGCGCGCAGGCCGCGGGGCTAGCCCCTCAGCAGCCTGAGCGCCTCCTCGCGCGTCTTGCTGTCTGCCTTGAACACGCCGCGCACGGCGCTCGTGACGGTGGACGAGCCTGCGGCGCGCACGCCGCGCATGGTCATGCACGTGTGCTCCGCCCGCATGACCACCATGACGCCCAGCGGGTCGAGCTCGCGCATGAGCGCGTCCGCCACCTGCGAGGTCAGGCGCTCCTGCACCTGCAGGCGGTGCCCGTAGCCCACGACGCAGCGCGCGATCTTGGAAAGCCCCGTGATCCGCCCCTTGCGCGGGATGTAGCACACGCTGGCCGTCCCCTCGAACGGCAGGATGTGGTGCTCGCACATGGAAGAGAACGGGATGTCGCGCACGACGACCATCTCTTGGTTCTGGTCCTCCTGGAACTGCCGGCGCAGGTGGGCGGCGGGGTCCTCCTGCATTCCGCCAAAGAGCTCCTCCGCGGCGCGTGCCACGCGCTCCGGCGTGCCCCTGAGGCCCTCGCGGTCCGGGTCCTCGCCGATCGCGAGCAGGAACTCGCGCACGGCGGCCTCCGCCCGCGGCTTGTCTATGGGCGCGAACCCCTGGTCGTTCAGCGGGCGGCCGTAGCGGTCCTTCTCGCCCGTGGGCCGCGCCGCGCGAAACGATGTCGTCTCTGGCACCATCTATCCAACCGTCCTTTCCGCGGCCTCCACCACGTGCTTCGCGAGGCAGGCCGTCGTGACCGACCCCACGCCGCCGGGCACGGGCGTGATCGCGCCCACGATGGGCTCGACCGCGTCGAAGTCCACGTCGCCCACAAGGCGCTGCGCGCCCTCGTCCCAGTTGATGCCCACGTCCACCACGACCTGGCCTGGGCGCGCGCAGCGTGCGCCAAACGTGCCCGCGCGGCCGGCGGCCACCACCACGACGTCCGCGGCGGCGCACTTCGCCGCAAGGTCGCGCGTGTGCGTGTGGCACATGGTCACGGTGGCGTTTGCCGCCTGGAGCAGCATGGACACCGGCCGCCCGATCACGAGCGAGCGCCCCACCACCACGACGTCCGCGCCGTCGAGCGTCACGCCGTGGTGGCGCAGCAGCTGCAGCACGGCCTCCGCGGTGCACGGCGGAAACCCGACGGGCTCCCCCGCGAACACGCCCGCGAGCGACCCCGCGGTGACGCCGTCCACGTCCTTGGCCACGTCGAGCGCCGCGCACGCCGCGCGCTCGTCCAGCGCGGCCGGCAGCGGGCGGAACATGAGGCACCCGTGCACGGACGGGTCCGCGTTGACGTCGCGTATGGCGCGCTCCAGCTCCGCCTGCGTGCAGTCCGCCGGCAGCGTGACGCGCCGGGCGACGATCCCCACCTTCTCGCAGCGCCTCAGCGCGGCGCGCTCGTACGAGAGGTCGTCCGGGCGCTCCCCCACGCGCAGCATCGCAAGCCCGGGCGTGACGCCGCAGGCGAGAAGGGCCGCCACGCGCGCCCCAAGCTCCTCCGTGAGGGCGCGGGCGACGGGCGCCCCCTTCAGCAACTCCGCCAAGACTATCCCCTTCCCCTCACGCGGTCCGTCACGGAGCGCGCAAGCGCCTGAGCCCGGGGCACGTACGCCGCGAGCATGCCGTCGCAGCGAGCCTCCAGCTCCTTCGCGCCCGCGCGGTCCTCCAGCGCCGCCGCGTTCACGAACACGTTCAGGCTCGCGGCCTCCAGCGCGGCGCGGGCAAGGTGCGCGCCCGTCCCGACGTCTGCCACGAGCAGGGCCGAGCCCTTCTCGCCCATCTCCTCCAGAAGCTCGATGGCGCGGCACGCCTGTCCCATCACCGCGAGCGGCGCCTCGCACGCGAGCCGCGTCGCGTCCTGTATGGCCTGCGGGCGCGCGGGGTCGCCCTTAGGCAGCGCGTACGCGCGCGAAAGCGGCAGGAAGCCGCGGGCGTCCTCGTCAACGAGCTCTACCAGGCGCCGGCGCACCTCCCCCGCCTGCTCCACCATGCGCCGCACGTCCGCCTCGACGGCGGCGTAGCGGCGCTTGCCCAGCGTGAACGCGCCGGCCATTGAGCACAGCGCGGCGGCCAGCGCGCCCGCGTACGCCGCGGCGCCGCCGCCCCCGGGAACGGGGCTCCTTCCGGCAAGCTCCTCCGCAAAGCGGGCGCAGCTCTTGTCTGCGAGCCTCTCTTCGGACCTCTCTTGCACGATATGCACACTCCCATGAGGGGGTGCCCCATCGGGCACCCCGCAGGTCAGATTGGTTGTACGGACGAGAAGGACGCGGCTAGAACAGGCCGACGATCTTTCCGTCGGGCGTGACGTCGATCTTCTCGGCGGCCGGCACCTTCGGGAGGCCCGGCATGGTCATGATGTCGCCCGTGAGCGCGACGATGAAGCCCGCGCCCGCGGAGACCTTCAGGTTGCGCACCGTGATGCGGAAGCCCTCGGGCGCGCCGAGCCGCTTGGGGTCGTCCGTGAAGGAGTACTGGGTCTTCGCGACGCAGATGGGCAGGTCGCCAAAGCCCTGCTCCTCGAGCTGGGCCATCTGGCGCGCCGCCTTCGGCGTGAAGTCCACGCCGTCCGCGTGGTAGACCTTCGTCGCGATGGCCTCGACCTTGTTCTTTATGCTGTCGTTGGCGTCATAGGCGAAGCGGAAGTCGTTCGGCTGGTCGCACAGGCGGATGACCTCGTTCGCGAGGGCCTCGCCGCCCTCGCCGCCCTTTGCCCAGACCTCGGACAGCGCCACGTTCACGCCGAGCTTGCCGCACTCCCTGGCCACGAGGTCGAGCTCGGCCTTGGTGTCCGTGGGGAACGCGTTGACGGCGACGACGACGGGCAGGCCCCAGACGTCCCTGATGTTCGAGACGTGGCGCAGCAGGTTGGGAAGGCCGGCGCGCACGGCGTCGAGGTTCTCCTCCGTGAACTCCGCCTTCGGCACGCCGCCGTTGTACTTGAGGGCGCGCACCGTCGCCACGAGCACGACGGCGTCGGGGTGGAGGTTCGCGTAGCGGCTCTTGATGTCCAGGAACTTCTCGGCACCAAGGTCCGCGCCGAAGCCGGCCTCCGTGACGACGTAGTCCGCGAGCTTAAGCGCCGTCGTCGTGGCCTCGACGGAGTTGCAGCCGTGCGCGATGTTCGCGAACGGGCCGCCGTGCACGAACGCGGGGTTGTTCTCGAGCGTCTGGACGAGGTTGGGCTTGATGGCGTCCTTCAGGAGCGCCGTCATGGCGCCCTCCGCGTGGATGTCGTGGACCGTGACCGGCTTGCGGTCGTACGTGTACGCGATGACCATGCGGCCGAGGCGCGCCTTGAGGTCCATGAGGTCCGTCGCGAGGCAGAACACGGCCATGACCTCGGACGCGACGGTGATGTCGAAGCCGTCCTCGCGCGGCATGCCGTTCGCGACGCCGCCCAGTCCGTCCACGACGTTTCGAAGCTGGCGGTCGTTCATGTCGACGCAGCGCTTCCACACGATGCGGCGCGGGTCGATGCCGAGGGAGTTGCCCTGCTTGATGTGGTTGTCCAGCATGGCGGCGCACAGGTTGTTCGCGGCGCCGATGGCGTGGAAGTCGCCCGTAAAGTGCAGGTTGATGTCCTCCATGGGGACGACCTGCGCGTAGCCGCCGCCGGCAGCGCCGCCCTTGATGCCGAAGACCGGGCCGAGGGAGGGCTCGCGCAGGCACAGCATCGAGTTCTTGCCGAGCCTGCACAGGGCGTCCTGCAGGCCGACGGACGTGGTGGTCTTGCCCTCGCCCGCAGGCGTGGGGTTGATGGCCGTCACGAGGATGAGCTTGCCCTTCATGGGCTTGTCCCTGAAGGCGTGGATGTCCACCTTCGCCTTGTAGTTTCCGTAGAGCTCGAGCTGCTCCGGACCGAGGCCGGCCTTCTTGGCCACCTCGGTGATGGGGAGCATCGTTGCCTCCTGCGCGATCTCAATGTCTGACTTTGCCATCCTCGGCGCTTCCTTTCGCTTCTTGGAGCGGTCGAGCTCCAACGGTTACCGGGTCTCACGGGACGAACTGACCGTTACCCCATTGTGCGCGTTCCAGGGGACATTTTTGCCGAGGATCGAGCGGCTGATATCGAATAGTCGCAATTCGGGCGGCCGAGAAGAGCCGCGCCCTTCGCCGTTTCCCTAGCGGGACGGTCGAATGACGCGACCCTCCGTCACCACGACATCGACCGGGACGTCGTGCCCGTCGAGCGCGAGGGCGCCCACCGCGCTCATCTGCGGCTCGCGGCAGAGCCCGACGGAGACGCCCGTAAAGTCCGCGAGGAAGACGTCGTAGAAGCCGCCGCCGTAGCCCATGCGATAGCCGCGCTCGTCGAACGAGAGCCCCGGCACGATCGCAAGCGCGCGGCGCGACGCCTTTGGGTCCGCCTCGAGCGCCGGGTCGGGCACGGGCTCCTCCACGCCAAACGAGCTCCTCACGAGACCGTCGAGCGAGGACACGCGAAACCAGCGCATGCGACGCGTGCCGGTGACGCACCACGGAAGCGCGACGGACTTGCCCCGCGCCCAGGCGTCGCGCACGAGCGCGCGGGTGTCGACCTCGTCGCCCACGGACAGGTACGTGAGGACGATGTCTGCGGCCAGATACTCCGGAAGCAGCGTGACGCGCCCCGCTATGGCGGCGTCCCTTCTCGCCCGGCCGTCCTTGCCGAGGGCGCTCCTGACCTCCTTGTAGTGGCGGCGCAGCTCGCGCTTGCGCCCGCGCGTCCCATCGCCGTCCATGCGGAGCCCCCTTCCCGGCGCGGCCCGTTGCGCCGCGCCCTTCGTGCCCGTCGCGCCCGTCGTGCGCGTTGGGTGAAATCTGGGGCGCCGCGCCCGTGCGGCGCCGCGCCCGCCTTACCCTCGCCCTAGGGTAGCGCAGGCAGGGCGATCGATGCGAGGAGGCTGCCATGGCGACGGCGACGCTGGTGATCATGCGCCACGGCGAGAGCGCGTGGACGGACAAGCGGGTGAACCGCTTCGCGGGTTGGGTGGACGTTCCGCTGACGGAGCGCGGGCGCGTCCAGGCGGCGGAGGCGGGCAGGCTCATGCGCGAGGCCGGCATCCAGCCGGACGCAGTGTTCACGTCGCTTCTGGAGCGCTCCATCGTGAGCGCGGACATCGCGCTGCACGAGGTGGGCCGCCTGTGGGTGCCCGTCATCCGCAGCTGGCGCCTGAACGAGCGCCACTACGGCGCGTTCCAGGGGCAGACGCGTCCCGACATGCGCAAGGCGTACGGCGAGGAGCTGTTTAACGCGTACCGGCGCAGCTTCGACGTGAGGCCGCCCAAGATCGACCCCGCCTCCCCGTACTTCCAGGCAGACGACCCGCGCTACGGCACGCTTTCGCAGGACGGGCTCGACGCGACGGACCCGCGGCAGATTCGCAGCGAGTGCCTGAGGGACGTGATCGCGCGGCTGGAGCCGTTCTGGGGCGCCTACGTGACGCCGCCCCTGCTGCTGGGGCAGACGGTGCTCGTGGTGACGCACGGCTCCGTGGTGCGCTCGCTCATAAAGGTTATAGAGGGCGTGTCCGCGGACGAGATCCGCAAGGTGAACGTCCCGACGGGCCAGCCCCGCGTGTACGAGTTCGAGACCGGCGGCATGGGAGGGCTTCGCCTGGCCTGCCCCGGGCGCTGGCTGGACCCGGACGCCGCGAGCCGCGGCGCGGCGGAGGCGCTTGCGTTGGGCTCGAGCCCGGCATAGCGCGCGTCCCGAGCACAAAAAAGCCCGACGCGGATGCGCCGGGCTTGCGTTTGCGATGGTGGGTCGTGAGGGGGTCGAACCCTCGACCTTGGGATTAAGAGTCCCCTGCTCTACCAACTGAGCTAACGACCCATCTATGTGTGCTGGCGTGTGCCAGAGAAGAGGTCAATGGTGGGTCGTGAGGGGGTCGAACCCTCGACCTTGGGATTAAGAGTCCCCTGCTCTACCAACTGAGCTAACGACCCATTGACGTCCCTGAGCTGCGCTTGGAATGGGGTGGGTAGAGGGGCTCGAACCCTCGACCTACGGAGCCACGGTCCGTCGCTCTGCCAACTGAGCTACACCCACCATCAGGTCCCGCTCGCAACGCGCTTTGTAATAATGCCTAAACTGCGCGGTCCGCGCAAGGGTGAATTTGGAAAATTCTTTATCCCGTACCCGGTTTGCCGCAAACGCGCACGTAGATGGCTCAGGATGTCCTTCACAAAATGGAGACAAGGTGGAGAAGGTCCCGTGCCTTCGCCCGCGGCGGCCCCATGTACGGCACAATGCCGCCCCTCTGGCACGGCGCCGCCCCCTCGCCTCCCCGGCCGCACGCGCCACCCCATTGCGAAACAGACTCTTAACTGCACGCAACTTGAAGCCCCCATCCGCGTGGCCTATGCTTACTGTAGCGCGCTAAAGTGAATGCGCGGCTCTCGTTATCGCACGCCACGATGCCCGGAGGTATCCCATGGATCGTCGTCAGTTCCTCAAGCTCTCCGCCGCGGCCCTCGCCGCCCCCACCCTCGCAGGCCTTGCCGGATGCGGCTCCGGCGGCACCGCCACCAAGACGCAGAAGAAGATGAAGCTCGTCGTCGGCTTCGACCAGGAGTTCCCGCCGTACGGCTACGTCGGCGACGACGGCAAGTACACCGGCTTTGACCTCGACCTGGCAAAGGCCGTCTGCAAGATGGAGGGCTGGGAGTACAAGCCCACGCCCATTTCGTGGGACGCCAAGGACAGCCTGCTCAACAGCGGCCAGATCACGTGCATCTGGAACGGCTTCACCATCGAGGGCCGCGAGAAGGACTACGCGTTCACGAAGCCCTACATGGAGAACCGCCAGGTGATCGTGGTCCCCAAGGACTCCAGCATCAAGACCCTTGCGGACCTCGCGGGCAAGAACGTCATCACCCAGGCTGACTCCGCCGCGCTCGACCTGCTGTCCAAGGGCGGCTCGCAGGAGAAGCTCGGCAGCACGTTCAAGAAGCTCCAGACCATCGACAACTACAACACCGCGTTCATGATGCTCGAGAACGGCTCCGTGGACGCCGTCGCCATCGACTACCCCGTCGCCGTGTACAACATCGGCGACCGCAAGGACAAGTTCGCCATCCTCGACGAGGCCCTCAACTCCGAGCACTTCGCCGTCGGCTTCGCGAAGACCGACGAGGGCAAGAAGCTCGCGAAGACCGTCCAGGCGGACCTCAAGAAGCTCGACAAGCAGGGCAAGGTCAAGGAGCTGTGCGAGAAGTACGCGGACCAGGGCGTGTCGTACGACCTCTGGGTGCTCTAGCCACGGCACAGATGCCCTGCCGGTCGGCGGCCCCCGTGGCCGCCGACTTTTTGTCATCTGGGACGTGCGTCCCCTCCTGGCATACCATAGTGTTCACCATGCAAACCAGCTATCACAAGGCGGTAAGCAACTTGGATATCTCGACCATGACCAGCATGCTCCTGGACGGCTACGTCGTGTCGCTCCAGATATTCGCCATCACGCTCGTGGGGGCCATCCCCCTGGGCGTCGTCGTGGCGCTCGGCAGGCTCTCCCGGTTCAGGCCACTCTCGTGGCTCGTGGGCCTCTACATCTCGCTCATGCGCGGCACCCCGCTCATGCTGCAGATGTTCGCCGTGTTCTTCATCCCCTACTACCTCTTCGGGCAGCAGACGGGGCCGGACTACATGTTCGTGGCCGTCATGATCGCGTTCATCGTGAACTACGCGGCCTACTTCGCAGAGATCTACCGCTCCGGCATCCAGAGCATGCCGCGCGGCCAGTACGAGGCGGCTCAGGTCCTTGGCTACTCCAAGGGCCAGACGTTCTTCAGGATCATCCTTCCGCAGGTGTTCAAGAGGATTCTTCCCGCGATGGGCAACGAGGTCGTCACCCTGGTGAAGGACACCTCGCTCGCGTTCTCCATTGGCGTCGCGGAGATGTTCACCACCAGCCGCGCGCTCGTCGCGTCGCAGCGCAGCATGGTCCCGTTCGCCATAGCGGCCGCCATCTACTGGGTCACGTGCCTGGTAATCGAATTCATCATGCGCAGGATCGAGAAGAGGATGGACTACTACCATGACTAAGCCCAAGCTGCGCGAGATGCCGCGCCCCGATATCAGCCTCACGTCCGCGCTCGGCCTTCCCGCCGTCTACGTGAAGGACGCGCGCAAGTCCTTTGGCGACAAGGTGGTCCTCCGCGACGTCAGCCTCCAGATCGGCCACGGCGAGGTCGTCTCGCTCATAGGACCGTCCGGCGCCGGCAAGTCCACGATGCTGCGCTGCCTCGCCCTTCTCGACACGTTCGACTCGGGCGAGCTCGCCTACGGCAACGTCCGCGTCTGCGCGAACGAGCCCGGAAGCGAGAAGACCACCTACGACAAGGCGGCCATGCGCCAGGCGCGCATGCGCTTTGGCATCGTGTTCCAGAACTACAACCTCTTCCCGCACTACACGGTGCTTAAGAACGTGATGGACGCCCCCATCGTCGTGCAGAAGCGCGACCCCAAGGAGGTGGAGGAGCAGGCCCGCGCGCTCCTGGAGCAGCTCGACATCGCGGACCACGCGGACAAGGTGCCCGACCAGCTTTCCGGCGGTCAGCAGCAGCGCGTCGCCATCGCCCGCGCGCTCTGCATGAACCCGCAGGTCATCTTCTTCGACGAGGCGACCTCCGCCCTCGACCCCAAGCTGACGCAGGACATGCACCGCCTCATCCGCAGGCTCGCGACGGACGGCATGGCCGTGGGCATCGTCACGCACGAGATGGGCTTCGCGCGCGAGGTGTCCGACCGCATCGCTTTTCTGTTCGACGGGCAGATCGTGGAGGAGGGCACGCCGGACGAGGTCCTAGTGCACCCCACCGACGAGCGCACCAAGAGGTTCCTCGCCAACGCGGAGGACTAGGGCGCGCGAGAGGGGTGGCTTCCGCCGCGAGCGGGTGCCCTTCTCGCCCCCATCGCCTTTTCCACGTACGCACATGCAGAGGGGACGGGCCACTCGACCCGCCCCCCCTTTGTCATGGCGCCAGATGGCGCCCCCTACTCTTGCAAGCCTTGCGCGGACGCCGCGGGCGCCGCGCCACGGTGCGCCACGCTACAGCAGGCGCTCCGCGATCTGCACCGCGTTGGTGGCCGCGCCCTTGCGAATCTGGTCGCCGCAGCAGAAGAACGTGAGCGCGTTCACGCCGTCCGGTGCGGAAAGGTCGCGGCGGATGCGGCCCACGTACACCAGGTCCTGGTCGGACGTGTCGAGCGGCATGGGGTAGCGCAGGTTCGCGGGGTCGTCCACCACCTTGACGCCGGGCGCCGCGGCAAGCACCTCGCGCGCCTCGTCCGGCGTGATGGGACGCTCGAACTCGACGGTGATGGACTCGGAGTGCGAGCGCATGACCGGCACGCGCACGCAGGTGCAGTTGACGCGGAGCTCGGGCATGTGCATGATCTTGCGGCCCTCGTTCTGCATCTTCAGCTCCTCGGAGGTGTACGCTTCCTCCTTGAAGCCACCGATCTGCGGGATGAGGTTGAACGCGAGCTGGTAGGCGAACGGCGCGGTGTCGCCCACCTCGCCGCCCTCGGCCAGCACGCGACTCTCGCGCTCCAGCTCCCTAAGGCCGGGCATGCCGGCGCCGGAGGCGGCCTGGTACGTGCTTACGATGAGCCTCGTGAGGCCAGCCCTCTGCGCAAGCGGCCACGTGGGGACGAGGCCTATGATCGTGGCGCAGTTGGGGTTCGCGATGATGTTCCTGGGGTGGTTCGCGATGTCCTCGGGGTTGATCTCCGGGATGACCAGGGGCACGTCCGCGTCCAGCCTGAACGCGTGGGAGTTGTCCACGCACACGGCGCCGCGCGCCGCGGCCTCGGGCAGGAGCTCCTTCGCCTGGGCGTCGCCCGCGGCGCCCAGCACGATGTCGACGCCGTCGAACGCGTCCGGCGTCGCCTCGAGCACGGTCACGTCCTCGCCGTTGAACCTCACGGTCTTGCCGGCGGAGCGGGCGCTCGCAAGCGGCACGAGCCGCTCCACGGGAAAGTCCCTCTCCTCCAGGCACTGGATCATCTGGGTGCCAACGACGCCGGTTGCTCCCAAGATCGCGACGACCTTCTTGTCTGCCATGAAAATCTCCTCACTGTTCTCGCACGGCGAGAAACGCAGGCGCCGGGCTCGGGACCACGTGCGAATCCCGGCCCGTGGTGTCTAGTTCTTCTCGTCCAGGTTCACGTACTCCGACTCCACGAAGTTGTCGTAGATCACCTTGATGGCGCGGGCGAAGTCGGAGTTGTTGACGCCGAGGATGATCGAGATCTCCTGCGAGCTCTGGGTGATCATGCGGATGTTGATGCCCGCCTCGCCCAGCACGCCGAAGATGCGGCCGGACGTGCCGGCGCGGCGGCTCATGTTGCGGCCGACGACGGAGATGAGCGCCAGGCTGTCGATCACGTTGATGCTGTCCGGCTTCAGCTCCTGGCGGAGGTCGTTCACGATCGAGTAGATCGTGTCCTTCACGTCCGCGCCGTTCACGACGATGCCGAAGGAGTCGACGCCCGTGGGGATGTGCTCGACGGAGACGCCGTAGCGCTCGAACACGGAGAGCGCGCGGCGCACGAAGCCCACGGAGTTGGACATGTGGGCCTTCTGGACGTGGATCGCCATGAAGTCCTTCTTGCCCGCGATGCCCGTGATGAGGTGCTCGCGCTCGTGCTCCGTCGCCGTCTCGCGGATGACGGTGCCCTGGGCGGACGGGTCGTTCGTGTTCTTGATCTGGATGGGGATGCCGACCTCGCGCACGGGGAAGATGGCCTCCTCCTGCAGGACGGAGGCGCCCATGTACGAGAGCTCGCGCATCTCGTCGAACGTGATGCGGTGGATGGAGCGGGGGTTGTCCACGATGCGGGGGTCGGCCGCGAGGAAGCCCGAGACGTCCGTCCAGTTCTCGTACACGCCGGCGTCGAGGCAGCGCGCCAGGATCGCGCCGGTGATGTCGCCGCCGCCACGTTGGAAGAGCTTCAGCGTGCCGTCGACCGTCGACCCGTAGAAGCCGGGCAGCAGGAACCCGCCCAGGCGCGCCGCGGCGTCCTTCACGCGGGTGGCCGTGCGCTCCATGTCGACGGTGCCGTCGTGGTGGAACACGATCACGTCGGCGGCGTCCACGAACGGGATGCCCAGGTACTCGGCCATGAGCTGGCCGGTGAACCACTCGCCCCTCGACACGATGTACTCCGGCGACAGGCTGGAGACGACGGAGGAGAACTCCTCGAACTTCTCCTCTATGGGGTACTTCAGCCCGAGCTCGTCCCTGATGTCCACGAAGCGCTGCTCGATGGTCTTCAGAAGCGACGTGCAGTCCACGTGGTACTCGATGTGGGCGTTCACCAGAAGGAGCAGGTCCGTGAGCTTGTTGTCGCCGCTGAAGCGCTTGCCCGCGGCGGACACGACGATGAACCTGCGGTCCGGGTCCGCCTTCACGATGGACTTGACCTTCTTGAACTGGCTCGCCTCGGCGACGCTGGAGCCGCCGAACTTGGATACCTTGATCATGTGCTAGCCCTCCTGCGGGAGCGCCGCCATGAAGCTGGTCGCGTCCACGCTCGTTGCGTACTCGAAGACCTCGCGCGCCTTCACCGCGGAAAGGCCGCGTACGACCACCATGCCCTCGCCAAACGGCTCCGCGCCGTCTAGCTCCGCCCTCGTCCGGAACACGTAGTCGGACGTGAGGAGCTCCGGGCGCCACGCGAGCCCGCGCGAGAAGTCGTAGCGCGGGCGGCGTCCGGCCGCAAAGTCCAGCACGTCCTGCACCATGGCGTTGCCCGTGGGCAGCATGCCGGCGCCCTGGCCGTAGAACTTGAGCGGCCCGACGGTGGTGGCGTCCAGCGAGATGAGGTTGAAGTTGGAGGGCACGTTCGCCTCGAGCGACTCGACGGGCACGGCGACGGGCTCGACGGCGGCCGCATAGCCGCCGTCGCACTGCACGCCGCGGCCCAGCAGCTTCACTCCCCTGCCCAGCGCGCGGAGCGCGTCGAGGTCGCCCTTGGTGAGCGTCCTGATGCCCGTGGTGGGTATGTCCTTCTCGCACGCGGTGTCGAACGCGACGCCCACGGTGATGATGGTCTTGTTGCGGACGTCCACGCCGTCGACGTCCGCGGACGGGTCGCGCTCGGCGTAGCCCAGGGCCTGTGCCTCCGCCAAGACCTGGTCGAAGTCCGCACCCTCCTTCACCATGGCGTCCACGATGAAGTTCGTCGTGCCGTTCATGATGCCCGAGAAGGACGTGACCTCGTCGATGCGGCGCACCTTCTCGATCGAGGCGATCCAGGGAATGCCGCCGCCCACGGACGCCTCGATGAGCAGGCTCGCGTCCGTCGCGTTCGCCTGTCGAACGAACTCGTCGAAGTAGGCGGCGACCACGGCCTTGTTGGACGTGACGACGCTCTTGCCCTTCGCGAGCGCGTCCAGGATGAACGTGTGGGCGGGCTCGAGGCCGCCCATGCACTCCACGACGACCTCTATGTCGTCGTCTTCCACGATCTCTGCATAGTCAGACGTCATGCGCGGGTCGGTCAGGCGGTCCGGCAGCTCGAGGATGCGAGAGACCTCCACGCCGCTCACGCGCTCCGAGATGATGCGGTCGACGCCCTTTCCGACGGTGCCATAGCCCAATACGGCGATCTTCATGGCTATCCAATCTTTCTGTTGTGTGACGTTAGAACGGCCCGATGCCGGCTGCAGCTATCATACGTTATGTAGTGCCGCCAATCCGAGGCAAGGAGCGCCACGATGACTACTTTCTATCACAGCACGCGCAGCGATAGCGAAGCCGTAACAAGCAAGCAAGCAATCCTCGCGGGAATCGCGCCCGACGGCGGGCTCTACGTGAGCGACGACGCCGTCCGCAACAAGCTGGACCTTCGGGCCGTGTGCCAGGAGGGCTACCACCAGATCGCGTGCCGCGTGCTCGGCACCCTGCTGCCGGACTTCACGGAGCAGGAGGTCGCCTCGTGCGTGGAAGCCGCCTACGCCGACAACTTCGACACGCCGGCCGTCACGCCGCTCTCCCCGCTCGGCACCGATTGGCTGCTCGAGCTCTACCACGGTCCCACCTGCGCGTTCAAGGACGTCGCGCTGCAGATGCTGCCGCGCCTCATGTCCGTCGCGCGCAAGGGAGAGGGGCGCAACGTCATGATCGTCACCGCCACGTCGGGCGACACCGGCAAGGCGGCCCTCGCCGGCTTCGCGGGCGTGCCGGGCACGGGCGTCACGGTCTTCTACCCCGACGGCAAGGTCTCCGACGTCCAGCACCTGCAGATGGTCACCCAGACCGGCGACAACGTCGCGGTCTGCGGCATCAGGGGCACGTTCGACGACGCCCAGACCCAGGTGAAGCGCATCTTCGCGGACAGGGAGCTCGCGGGGCGCCTCGCCGCGCAGAACGTGATGCTCTCGAGCGCGAACTCCATCAACGTCGGCCGCCTCGTCCCGCAGGTCACGTACTACTTCTCCGCGTACGCCCAGCTCGTGCAGACCGGCGCCATCGTGATCGGCGACGAGGTCGACTTCTGCGTGCCCACCGGCAACTTCGGCGACGTGCTCGCCGGCTACTACGCAAAGCTCCTCGGGCTTCCCGTCGGCAAGCTCATCGTCGCGTCCAACAGCAACAAGGTCCTGACGGACTTCCTCACCACCGGAACGTACGACCGCCGTCGCGACTTCGTCAAGACCATCTCGCCCTCCATGGACATCCTCGTGTCGTCCAACCTCGAGCGCATGCTGTACTACCTCACGGACGGCGACTGCCAGATGGTCGCGGGCTACATGGCCGACCTCGCCCAGAAGGGCTACTACACCATATCCAAGGACCTTCTCGCAAAGCTGCGCCAGACGTTCGACTGCGGCTTCGCGACGGACGACGAGACCCGCCAGACCATCCGCGACACGTGGGAGAAGGACCACGTCCTCATCGACACCCACACCGCCGTCGCGCGTCACGTGCTGGGCAGGTTCGCCCCCGATGGCCGCCAGCGCGTGTGCCTGTCCACCGCGAGCCCGTACAAGTTCTCCGCTGACGTCCTCGCGGCGCTCGGCACGGACGTGAGCGGCCTGGACGGCTTCGCGTGCATGGACGAGCTGCAGCGCCTCACGGGCGTCGCGGCGCCGGCGCAGCTCTCCGGCCTCAGGAACGCCCCCGTCCTGCACACCGACGTGTGCGACATGGGCGCCATGACGGCGTTCGTCGAGGGCTCCTGCCACCGCATCTTCGCCTAACGTCCGCACGCATCGACGCTTTGGGGGCTCAACTCATGACTGACCAGACCAAGGACCGCGCGGCCGAGGGCAACGAGGCGCCGCGCAGGTTCCGCGTGCTCGTGCCCGCGACGTCCGCGAACGTGGGCGTGGGCTACGACTGCCTCGGGCTCGCGCTCGACCTCACGGCGAGCTTCACGTTCGAGGTGTCGGACCGGCTCCTGATCGACGGCTGCCAGGAGCGCTTCCGCGGCGAGGACAACCTCGTGTGGACGAGCTACCTCGACACCTGCCGCGAGCTGTACCAGCGCCCTCACGCGCTTCACATCACCATCGACTCGCCCGTGCCGCTCTCGGGCGGCCTCGGGTCCAGCTCCACCTGCGTCGTCGCGGGCGTCGTTGCGGCGCAGGTGCTCCACGCGGGCGGCATCGACGCGGACGCCGCACTCGACTTCGCCACCAGGATCGAGGGACACCCTGACAACGTGGCCCCGGCGCTCATGGGCGGGCTCGTGAGCTCGTTCGTGGACGAGGGCCGCACGCGCTCCTTGCGCTTCGACATCGCGCCCAACCTCACGTTCGTGGCCATCGCGCCCCCGTACGAGGTCCGCACGGCGGAGGCGCGCAAGGTCATGCCGAGGGAGGTCTCCGTCCAGACCGCCGTGTGGCAGATGGGACACTGCGTCGCGGTCGTGGACGCTCTCAGGCGCGGCGACGCGGAGCTCCTCTCCGCCGCGGCGAAGGACCGCCTCCACGAGCCATACCGCGCGACCCTCATCCCGGACTACGAGCCCATCCGCCGCACCGCGCTCGCGGCCGGCGCCGCCGCCTTCCTCATCTCCGGCTCCGGCTCCACCATGCTCGCCATCACGGACGGGCGCGACGCCGCGGAGCGCGTCGCTGCGTCCGTCTCGAACATGGTCGAGAACCACGTGGACGGCCTCTGGGTGCGCGTGCTTGCCGCGAACTCGCGTGGCACCTCGGTCGAGGTGCTGTAGCGCCGGAGTTGCTGTAGCGCAGGTGCGTGTCGCCTCGTCGCGTGCGCCGGGCCGCGCGGGCATCAAAAGTGCCGTAATACGAGAAGAACGGGCGCCCCGCAAGGGGCGCCCGTTCTCTTGTCTCGCTAGCCTGCGTGGCGGCGTGCCTTCGTGCGACGCGCGAGCCTAGCCTCCGAGGTAGGCCTTGCGGACGTCGTCGTCGTGCAGCAGGTCCGCGCCGGTGCCGGTCTTGCTGATGTGGCCGACCTCGAGCACGTAGCCCCTGTCCGCGATGGACAGCGCCATGGAGGCGTTCTGCTCGACCAGAAGGATGGTCGTGCCCTGCTCGTTCAGGGCGCGGATGATGTCGAAGATCTCCTCGACGAGGATGGGTGCGAGGCCCATGGACGGCTCGTCCAGCATGAGGAGCTCGGGCTTGCTCATGAGGGCGCGGCCCATGGCGAGCATCTGCTGCTCGCCGCCGGACAGCGTGCCTGCCGTCTGGTTCATGCGCTCCTTCAGGCGCGGGAAGCGCTCGTACACGATCTCGAGCGTCTCCGAGTTCTCCGCGTCAGAGCGGGTGTAGCCGCCCATCTCGAGGTTCTCGGCCACGGTCATCTGCGCGAACACGCGGCGTCCCTCCGGGCAGAGGGCGAGGCCCTTCTCGACGATCTTGTGGGCCTTCACGCCCACGAGGCTCTCGCCCTTGAACTCGATGGAGCCGTCGTCCGGCTTGATGATGCCCGCGATCGTGTTGAGCGTGGTGGACTTGCCGGCGCCGTTCGCGCCGATGAGGGTGACGATCTCGCCCTGGTTGATTTCGAACGAGATTCCCTGCACCGCCTTGATGGCGCCATACGATACGTGCAGGTCCTTGACGGAAAGAAGCGCCATTACTTCACCCCCTGCTTGCCGAGATAGGCCTCGATGACCTTCGGGTCCTGCTGGATCTCCTCGGGCGTGCCCTTTGCGATGATCTTGCCGTAGTTGAGGACGCCGACGACCTCGCACACGCCCATGACGAGGGACATGTCGTGCTCGATGAGCAGGATCGCGATCTGGAACTCGTCGCGGATCTTCAGGATGTTCTCCATCAGCTCCTCGGTCTCGTTCGGGTTCATGCCCGCGGCCGGCTCGTCCAAGAGCAGGACCTTCGGCTGCGTCGCGAGGGCGCGTAGGATCTCGAGTCGGCGCTGTGCGCCGTACGGGAGATTGCCGGCCTGGGTGTCCGCGAACTTCTGCATGTCGAAGATGCCGAGGAGGTCCATCGCCTTGTCACGGAACTCCCTCTCCTGCGACCAGTGCTTCGGGAGGCGGAGCACGTCGGTCAGGAGGTGCGTGCTCATGGAGTTGCCGAAGCCGACGAGGATGTTCTCCGCGACGGTCATCTGGTTGAACAGGCGGATGTTCTGGAACGTGCGGGCGACGCCGAGCTTGTTGACCTGGACCATGCTCATGCCGGCGGTGTCATAGCCGTCGACGAGGATGGTGCCGCGCGTGGGCTTGTACACGTTCGTGAGCAGGTTGAAGATCGTGGTCTTGCCGGCACCGTTGGGGCCGATGAGCCCGGAGATCTCCGTGCGGCCCATGGCGATGTTGAAGTCGTCGACGGCCGTGAGTCCGCCGAAGTCGATGCCGAGGTGCTTCGCCTCGAGGACGGGGATCTTGCCGAGGTCGCGCTCGGGGATGAGGTTTGGGCTCTCCATCTGCACCAGGACGGAGCGGCGCTTCTTCTCTTTCTCTTCGCTGGTCAAGGCTACTCGACCTCCTCTGCGGACGCGCTCTTCTTCCAGGGGAACTCGCGGTTGGCGATCTTCTCGAGGACGTTGCCGAGCGAGAAGTCGTACGTTCCGAGCAGGCCCTGCGGACGGAAGATCATGACGAGGATCAGCACGACGGCGTAGACGACCATGCGGTAGTCGGCGAACGCGCGCAGCGCCTCGGGCAGGATCGTGAGGAAGGTCGCGGACAGGACGGAGCCGAGCATGGAGCCCATGCCGCCGAGGACGACCATGACCAGGATCTCAATCGACTTCATGAAGCCGAACTTCGCGGGAGCCATGACGCCGATGCAGCCAGCGTACAGGCCTCCACCGATACCGGCGAAGAACGCCGAGACGACGAACGCGAGCGTCTTGTAGTACGTGGTGTTCACGCCGGAGGCCTCGGCCGCGATCTCGTTGTCGCGGATGGAGAGGATGGCGCGGCCGTGGCGGGACTTCATCATGGTGTGGATGAGGAAGAGCGAGATGACCACGACGACGAACGTGTTGAAGAAGTTCGTGTACGAGGGTATGCCCGTGAGTCCCTTCGCGCCGCCCGTGAGCTCGAAGCCGACGACGCCGTCGATGTTGAGCATGACGACGCGGATGATCTCGGCGAAGCCAAGCGTGATGATGGCGAGGTAGTCGCCCTTCAGGCGCAGTGCCGGGATGCCGATGATGACGCCGCAGATGGCGGCGCAGATGCCGCCGAACACGAGACCGATGACGAACAGGAGCGACGCGGCGGGGGTGCCGAGCACGAAGTCGCGCATCGTGACGCCGAAGGCGGGCATCATGCGCATGATGAAGATGGCGCACGAGTAGCCGCCGACCGACATGAAGCCGGCGTGGCCGAGCGGCAGCTGGCCGAGGTAGCCCGTCGCGATGTTGAGCGACACCGCCATGATGATGTAGATGCCCACCTGCTCGAGCACAGACGTCTGGTAGCGGGTGATGATGCCCTGGCCCACCATCATGTCGCCGACCGCGAGGAACAGGACGACGAGCACGGTGTTGATGATGTAGCGCTTTCCGACGGTTATGGTCTTGCGAGGACGAGAGCCCTTCGGAGCGCCAGCGGTGATGATGGGCTTCTCCTCGTTCTTGAGTTCTTCCACGACGACCTCCTTACACTTTCTCGCTCATCGTGCGGCCGAGGATGCCGGTGGGCTTCACGATCAGCACGATGATAAGGAGCAGGAACACGACGGCGTCCTTCCACACGGAGAGACCCAGCGCGGAGACGAACACCTCTGCGAAGCCGACGAGCAGGCCGCCGATGACGGCGCCCGGAATCGACCCGATGCCACCGAGGACGGCCGCGACGAACGCCTTCGTGCCGAGCATGATGCCCATGGTCGGCGTCGCCTGGGAGTAGGCCATGCTGTACAGGACGGCACCGATGCCGGCGAGCGCGGAGCCGAGTGCGAACGTGAAGGAGATCGTGGTGTTGACGTTGATACCCATGAGCCTTGCGGCGCCCATGTCCTCGGACACCGCGCGCATGGCCTTGCCGAGCTTCGTCTTCTGAACGAGGAACGTGAGGACCGCCGTCGAGATGGCCGTCACGACGATCGTGAGGATGGCGTTGAGCGAGAGGCTCATGCCCGCGACCTTGATGTTCGAGACGCCGATGTACGGCGGCACGACCTTTGCATCCGCGCCGAAGACGAGCTGCGCGCCGTTCTCCAGGAAGTACGAGACGCCGATGGCCGTGATCAGGATGGAAAGGCGCGGGGCGTTGCGCAGCGGTGCATACGCGACCTTGTCGATAAGGACGCCGAGCAGCGTGCAGCCCGCGACCGAAAGGATCACGGCGATGGCGGGGTTCATCCCCAGCTTCGCCATGACGATCCAAGAAATGTACGCGCCGACCATGATGATGTCGCCGTGGGCAAAGTTAAGGAGCAGGATGATGCCATACACCATCGTGTAGCCCAGGGCGACGAGCGCATAGATGCTGCCGAGCTGCAATCCGTTCAGCAACTGCGTCAAAAACGTCACGGCAAACACTTCCTCTCGTTTACTTGCTAGTTGGTTCTGATACTTAATCGGGGCCCGGAGGGGCTCTCGCGCTGCCCCCTGTACCCCAAAGGCGCCGAGAGAGTTCCCTCGGCGCCTCCAAAGCGACTACCTAAGAGACCATGTCCTTACATGGTGGTCTCGATGTACTCCTTGCCATCCTTGAAGCCGATGATCAGCGTCGACTTCACGGGGTCGCCGGTGCCGGCGAACTTGATTGTGCCGGTAACGCCCTCGATCTTGTCCTTGGCGATGGTGTCGATGACCTTCTGCTTGAAGTCCTCGTAGTCCTTGGCACCCGCCTTGTCGACCTTGTCGACGGCAGTGAGCAGGATCTTCGCGGCATCGTAGCCCAGTGCGCAGAAGTTCGTCGGGTCGCTCTTGTACTCGGCCTTGTAGTCCTTGATGAACTGCTGGACGCGCTCGTCGTCGTTGGCGGAGACGAACGAGGTGTCATAGAAGCAGCCCTCGAGGTCCTTGCCGGAGGCGTAGTCCTCGTCGCCGCCGACGATGTTCGCCCAGCCGTCGGCGCCCAGGAAGACGCCCTTGTAGCCGAGCTCGCGCGCCTGGGTGACGATCTTGCCGTCGTCCTGGTAGTAGTTCGGGGAGAGGACGGCGTCCGGCTTCTTCGCGATGATGTTCGCGAGCTGCGCCTTGAAGTCGACGTCACCCTGGGAGTAGCTCTCCTGCGTGGCGACGGTGAGGCCCTTCTTCTTGGCCTCCTTGACGAACGCGTCGTTGACGCCCTTCTCGTAGTCTCCGCCGGAGTTGTAGATGGTGCAGACGGTCTTGTAGCCCTGCTTCTTGGCGAAGTCGGCCATCAGCTTGCCCTGGTAGGGGTCGGTGTAGCAGGCGCGGAACGCGTTCTTGCCGTACTTGATGAAGTCGGCCGCGGTCGCGGAGGCGGTCACCAGCGGCATGTTGTCGTTCACGGACTCCTGCGCGACGGCGATGGACGGCGTGGAGGTGACATCTCCGATGATGCCGACCACGTTGTCCTCGACCATCTTCTGGTACACGTTCACGGCCTCGGTGGCATCGCCCTTCTCGTCCTGGACGACGAGGGAGATCTTCTTGCCGGACTTGGTGCCGCCCTTCTTGTTGAACTGCTTCACGTAGAGCTTCGCACCGTTGCGGACGGCGAGGCCGTACTGGGCGACGTCGCCGGAATACGGGCCCATGAGGCCGACCTTCAGGGTCTTGCCAGATATGGCGGCGTCAGAGCCGGAACCGGAGCCACAGGCGGAAATGAGCGAGGCTACCCCAAGGCCCAGGGCGGTGGCACCGCTCGCCTTGAAGAGGTCGCGCCTCGAGATGTTGTTTGCCATTTTATTACCTCCATCTTTACTAAGGGTGCCTCTCGGCATCATTTAGCTTGAACCAAACTTAAGCCTTTAGGTGCTCTGAGTCACCGAAAGATGCCGATGGTTATCGTGTCTGCAACATTTGAAGCAGTTTGGAAACATGTGCACGATAACGCGGCGAGAAAAGCGGGGGGGGGACACGGTCGTCCCCGCGTCCCCCCGACAACAGCCATCTTGTCGCTAGCCCCGGCGCCGCCCCAGGCGCCGCGCCACCAGCATGACGAGCGTGCCGAACAGCACGCCCGCAAGGTCGAGCAGCACGTCCGTGAGCAGGCTCGACCTGCCCGGCGTGAACATCTGGATCGTCTCGTCCGCCACGGGCGCGAGGCAGCACGCGATCGTACCGAGCTTCACGAGGCGCATCGCGGCCGCGTCCACGCCGTAGGACGCTCGCATGAAGCCGCCTTGCGCCGCCGTGCGCAGGCCGGAGCACAGCAGCCCGAGCATCGCATACTCCAGGAAGTGCGCGCACTTGCGTATGACGTGCGTCATCTGGTGCGTATCGGTGACGCCCGCCGCCTCGAACGCGGGGCGCAGCACGTGCATCACCACGTTGCTCTCCCCCGTCGACGCGGGACCGGGCACGAGCGAGTGCCCCCACACGAACGCGAGCCACAGCACAACGACCACGAGCCACGCGGCCGCGGCGCGCGGCGCGTGCGCGGACCTGCCGCCGGCCACCCGCTAGGCCTCCCTTGCCATGCTCGCCATGTGACGGGGCTTGTACGCCGCCTGCGAGCCGCGCTGGCGCGTGCGGTGCAGTTTCGCCGTGGACTTCATGCTCTGGCTGCCGCCCTGAATGACGTGGAGGTACTCGCGCGAGGAGCGGCGGGCCGCCTGGCTCTTGTTGCGTGAGAACTCGTCGTCTATCAGGTAGTCGATGTAGGACTCGGTGTCCACCACCTCGGGATGCCCCGCAGGAGTGCGGAACGGGATGAACTTCGTCGGGTCCTCGAGGCCGGTCGGGTCGTCGATCGTGTCGGCGCTGCCCACCACGTCGTTGAAAGCCGGGACGCGCGGTCCGCGGTCGATGTTCTCGTCCATCGCCTCGAGCGCGGTCTCCCACAGGTCGCCCTGGTCCAGTTCGTCCGCGTCGCGGCGCTCGGGATACTTGCCCTGGTACACCTCCGGGACGCTCCGCGCAATGCGCGCGGCGCGGGAGCGTGCGAACTCCATGGCGGGCGTGAGCTTCCGGCCATCAGCGCCCTCGTCCTGCGCGGCTTCCGCCTGGGCCGCGACGGCGCGGCGCGGCGCCGGATCCATCCACGCCGGGATCTCGAGCGACTCCGCCGTCTGGTTCACGCTCGGCGCAAGGTCAAGCTGGTCGTGCCCTCCCACCAGGCGCACGGACTCGCCCAGGCGCTCGTTCCACCAGCTCGTGCCCACGTCGCCCACGGATCCGTCCGCGCGCTCGATGATGGGCAGCCCCTCGAACTTGTCGCCCCCAAGGCGGTCGTGCAGGACGCTCGCCACGCCGCGGGCCCGGGCGGCCATGCGGGCGCTAAGCGTCTCGTGCTTCACGTAGCGCTCCGCGACGTTCACGTAGTCGTTCTCGTTCGCGGACTCCTCGTCCACGGCGGGCACGCGCGCGGCGATGGCCGCGTTCACGGGGCGCGCGATCGTCTCGTCCACGGAGTACGCACCCGTGACGGGCATGACGCCCACGTAGTGGCCGGCGTCGGCCGAAGCCTTCGGGGCGGCGTAGCTGCGGGGCGCCGGCTCGGCCGGCTGGGCCGTCTTGCGGTAATCCGCCTGCGCCGCAGGGGCAGCCGGGGCCTTGGTCGCGACCGCGGCGTCCGCGGCGACGGCGCCCCTCGCGCCCAGGACGGCGGTCGGCTCCTCCGCCTGCTCGTCCTTCTCCGCGTCTTCCCCGCGCGCATGCGCCCGGGCGAGAAGCGCCACGACGCTCGTCGCGGCCGCACCGCAGACGACGCCCAGGGCGAAGGTTGCGACGGGGTTGCCCGCGACGTCGCGGCCGAGGTCGGCCAGGGTCGCCGCGTGGGCCGTCTGCGGGACGACGGCGCCCCATGCGCCAAGAAGCCCCGCAACTACCGCCGGGTTCCTTCTTGCCTTGTTCATCCCTGCACCTCCCGCGCCGTGCCCGATGCATCACACGCGGAATCGAAGAGCTGCCAGCGGCGCCGGCGGCTTTCGCCACCCCATGCGTCCATTGGCGGAGACAACGGCCTGCTTCGTCTTATCTTCGTATACCGTCGTAGTATGCAGTCGAGGCAGAGTACCTCAGACTGTTTTCGATATTAGCCGAACCCCCGGGTTTTTCAAGGCTCAGGGCCAAATCTTAGGAGCAGATAGATGAAAAGCATCGCCATCGTGACGGGCGCGTCATCGGGAGTGGGCCGCGAGTTCGTGCGCCAGCTGGATGCGGGCGCGGGCGGCCCCCTTGACGAGCTCTGGCTCATC
Source organism: Parafannyhessea sp. LCP19S3_B1 (assembly GCF_052121955.1). Lineage (NCBI taxonomy): Bacteria > Bacillati > Actinomycetota > Coriobacteriia > Coriobacteriales > Atopobiaceae > Parafannyhessea > Parafannyhessea sp. LCP19S3_B1. Next base: position 2,411 of record NZ_JBQKDH010000003.1, on the reverse strand, counting down.
GCGCGCCGCAAGGCCGTCCTTGAGGACGTCGCCTCCGCGTGCCACACGCCCACGCGCGTGCTTGCGCTCGACCTCACGGACCCCGCCGCGTTCGAGGAGGTGTCGCGGGAGCTTTCCCGCGAGGAGCCGCGCGTGCAGTGGCTCGTCAACAGCGCGGGCTTCGGCAAGTTCGGGGACTTTTCCGCCATTGGCGAGAAGGACACGGCGGACATGGTCCGGCTCAACTGCCTGGCCGTGGTGGAGATGTGCTACCTCGCGCTCCCCCACATGGCCGCGGGCTCGCGCATCATCAACCTCGCGTCCATCGCCGGCGTCATCCCCCAACCCAGGCTCTCCGTGTACTCCGCGACGAAGTCGTTCGTACTCGACTTCTCGCGCACCGTCGACCACGAGCTTTCGGGTTCCGGCATCCACATAACGGCGCTGTGCCCCAAGTTCATGCGGACCGGCTTCCTGGACAAGCCGAACGACAGTGAGGTCGCGCGCAAGATGTGCCGCATAGGCTTCAGTCCCGTCGACAAGGTGGTCCGCCGGGCACTGCGCGCAGCGGTGCTCGGGCGCGCGCTGTGCATACCCTCCCTCGACATGAAGGCGGCCCACGTGATCACGAAGATCCTCCCCGCCTCGGTGACGATGGAGCTTGAGGAGATGGTCCTTGGCCTGTGGGAGCCCATGCGAAACGCGCCGGGGGTCTAGCGCGCGACGGCCAGCTGGCCCGCGACGGCCCAAAGGAGAAGGGCGCCCCGGCCGTGGTTGGCAGGGACGCCCTGGCGTTGTGGCTCGTACGTTGCGGGGCCCTTCTCGCCCGTGGCGAGGGGGCCTAACGGGTTAGGCTACACGCCGACGAACTCCGTCTGCTGCGCCTTCTTCGCGGAGCGGATGAGGAACTCCTCGTTGTCCTTCGTCGCCTTCAGGCCGCGCACGAGGGCCGTCGCGGCGCGCTCCGTGCTGTTCATGTTGGCGAGCAGGCGACGGATGCCCCAGATGAACGGCTGGAGGTTGGGGTCGATCAAGAGGTCCTCGTTCCTGGTGCCGGAGGCGATGGGGTCGATCGCCGGGAAGATGCGGCGGTCGGCGAGGTCGCGGTCGAGCTTGAGCTCCATGTTGCCGGTGCCCTTGAACTCCTCGAAGATGACCTCGTCCATCTTGGAGCCGGTGTCGACGAGCGCGGACGCGAGGATGGTGAGCGAGCCGCCGTTCTCGATGTTGCGCGCCGCGCCGAGGAACTTCTTGGGCGGGTACAGCGCCGCGGAGTCGACGCCGCCCGAGAGGATCCTGCCGGAGGCGGGCGCCGCGAGGTTGTAGGCGCGGGCGAGCCTCGTGATGGAGTCGAGCACGACCACGACGTCCTCGCCCATCTCGACCAGGCGCTTCGCGTGCTCGATCACCAGCTCGGACACGGAGGTGTGGTTGGCGGCCGGCATGTCGAACGTGGACGCGACGACCTCGCCCCTGATGGAACGCTCCATGTCCGTCACCTCCTCCGGGCGCTCGTCCACGAGCAGGCAGAACAGGTGGACCTCCGGGTTGTTGGCGGCGATGGACTGGCAGATCTTCTTCAGGACCGTGGTCTTGCCGGCCTTGGGGGGCGACACGATGAGTCCGCGCTGGCCCTTGCCGATGGGCGCCACCAGGTCGATGGCGCGACCGGTGATGGAGTCCTTGCCGTGCTCCATCACGAGGCGCTCGTTGGGATAGATGGGCGTGAGGTCGCGGAAGCGCGGACGAGACTTCATCTCTTCCGGCGCGCGGCCGTTGATGGTCTCGATCGCGTGCAGCGGCGGGTACTTGTTGCCGGCCTTCGCGGGCGCGACGCTGCCCTTGACGCGGTCGCCCGGGCGCAGGCCAAACTGCCTGATCATCTGCTGATGCACGAAGGCGTCGGAGTCGCCGGCCATGTAGTTGCCCGTGCGGACGTACGCGTAGCCCTCGTTCTGGAACTCGAGCACGCCCTCGACCGGCCTGAAGCCCTCCGCGATCGCAGCGGCCTCGTACACGGACTCCGCAAGGTCCTTCTTGCGCAGGCCAACGTAGTCGATCCCGAGCTCTGCGGCCTTCTTGCGGAGCTCGGCCACCTTCATCTGGGCCACGTCGTCGCGCGAGAGCGTGGGCTCCACGTTCTGCTCGCGCTGGTTGCCCTTGCGGTTGCGGCGGCGCTGGTTGCGCCCCTGCCTCTGGTTGTTGTCGCGGCCGACGTTGCCGTTTCCGCCGGACCCCGCCTCGGAGCGGCCGTTGTGGCGCCTGCGGCGACGTCCGCCATGCTCCTCGCGGTCGTCCTCGCGGCCGCCCTGGGCGTCCTTCTCGCCCGCGTCGCGCGCGGCCGGCGTCGCCTTTGCGGACGCCTGGTCGGCACCCTCGCCCCTGGCGTGGGCCTCGTCGGCGTGGGCGGCGGCGTCTGCCTCGGCAAGCGT
>NZ_JBQKDH010000002.1:0-187195 GCF_052121955.1 Parafannyhessea sp. LCP19S3_B1 | reverse complement strand
GACGACCTTCTTGAGGTTGAAGCAGTGGCGCATGGACCAGTCGGAGAGGCTCGTCACGCCGGCCGCCACGTCGAGCTCCTTGATGGAGCTCCGGTACTGGTTCCAGGGGACCTGCTCCCCTCCGGAGTAGGCCTGCATGTCGCCGGTGCCCTCGACGGAGAGGACGCCGTCGCCGGCGAGCTTCCACGTGAGGCCGTCGCCGCAGGTGCCGGACGCAATCGCCCGCGGCTCGCGCACGGTGTACTTGACGCCGTGGCCCTTCGCCCAGTCCGCGGCGTAGCTGCCGCGGGCCACGGAGAGCGTCACGCCGTCGCTGTGGGCGAAGGCGTGGTTGGAGCCGCCGCCGATCCAGGAGACGCCGTCGGGGACGTAGACGTCCTTCAGGCCGGAGCAGTACGAGAAGGCGCCCCAGCTGATGCGGGTGACGCTGTCGGGCAGCCTTACCGACGAGAGGCTGCCGTCGCTGAGGAACGCGTTCATGCCCACGGAGGAGAGCTTGCTGCCCTCGGCGAAGACGACCTTCTTGAGGTTGAAGCAGTGGCGCATGGACCAGTCGGAGAGGCTCGTCACGCCGGCCGCCACGTCGAGCTCCTTGATGGAGCTCCGGTACTGGTTCCAGGGGACATCACTACCCCCCGCAAACGAGTACAAATCTCCAGATCCCACAAGTTTAAGAGTCCCCGCGCTACTGATTATGAAATCAACGTTAGTGCCAGCGCGTCCTGCAAAAGCAACGCCCTCATCACTCGAAGACCTGAAGAATCCCCCAACAAATGTGCATACCTTGCCATCAATCGTATACTCGCCATCGTATGCATACCCATCATCATCGGCAAAATAGAATTTGTCTCCATAAGGCATAGCGCCAGTAACTACTATGCCACCAGCGAAATACATGGTTTTACCTGTGCTTTTCTCTGTGACAAAACCACTGTACTTTTCAGCAGCGGGATCAATCTCATGGCCACATTTTGCGCATACCAGCTTCTTAGAGTCCTTGTCATAGACATAGTTGTGCTCATCGTTGGCACAAGTCTTTGACTTGGTATAGGTATCCAGAACACTCTGGTTGCCGTTGGTATCGACGTTGTATGCCGTAACCGTAGCCTTGTCTCCACTGGTCTCGAAGGAGACATAGATACTGTTGAAATCAAGCGTCGCAATATCGAAGTGGAAATCAGGATTGTTCACGACGCTGTAGGACTTACCGCCCGTAGTGCCGCAGATGTAGTAGACAACGCCATTGTCCTTATCCACCTTGCCCTGTGTCAGAGGCTCCGTACGCGCATAGCTGTGGTCGTTGCCAGCAAAGTAGAAGTCGATGCCTGCCTTTTCGACAGCATCAGGCAGCTCGGCAAGATACTCCTCGCCGCCGCCAGTCGGGTTGGTGTAATAGACCGGAATATGCGTAACCAGGATCTTCCAGTTGCAGTTGGATGCAGCTGCGTCCTTCACCAGCCAATCCTTGAACTGTTCAAGCTGGTCCTGGCTGCTCGTATAGTTGAGCACGGCGATATAGACATCGCCATATTCGACTGAGTACCAATTGCCGGCAAGGTTGAAGGTCTCCTTTGCAAGAGCTGCGCCATTGCCGTCGTCATCCGCCTCATGGTTTCCTACGACATGCAGCATGTCCTTGTCGGCAATGCCATCAAGCGTAAATAGCTTGAGTGCATCGGTCCACTGGTTGTAGTAGCGAACGTTATCAACAGCGTCGCCCAGCTGGATTCCAAGATCATATCCGCCGTCTTTGATGTGAGACGCGATGCGACCGAAGCCAGTAAGGGCGTCGTCTTCCTGAATATCTGCAGTCAGGAAAAACTTCTCGCTGTTCTTGTGCACAGCAGTGGTGAACGAACTGACATCAGACCATTTCTGGCCATCGCCAACCTGGAAGTAATAGGTCTTGCCTGCTTTAAGGCCAGTAAGGTTTGCATAGTTGATTCGGCTCACAACACCGCTCTGCGTATAGGAGCCAAGCTGTGAAGTTCCATCCACAACCGTTGCGTCAGACATGTCCTTAGATGCTGCGACCTTCACCTGCGCCGTAGCGGCAGAAGCGGACGGGCTGCTATACCATGCAATGTTCTTCTGCGTGGTCGAATCCTTGGATACATTGAAGTGAACGTACTGAGGCAAGCCTTCCTTACCGGTATCGTCTTCCGTCGACTTGTATGCAGTGCAGGAATACGCGTAAGACCTGTTGCCCTTAGAATCCTTCGCATACAGCGTATGCGTGCCTTCGGCCTTTGTGAGCACCGAAGTAGTCAAGCGGCCATCGGAGTCCGTCTTGCCCAGGTCAGTTGAATCGTCGGCATACACATCGACATCGGCAGCAGCATCGCCATCGGAATTCTTCACCGTGATCGTAGTCGGAAGGCCGACAACCATGGCTTCAGTAGAAAGCGTGTAGGCAGCAGTAATCTTGTGGGTCTCAGACGGCGTGCTGAAGCCCATCCAGTAGGAATTGCTATCAGACGTCACGGAGTTGACCTTGTAGGTACCCGAAACTACCTGGACGCTGATTTCCGAGCCCTCAGCAGAGGCCTCGGAGACAGGAACGGTAATCGTAGCAATCTTGCTGCCCGATGCATTCTCCACCTTTGTGACGCTGACAGTGAGCTTACCCGTATTGTCAGCGTATTCATAAGTTCCGGTAACTCCGCTGGAGAATTGGACCGTCGGCTTGTAGCCACGGCTCAGCTGCACGGTAGCTGTCATCTTCACAATGTCGGAAATATTATTGGTCGTGAGATGCAGCTTCCAGTCCTTGCCGACAATCGGCTTGCCGTCGGTGGTAAAGCTAACGCCAGTGAGCTGTGTCTCCTTGCCGTCTATCGTGACGGCATTGGAACCATTGACAGTGAAATGACGGGTTTCTCGAGTGATATTGCCAAATCCATCCTTGAGATAGAACGTAAGAGAGTGCTCGCCATTGGGAATCTGGACGCCCTTCAGCGTCGAACCCAGATTGTCCTTGTCGCCAGCTCCATAGTAGGTGCCATCAAGATAGAAGTATGCAGACTCAACGCCAGTTGCGAATTTGTCCGTATCCTCATTGTCGTCGTAAGTGGCATAGAACGCAGGGGCATTCGTCTTGAGCTTGGCCCCATCCGCCAAATCAGACTTCGTACCGTCATCATTGATAATCTGGAGAGACTTCACTGTAGGTGCCGTCACGTCCTGATTATTGGCACCATAGACAAAGGAGATGTTGTCAACCAAGATGTAGCCCTTAAGCTGATCTTTGGAGAGCTTGGTGCCATCAGTCGTATACCAGCCGATGCCGCTCTGGGTGACCATAGCGCGGAACAGCATGCCACTGTTGACGCGAATCTTCTGGCCAGCATACTGTGTCATGTCAGCTTCGAAATAATTCCATCCCGCTTTAGCATCTTTACCGTTCGAGTTTTGATCAGTAAAGTTGATAAAAGCATTCGTATAAGTCGAGCCATCTTTGGACGTTGCAATCTGCGCACGCAGCCAAGGAACCGGAGTACCCTCCGGTATGTAGACCCAAGCGCCGAGTGCCGTCGGAGTACCAGGAACATCGATGGCGCTTCCCAGGCCAAGGCAAGCGCCATCTGTACCTGTAATCCCAGTCCAATCGAAGTCGAGCTTCACTGCCTTATGCCCGAAGCGAATGATGTCTGCAAAGTCCGAATCGGTATCCGACACGACCGAGCCGGTAACTTTACCGCCACGGCCAGAATAGCTATAGGTAGCCACTGCACTGGCACTCATTCCATCAAAGCTGTGTACCGTTGTGCCAATCGTGCTGTAATCATGGCCGTCATCGTCGCCACCGTCGAGAACGATGGTCGGCTGCTTGCCTACATTCACGGTCGTGGTAGCCGTGAGGCTTCCATACTTGGCGGTGACTTTGGGGCTCGTCGACACTGTAACATCACTCGTGGTCACAAAGGTATTACCCTTAAAAGAGCCCGCCTTCGTGTCATCGATGGCCCAAGTGATATCTCCATCTTTGAGGATGACCGGCTCTTGCTGATAGAGGGCGGTAAGACCCAGGTCGCTCTTCTCCTCATAGTTGAGGTTGACTTCGTCCGAAGTGAACGAGAGGGTATCTGGATTCTGGATACGGATGCTCGTCTTCCCGACAACCTTGCCCTGATACATAAGCTGTACGGACGCCGTTCCACAGGTTCCGTTAGAGACGAACGTTGCAGAAGCGGTGTCTCCAGAAACATCCCCGGCCTTTAGTTCGCCAAGACTCTTGCTGTCATCCGTCAGAGACCATGACACACCTGAGGGTATGCTCTTGGCTGCTGCACCAGAGTAGTCCATGCCTGTTGCAGTGAGAGCAACTGTCGTATTGGGTGTGAAAATATTGTCGTTGGGGGTAATGCCCGCATGGTCAAATTCGCCAGACGGCGCTGCCGTTGAAACCGCGAGAAGGGAGGTAGAGATTACTCGCTCGCCACCGCCTGCGGGCGTATTGCGCATTGCAATGTCAGACTTGCCTTCGCGCTGGGACACGAACTCGGATGATCCGCCTTCATCGAGCTCCAGGGCATAGGTGCACCCCAGGCTCTGCATCATGCGGCCCATTTCCTCAAGAGTGTACCCAAGGGAACGCGGAGGCATGGTGCCGTCAGCCTGAAGCATCACAACGGTACCATCCGCTTTCAAACCGATGGCACTACGTGAATAGTGCCCGCCGTTGGGTGGTGAAACGTGTCTGCCGTTGGAACCCTGCGGAACCACAGTATCGCCATCTACAAGTATGCACCAGCCACCTACAGCGTCCGTAACTGAAACTGCAGAACCGACCTTCTTGCTTTGATCGGCAGCCGCTTGATCAAGTGTCGTACCTGCAGGATATATTCCTACTGATCCGTCACTAAAAACTGCAATGAATGGAACCCTCGCATCGTCCTTATATGTCGTGCCCCTCATGCGAAGATAACCCACCGGCTCTCCTGTAGTTATATTGAAGAGCGATGCATTGATGCCGCCTACAACATTCTCGTTGTAAGTCTTCTCGTACAGATGCGTCTGATCCGTAAGGGTCGACATCTTCCAGCCATCTTTAGCCGGATCGACATTGCCGTAGCTTGCGGCAAGCTTCGCATTGCCATTCGCGGTGTTGATCTCCATCACATTGGCAACAGTCTGCGAGGTGCCTGCAGCATTATTGGTAACAATCGTCCGCTCGGTTATATCTGGCGCAATCGCATATGCTTTTGTCGAAGTTACTGAATAGTCCGTACCGTCAATTGAGGAGCCTTTTGATATATCTTGCACTTGACCAGCGTAGACGTTATTCATGTCCTCCGCGAGCGCAGCCGCAGAACACAACCCTGAAGCCGAAGCAATACACGCTGCAAATAATGCCGCCACCCCACATTGCACAATCCTGTCGCGTTTCATACCTGGTACCCCCCCATCAAAAAAGTCTGTAAGGCACTCCTGGCTGTTTGATCTTCGTACTCTGACAACATCAAACAAGGCTGTCTTCCCAAATCAATTCATTGCTGCTACTAAGGCACTGAACCTCCCTCAATCTACCTCCCGTAGTTTTATGTAAGGATAAGCTATGTGATGATTTTGAGAAACCGAATCTACCGAGTGGTAGTCAAAAAATTTTAAGACTTCCAAGGGAGAGCACAATGGAAATCAGCTTTATGTTGTAATTTTATGAATTTTTTTACAAGCAAGCTTGACTCGCATGATTTAATGCACTGTAGACATCATTTAACGTGCAATACATTGTGGAGCTATTTGTCGAGATCAGAAGGGGTGCGAACTGAGTTTATGAATGAAATACAGTCTCGTATACTTTCTATTTACAAAAATGTCGCAAAGGTGTGTGACAAGAATGGCTTAAGATACTTTGCGATTAACGGTACCTGTTTGGGAGCGGTTCGGCATGGCGGGTTCATCCCCTGGGATGATGACATGGATTTAGCTATGCCGATAGAGGACCTGATGGTATTTCTAGAGATAGCTCCATCATCTCTGCCTGACAACCTAGAGCTACATTATTTTGGTACAGTTCCCAGTTACGCTCATATCTTTATTAAGGTAATCGATGCAACGACCACGTTCATAGAGCCCACCGAAATCTCTTATCCGCAGCGATATAAGGGGGTCTGGTTAGATATCACTCCTCTATCATCTTATCCCGACTCCCATCATCAACAGCTTGTTTTTTCAAGAAAAAACAAGCTGTATAGCAGACATACGGCTGCCTCTAAGTTCTCCATAACCGAAATGACTACGCTAAAATCTAAAATCATGTGGATTCTTCAACAGCCCAAGGTTGCTACACTTAGAGCTGATCCATTGGAAAGTTGGTTCTATTTTTTAATGGGCTTCCCTGTCAAGGAACCATTTTCTCACGCTGCCCTCTGGAGCCCAGAAAATCCCTCGCGTATGGTTATCCCAGCAAAATGCTTTGCTAAGTGTATTGAAATGCCTTTTGAGGACGTTATGATGCATGTTCCCGTAGGGTACGACGAGTATCTATCTCTTCAGTACCGTGATTACATGAAACTGCCGCCCCTAGACAAAAGGCAGACACATAGTAAGAAGGGATTCGTCGATCTCCAACATTCCTATAAACTATATCAAACAGGCGAACTTAGTCTGCCCGTCGAAATATCCTGTTAATCCAAACAGTAGCTGTTCTGATTTTACTTCCCCTGCACACTTTTTCATTTTTTAATTATTTGATATAAACCCGTCCAATAAAGAATTCTCAACAATTGCTCTTTCAGACCTGTAGCAGGTGGCAATACATTTTTCTGTCGCTTCAATTCCTGGCGGAAGATACTATAGATGGCCGGGTATCTTCTTCTGTTGTTGCCACGCGCTGAGGCAAGGGCAATCCCCCAGCACTCCTGAGCGCAATAAGCCTTGCAGACTCTGTTGCAGTAAGGGAAAACATCATTGACGTATGATGTTAATTTTTTACAGTTAGACAAAACATCAAGGACTTGAGGTCCAAAACTAGCCGTAATGGATCCTGGCCTAGCAGTATAAGTGTAAAGAGGAACTCCTAAAAAATAGATTGATGAAGATGCGCCAATGACTTCTGCCGTCCAGAGAACATCCTCATTGATAACACCCTCTTCGAATTCTATGCCATTTTCCACTAGTAATCTTCTTGCGATTAGCTTCGAGTATGGGCCAGTAGAGCATTTCCCGCCAAGCCATTCTTCAAGAGCGCTCTCGGAAGACGAAGAATGAGGTATACATCCATACAAATGGTGCTCTCTGCCATTGACCTCAAGACGACGAAGTGCGCATATGACTACATCTGCATTCTCGGAGGTTATTGAAGCAACCATTGCTTCCACCATTTCTGGATCCTGTGTATCGTCAGCATCCCAAAATGCTACATATTGTCCTACCGCTTGTTTGAGCCCATAGTTCCTCGCCGAAGAAGCACCGCCATTCTTCTTCCTAAAGAGATGTCTACAAGTAGTGTCCTCAGCACACCAGGCTTGGCACAGTTCTGCACTCTTATCTGAGGAGCCATCGTCAACCAAAACCCACTCAATATTTGCGTACGTTTGTGACGCCCATGAATGAAAGCTGTCAGGAAGCCATCGTTCGGCATTGTAAATCGGGACAATGACGCTCACAAGCAATCGACTCTCAGCCATTGGTACCCCCAAAAAAGGATTGTGTACACCCGTCGAAACGACTGCCGCAGCGTCACGATGGGTAGTGTCGGAAAAGTTGGTGTAAAGGCCTCTCCACAGGTTCTCGGCCATCACCTTGAATCGTCAATCTGTGCCTATCCTACGCCGTCTCCATCTCGTCCGCAAACTCAAGGCTGGCGTCGATCGCCCTCTCTGCCACCAGGCGCCACTCGCCGAGCCTCTCCGGCGTCTGTGTTTTGTCAAGCAGAAGTGAACAGTAGGGACTCTGCGGTGGGAATCTTGGACCAAAACGGGGCAGGAAGGAAGCCGTATGTTCAGAACCGAACAGCGAAGGATCGCAATCGAGACCTTCATCAGATTCGGCCACAGCTACGCCGACACGATAGCCTAGCGAGGTCCGCCCGAAGCTCGCCGACAGGGCGATTTTCTTGCGCTCATCCGGAACGTTAGCGAGGAAATAGACCGGGTCGAGACCCTTGTTATCAATGAAGTTCCAGGTTTGGTCGCTACCGGCGCAGTAGACGGCATCGTGATCGAACTCCCCACCCTCAAGATAGGGTCTAGCGTCGCAGAGTTCGAGCTCGCACTCGAGGAACTCCCGAAACATTCTCCGCTGCCGGCTCCAGTTGGACGCCGTGATGAAGTAGCGGAGCCTATTCGCCAGAGGATTTCCAGGCCTCTCCAAACACATTGCCTTGTGGCCCTCAGATGTCCACTGGGGACGGTAGTAGTCGATGAAAATGGGCCTGCCATAGGCCGAGAGGACATTCCTTGTGGCAACAGCCTACACGACCGTTCCGTAGTTGAACGTGTCGATGATGGTAGAGATATATATGGTTTGTGACGTCACGAGCGGATCCCCCTAATCTTTTCGGCGATTATCTTCCTCCTTGATGCACAGATGATGGCAGCAACCGCAAGTAGCGCGTACCGCACAAGGGGATAGGGATAGAGCCCAGCGAAGGCAACGGAGGCCACCACAAGCACCGCTGCCATGCCCCAGACAGCCCTGCCGTCAATCAGGCTGGCACCTGTCCGCTGCTTTGCAACCTGTTGGGCGAATGTGTAGTGCGCGACGCCAAGCACCACGTAGCAGGCGAGCGTGGTGTAGCCGGCTGCACGGTACCCGATGAGCGGTATGAAGATAGCATTTAGAGCAACATTAAGGATGGCTGCGATCACCGAGGCAACGGTAGCGACACGCGTTTTCTCCCAGAAGAACTCGATGTTGGAGCAGAACGAGTACAGAAATATAAAAAATACGCTGGCAGCAATGACTGGCACGAGTCCCAACGCCTCTCCGTACTTGGAGGGGGCAAGTATTGCCACAATCTCAGGTGCCAAGGCATCCATGAGAAGGATGAGAACGGCCAACGTGCCAAGAATCTCTAGCGCCACTTTGCCGACGCCCCCGTACTCCTTGGCTTCGAGCCTTCGATAGAGCCAAGGCATGACCGTATTGTTCAACGAGCTGGTGAGCACCGTCATGATCATGCCGGCAGAATAGGCAATGCTGTAAACACCTGCGTCGGCCGTGCTGCACATTTGCCTGATCATGATTCGGTCGGAAGAACCGAGCATCACTTGAGAGAGATAGTGAGGAAGGAGCGGTATGTTGAAAGCGAGCGTAAACTTCCAATAGTCGGCACAGAAGAACTTTCTGCCCCTGCGCATCATGCCGTTACCAAGCACAATCGCCATCGCCACCTCGACTAGAACGAAGGAGAGGATGCGCGCGAGCACCTTGTCCTGCGCGAGAATCACGAACGGTATTCCCAGAGCAGGGACACCGGCGGCAAGGATGATTGCCGCCACAACAACCTTGCGATAATCGAAGTCATAACGCGCGCGGCAAGCCCATATGTCATAAATCTCCGACGCCACGACATCCACGAGCATAAGAAGGACATAGGAGTTTGGCATGCCGGTGAGCGCGGAGGCTTGATCCTGGAAAACCGACGCGAGGACGAACCACACAGCCCCCATAATAATAATTAGTCCTGTAACGGAGCTCGTGTAGCCCTCTTTGTCCTCAGGGTAGCGCACCATGCCGTTGTTGAAACCGCCATAAGCCACGCCGAGAGTCACCATGTACACGAAGACGCTCTCCCAGCTCTGGTACACGCTGAAGGAGCCGTACTCCGAGGTCGTAAGCAGGCGCGTGAAGATAGGCACCGTGATGAACGATATTCCGCGAAGGATGAACCCGCTGAGGGTGATCCACAGCGTTGCGCGCTTGACCTTAGAAAGCGATCTGTAGCGATTCCACATCTCGTTTAGCAACATTTTCATTGTGTAGTCAGTATCCATATCCCCATGCAGCTAGCCTTAATGTCGGCAACGCTTCTCGAGTTCCGACAGAAACTCCTCGTAACTGGCAAAGCGAGGTTCCGTGCACTCGAAAAGGGCCTGGCTTTGGTCGAACGACCCGCACAGCCTCTGCGTCGCTTCGAAGGACGGGTCCGAGAAGACATCCTTTCCTCTCGGCTCGAACAGCCAGAAAAACTCCGCAAATATCTCTCTTGGAGGCACCCCCCACGACGAGCCTCGGGCGAGTTGCGGCACCAGCAGTCGTAGAGATCGGCTGCCTCGTCCATCTGTGCCGCCCGGCGCTTCTCCAGATAGGAGTCGATGTCAGCTATGACGCAGCAGGAATCACCCACGGTGACGCTATCAGGAGGGATACTCTTGGTCACGACGCTTCCCGCACCGATGACCACGTTGTCACCGATCTCCACGCCCTTCAGGATGGTCGAGTTCATGCCAATGAAGACATTGTCCTCGATGCGTACGTGTCCGGCGCTGCCCAGCACGTCACCATACTTCCCCTTGAAGACTGACCAGTCGTAGCCGTGCGCGAGGATGGTTACACTCTCGGTGACGGAAACGTTGCACCCAATTTCAATCATCCAAGGTCGAGTTTCATCAATAAAGCAGCCCGTCGGTGAATAGATCACGGCATCACCGCCGATGACCATGCCCAACGAGCGAAGATGCTCGACGTAGGTCTTGGGCGAGGCTTTGGACCATAAACAAGACGCCTAACGAGCTCTCTTAAGGCCATGGACGAATCCGCCCTTCCCAAACTTTGAATCTTTTACAACAACAAAAGGAATCGAGAGGACTAGAAAGGTCAAATAGGCCGCTTCCACACGCAGTGTCTGGTTGTACCAGAAGCACAGCGTAGTCATGATTGCCACAATCTGAACCAGCTGAAAGTAAAACGAGTCCTCTGGCAGCTTTTTCGCCCATCCCCCGCAATAACAGCAGAGTACAACAAACTGAACAATCAAAAGACCAAATCCAACGTAACCCGTCTCAATGAACCATGTCTGCGTGGTGAAGAACTGGTAGTTCAGGTATCCGTAGGCTCCATAGAAAGCACTCGTAAAAATAGAGAACTGTGAGAACCCGGCATTGCCAAACCCTACCCCGAACAGATTGAGTGACAGATTGCCGTGGAATATGAACTGATTGATATCATTGAATGCATTAATCCTGCTGATGTTGTAGCCTTCGACAGCTCCAGTGTTGTCGGTTGAGTAGGTCATAAGTTCATCGAAGTTAGTGAGCATTTCATACGCGCTTGGAAAGGCCGCCGAAAAAATCTGAAGGGCGACGATGAAGGCTATGAGTGTGACCAGCAATAGCAGGAATGACCTTGGCTTGTTTGCACGGCACAGCACGGCGAAGATAACGATTGCGGCCGCCTCAATATAGAAGAGCTTGAGCTCGGCAAGGGCAGCAATGACGAGGGTGGATAAAGCGACGAACACAAACTTCCAGAACCCCTCACGGCCATCTACGAAAGCAAGCGAATAGTAAGCGAGCAAGATGCAGAAGAACACGTTTGTGTAGCCATTACACCCGGTCACTGTGCCAAATATTCCGCCCAAATGGTCTCCATCAAAACCCATCGCGTATTGGACGATGGAGATACAGATATTAAGCACCTGAAACCAAAAGAATATATGGAAGAATCCATCAATGTCCTCACGATTGAGAGTCGATGCACATGCATAGCCGAAAGCGAAGAACCGGAAAGTATTACGGATTCCCCAGAGAACTAGAGTTGGCTTTACGATATGTGCAACATCTCCAATAAAAAGCACAGTACAGAACGTGATGAACGTCCATACGATTGCACTCGTCCCAAGCTTACGAAACCTAGACCAAGTCCCCTTCGGACAAGATAAAAGCGCAGCAACGGTCACGATGTCAGTGATGTAAAGAGTAGAGCTTGGGATTCCAAGGAGGTCGTTTATCCACAAGATGATGAGAACGTAGACCACCTGAAAATAGATGAGCGTCTTTCGCGATATTTTCATGTTCATGAAACGCTCGCCCAAAGTCATTGGGGCAGCGCTCAGACCTTCAGTGGCCCACATCACTGTTCACCCCTCGAAATCATCCGAGCACGCGTAAGCGCTAGAGCCATTCCAGAGTGTCCGTTGATGAGAAGGCTATGAAAGAGTGCCTGAAAGCGAGGCAAGCCGCTCGGAGGGTAACTAGCACAATAGCAACGAAAAGCCTCAGAGCCTGTTAGGGCAGCGACAGACGCAACCTTCTCGGAGACCCTAAGTCCACTCTTCTCGACCATGAACACATAGGAGCGTGAGTAATCAACCATTTTACGACTTGCTCGCAGCAGACATTCCTTAGAGTCTCCTTCGCTCTCTGCGCATGCGGCAAGTAGTTCGAAAAAACTAGCATAACGCTTGGCTTTCTCTCGCGAGAAAGACCTTGTGATAGAGGCTTGTCCATCCTTACGGTAGCGGTACAGAGAGTCTTCTACAAAGATCATCCGACTCGCGGCGCCCCAAGCCCTGAGATTGAAGAAGACATCCTCAGAGAGAATCTCCTGGAAGCGCAAATCCGCCCTCTCAATTAGACTACGGCGATAAATACCCATACACACTGACACGGGAAACGGAGTAGTCTCCTTATCATGTGGAAGCCTGCCGTACAGCAGCTTGCGGTAGTGTCCAATCTCCGCTGCGCCGTCAAGCGTCTTACCTGCCAGAGGATGCGGGCATTTGGCCGAAGCCGTTCCATCGGTCCACTCCTCATAGCCCCCCATAGCAATGTCGGCATCGTTCTGCTTGGCAACCCCATAGAGCCGCTCGAACATCTCAAAGCTCACCCAGTCATCCGAATCTACAAATCCGACGTACTCTCCAGAGGCAATAGCGATGCCCGTGTTGCGCGCAGGACCCAAACCACCGTTCTCACGATGCACCGACTTCACGTTTCCGTATCGGACAGCGTACTCATCCGCAATCTTTCCACACGAGTCCGGCGACCCGTCGTCGACCAGAATAATCTCGATGTCGTCTAGCGTCTGCGCCAGTAGGCTGTCCACACACTGCCGCACATAGTGCTCCACTTTGTACATGGGCACGACGACGCTCACCTTCGGCGTCAACCCATTCATGAGAGCTCCCCCAGTATTAACTTGCCATAGAAGGTCTCACGCCCGTCCACTTTCCGCGCAACGGGCACCTTCCAGCTCAACTTGAAAATTGACGTATCTGCTTTAATCTCTTTCCACAGCTCCGCGTCATACTGATGATTCAGATGAATGAGCAGGTCTGCCATATGCGGATCACTCGGCTCTATAGAGGCAAAAGCTCTGCCAACGTGCTCCGAGTCAAGTAGTTGGAGGAGAACTATCATGTAGTCATTCGTCAGGTAATCAATAAGCATGTTATTTGTACTCCAGTACAAATAACATGCGTCGCGTATCGACGCGAACTCGCGCCGCCCCGTATCATTGCATCCCAAGCAGAAATCGCTGAAATACCCTGCTGCGGGAGACATGTGATCGCAATTCGGGCGAGAGATGGTAAAGAGCTCACGATCGAAAGCATCTGTCGGGAGGGGTGCAGAGCAGAACACCGTTGCATCAAGCCATATTCCGCCATGCTGCGCGAGCAGCGTGAATCGGAGGCAGTCGGAGAACTGGGTGCGGGATATTATGCCCTTCTTAAACTTCTCAACTAGCCAGTCCGGCATGTCTGCATAGTTGCGGTAGTTTGACTCGTCAAGAACGATGACATCGTGGCTGCAAGCCGCTCGACGTATTGAGTCAACGCAGGCCCGTACAATTTCGGGTGCGTCATCAAGGCCTTGCCACCAGCAGACCCACACCTTGCCACGAAGTGTGTCATCGCTTTTGGGAACAGGAGCAGAGAAGTCGTACGAGTCGAAATATTCACGATAGCGCTCATGATAGTAGCGCAGCATGACCTCATGCTTTCGCACAAGTGCTCTGTAACGTGCCGGTGGCTCTCGATAGCCATCCCGGCACATGCGCTGAATCTCAATCTTTCCCTTAAGGGTTGCCAAGGCATCAGGAAGGCCCACGATCTGCGCAATTTGCGCGGTTGCTTCCAGCTCCTCAGCCCCTCTGCATATGTAATGGCTAATACCCAAAATGAATTCCTTATCCGGAGGCTTGTTTATAGAACAAGGCCCATTCCGTCTTCGAGCTCGACACGCATCTGCTGTATGCGCTCTGGCGTAATCGATCCCCTCAGATATTCCTCACCGTAAGGCCCTCTCCCTTGAGAGCGAAAGCGGGAACTCTCGGCAAGCTTGTCCGTTGTCGATACAACCTTTGCCGGTGACCCCACAGCAACGGTACCTGCGGGCACATCATGGGTAACCACGGAATTTGCACCGATAACCGCTCCGTCGCCTATCCTCACGTTCGGCAGAACTATACTACCGAAGCCGATGAACACGTCGTTACCAATCCTCACCCTGCCAACCTTTGAGAAGCCAACGAGTTTCTTCGTGCTCCCGTCGTGAGCAATGATTGCGACATGAGAGGCAAGCGTAACGTTGTCGCCAATATCAATGAGCCACGGGAAGTTGGCGTCGATATTGCAGCCCTTTTCCATCTGGAAGTTGTCACCAACCCTGAGACCATGCTTCTTGAGACGCCCCAGGTAAACTGAGCGATATATCCCACGGAGTATTCCTAGCACAGCGTCCTCCAGACATCCTTGAGTCGTTTGGTATGTGGACCGAGCGAAAAAGACTGGGACACGAGGTCGTAGGCGTTCTCGCTCATCTCACTCCGCAAGGTTGCATCCCCCACTAGCCTCTCAATCTCAGATGCAAGGGCCTCAGTGTCGCCCGGCTCGACTAAGGACCCGGTATTGCCCGGACGTACGACCTCGGGAATTGCAGCAATATTCGTGCTAATCACAGGCACTCCATAGGACATGGCCTCTAGGATGCTCATGGGAAGTCCCTCGTTATATGAGGGCAGCACGTATAGGCAGGCATGTCGGAATGCATCAGCTCGTTCCGTGGGTCCAACCCAACCCCTGCACTCCGCCCTTCCCCGCAGCCCTAGCTCGCCAATAAGGGCATAAGCCTTCTCAACCTCACCGTCACCGCAAAGGACAAGGCGACAGTTCCCAGGCAACGCAGGCAGCGTCCGAGCGAAGGCGCGCAAGAGGTCATAGGTACCCTTGCGGTGCCCGATGCGCCCCATGAAAACAACGTCTGAAGAGCATGGGTCATACGCATTGATCGGCTGGGAGGGAACGGCGTTGTACAGAACCTGGAATCGCGCGCCCGGGAAATGCTCAAACGTCGCCTCGCGCACTGACTCACTAAGGACCAAATTTACATCCACGCTTTTCAGCGTTTCTCGCACATAGTCCTTTCCCCTGCTGTCGAGAGCGGAATAGAACTCCTCGAACTCCGCCGCATGGTGATGCAGAACGACGGGGATGCCCGCTCGTTTTGCCTTCCGGGCAATGATAGCCTTGCGGAAGAAACTGCCACGTTCGGCTACGTGCAGGTGCACGAGATCCACCTCATGGCTCCTGAGCATTCTCGAAATCTTCGGAAGAATTGCGGCGAAGTGGATAGCGACCCTGACCTTCCCGCCAGGCACGTGCGTGGGCACATAGTCAATAGAGAACTCGTCCCAGTCTCTCCATGAGAGGTAGTTCTTCACGACGGAGACCATACCACCCTGATAGTCGAGCGAGGACCCGCACATGAGGACGCGCTTCTCATTGCTCATCGCACATCGCCTTTTCCGTATTTCCGGATAATTCCGAGTAAAGCCCAGCTATCAACGAAATAACGCTTGAACAGTCTCTTTGGCTCTCGGGTGAAGCGGTAGAACCACTCGAGCCCATGGTCGGACATCCATCTTGGCGCACGCTCCACATTTCCGGCAGCAAAGTCGACAGCTGCCCCCACGCAGAATGAGAATGAAGCGCCCCACTCTAACAAATGTTCGTGGACGAGTACCTCTGACTTTGGTGCGCCAAGGCAGACGAAAAGAAGGTCCGGCGAGGCATCGCGAACAACCGACATGACCTCTTCGAGCTTATCGGGATCCCTCTCAAAGCCAAAGTCCGGCGAGAGCACGCCGGAGACCCTCAGACCACGATGTTCTGCAACCAGGTTCTCGGCCGCCCTCTCGGGCACCCCCGGCTTACCACCAAGGATGAAAATGCTCCACCCCTCCTCTGCCGCCCAGCCACACGCTGGCCCTATGAGATCGGAGCCGGCAATCTTCTCCCTGGTGGGGATACCCCACTTCCTCGCGAGGTCGAAAAGTGGCTGCGAGTCCATCAGGACGAGTGTCGCGTCCTCGTGAGCCCGCTTGAAAGAGGGGTCCCTCTCAAGCCTGATGTCGATGTCGGTGTTAAGCGAAACCATATAGCCAGGTTCGCGAGAACGGACATGCTGCGTCACAACCCCGCGCACCTGAGTGAAGTCAACGTTATCAAAGGCGGCGTTAAGGAACTCGACCCTATAGGGGTGTTTTGCGTCAATCATATCTAGAACTCCCAGAAGTTCCCGAACCGCTCCGTATCCTCCTCGATGAGAGGATTTCCGAGCTGCACCTCGATGATGTGAAGGCCAGTGATACCACGGCAGGCGTGCATCGTACCGCGTGTGATGTTTACAACATCACCGGCAGTGACATGCCTCACCTCGCCGTTAATGGCTATCTCGCCCTCGCCGGACGTCACAGTCCAAATCTCGGAGCGGTGGGCGTGTCGTTGGTAGGAGAGCTGTCTTCCCGCGGCAACGACAAGTTCTTTCGTGAGCGAGCTGCTCCCATCCGGGTATCTTTCGGAGTCGAGCACTCGATACTCACCCCAGCGCCTCCGCTCGTACATCGGCCGACCCTCAGCGGCCTTCTTGACCTCATCCTTAATGTGAGCCGACGCCTCCTTACCTGTCACGAGGATACCATCGGGAGTAGCTACAACCACTGCGTTGCTGATGCCGGCCACGACAAGTGGCAGGCGTGTCTCGTTAATCACATGAACGTTTACAACGGACTTCTCGTCCACGATGGCCTGGCCAGAGTACGGCTCCGCCATCTCGTCAGTAAGCGTATTCCAGGTACCAAGGTCCTTCCATGCCCCGGAGTACGGGATAACCGTAATGGATTCTGCCTTCTCGACAACCTCATAGTCAAAGCTGTTCTTGGGGAGCTTCGCGTAGTTTTCGCGGTAATCCGCGAAGGTAGGCTCGTCAAGATAACCTCTGGCGAGCCTCAGGAGCCAGCTCAGGCGAAAAGCAAATACGCCGCAGTTCCAGAGCGCGCCTTGAGAGATAAGCAACTCTGCCATCTCCTCATCTGGCTTTTCGGTAAAGCGAGAGACCGGCCAGGGCGTTGGATCTTCGGTAGATGCCGGCACAATGTACCCGTACTTCTCGGATGGATAGGTTGGCTTCACACCCAGCAAAACGAGGTCGGAAACACCTGACTGGACAGCAGCGTCGAGGGCGGTAACTGAATCGTAGTAGGTTTGGTCAGCCCAGGTGTCAATGGGCATCACAATAACCGTATCGCCTTCGTCAGCATGTTGTTCGAGTGCCAGGTTCTCGCATGCCAGTATGATGGCGGGCGCAGTGTCCCTGCGCTCAGGTTCGAAGACGAGTTTTGAGCCCTTGGGAACCTGCGCCGTGATGGCGTCGCGCTGGGACTCGGAGGTAGCTATGGTCACATCCTTCTGAATGTCCACCTTCCCGATCTGGTCGAAGACCCTCTGCACCATGGAAACATGATTACCATCGTCATCGCGAAGTACCTTTAGGAATTGTTTCGAACGGCTAGCGTTGGAGAGCGGCCAGAGCCGAGTCCCCGATCCTCCGGAGAGCAACACAATATGGACCATGGCTACTCGCCTCCCTTTGAGTCAAGAATCCTTCGAGCAGCATCATCCAGCCGCTCCATAAGTGAGTCTGCCTCACTAGCCGTCTCGCCACGCACGCTCAGGTACGCCTTGCACTTAGGTTCGGTACCAGAGGGGCGCACTATCAGTTTAGAGCCGCCCTCGAGATCGAACTCAAGCACATTAGACTTCGGAAGCATCTGTAGCTCGTCCCCACTAGAGTTCACCGCAGGCATAGCTAGGCCCAAACTGTAATCCTTCACATTCAAAACCCTCAGACCAGCTATCTCAATGGGCGAAGTCTTGCGCAGCGTACCCATGAGGGTCTGTATGTCACGCACCCCAGACTCACCGGGAAAAGCAACGCTAATAAGTCTGCTCCTGTAGTAACCAAACTTCTGGTAAAGGTTCTCCAAGACTTCCACCAAGTCACGGCCGAAGGACTTGTGGTAGCGAGCCATCTGGCAGATAAGCATACTCGCGACGACAGCATCCTTGTCACGAACATAAGAGCCGCGGAGATAGCCGTAGGATTCCTCGAAACCAAACATAAAGCGATCTACTCGTCGTGCCTTCTCCAGGAGACCAATCTGCTCACCGATGAACTTGAAGCCCGTAAGGGTGCGACGGAGCTCGAAGCCATACTCCTCTGCAAGAGCGTCTGCCATGGCACTCGAAGCCACGGTCGTGACCACAACGGCATCCTCGAGATTCTTTCCCTCCGCCTGATAGGCGCTGACGAGGTAGTCCGTAAGCAGCACACCAATCTGATTGCCGGTAAGGAGACGGTACAGTCCATCATGCTTAACGGCAATACCGCAACGATCCGCATCGGGATCCGTAGCAAGCAGGAGATCAGGCTGCTCCGTCTCACAGAGTTCAAGACCCTTCTTCAGGGCCTTCTTTATCTCAGGATTGGGATATGGGCACGTCGGAAAGTCCCCGTCGGGAACCATCTGCTCCGGTACCACCCTCACGTCCACGTTGCCAATGCGTTCGAAAGTGCGCGACACAAGCTCGAGGCCAGTACCGTTCAAGGGCGTATAGACCACCTTGAGAGGCACGTCTGGAGCCAAATCGCAGGACTGGAGCGCCACGGCGTCTACGAAGGAGTCCAAACAATCTTCGCTAATCCAAGAGACGAGACCCTTTTCCACGGCTTCGTCAAAATCGACACGCTTAACGTCATCGAAGACATCCACGGCATCTATCGCTGCCTGCATGCCCCTGGCCGCCTCATTCGTAATCTGGCAGCCATCCTTATCGTAGACCTTGTAGCCATTGTACTCGCGAGGGTTGTGAGAAGCCGTTACGCACACTCCAGCCGAGCACTTCAGGTACCGCACCGCAAAGGAGAGTGCCGGCGTCGGTTCAAGTCTAGGATACAGATCGACATGGATACCGTTCCCCGCAAGAACCTCAGCTGTCACCCGAGAGAACTCCACTCCGTTGTGGCGGCTGTCATGCGCAATCGCCACTTTTGGATCACTATAACGGGCATTGAGATACTCGGCGAGCCCCTGCGTTGCTTGTGCAACCGTGTGCACATTCATGCGATTTGTGCCTGCCCCCATCGTGCCTCGCAGGCCACCCGTTCCAAAGGACAAGTCACGCCAGAATGCATCCTCCAACGCTTGCGGATTGCTTGCGAACGCTTCAAGTTCGGGCATTAGCGAAGCGTCCGCTCTCTCTAGCCAGCGTTTGTACTCTTGACGAATGCCTCTAACCGATTCAACCACTGGAAGGTCAATACCCTTTCCCACCGCGAACGCGAAGCGTTCATAGGAGCGTTCATACGTATCACAGAGAATTAAAGGATTCTACAAAATACGATTTCAATATCTTCAACAGTATGGTTGAAGTACTATCAACCGACCCAGACAGTTTATTTGCCTCTCCTTCAGGCAAAGAGATGATGCGGATTCGCAAGACAGGAGAAAGGCACAAGCACAGCTACACATTTCTAGCTCCCCTGCGCCGTAAGGACGCACCCAACGGTCTGTATCACAAGCTTGAAATCAGCCCAGGCGCTGCACTGGTTGATGTAAAGCAAATCCAGGTCAACCCACTCGTCAAAGCCTATCTCATCACGATTCATTCTCGTCTGCCAGTAGCACGTAATACCCGGCTTGACGAGAAGACGCTCACGCTGGTGCGGCGTGTAGAGCTCAGTCTCCCTCTTCAGTGCAGGACGCGGACCCACAATGCTCATGTTACCAAGAAGCACATTGAAGAACTGTGGCAGCTCGTCGATGCTCGTCTTCCTGATGAATCGGCCCACCTTGGTGATGCGTGGGTCATCCTTGATCTTGAAGACCGGACCATCCTTCTCGTTGAGGTCCCTTAGCTCGGCCAGGCGCTCCTCGGCATCTGCGTACATAGAGCGGAACTTGTACATCCTGAAGGGCTTCTCATCCTTGCCCATACGCTCTTGGACAAAGAGAACAGAACCGTTGGGGTCATCGAGTTTTATTGCAATGGCTACTATGACATAAAGCCACCAGAACAGAGCAAAAACCAGCAGACTGAACGCAATGTCGAAGGCACGCTTAGCAAAGCGATAGCCGTAGCGACGTTTGAGCCTTGATGCCGAAGCGAGTGTCCCCTCATCGCTTTGATATCCAACACCCGTAACGCGACCTTCCGAATCAGTCGCAATGTCATCCGCTGTGGTTACGCTGAACTTTGGACTATCTATGCATGCGCTCTTGGAGATCAGCCGATCTGCACCGTTACGATTTGCACGAACAAGCCCATTTGCTTGCAATGCAAGAGAGGAGCCAGCCTCGCAACAGTCCGTATCAATATCTCTAAATGCAGATATCCTGTACGAGTCTTGCATCGATACTTGTCTCCCCCCGTTAAAAGCTAGGACGACACGCCCAGCATATTACCCTGATACTTGAATGCCAATTCAAATAATTGCATCGTTGTAACTGGATATGCCATTTTAACGGGAACAACTTCAACCAGTCTACTAACCTTAAGTATGTTACACCATTTTTCAGTATCTGCTCAGAAACCAACTTAGTGTAGATTCCTAAGCAGAGGTGAGGGAACGGAAGCCCCTTGTTAAAGCATGTGCGCCGGACGGACGCGATATTCCTCACAAGCCCGACATAAAAGGGAGTAGTGCTCCACAGTATGTGCATCGCTCGCAATGTAGCGATACAGTCCCAGCTGGAATAGGCGCTTTGCCGTTTTGCCGCTGTTTCCAAGCCTTCCGCCACGGATAAAGTCTGCCGAAGCCTGCAGGTCGCAGTCAAGCTGCGGAAAACGCCGTGCCAGCTCCGGGTCCTTGCGAATGGCGTCGTAGCGCTCCGGATGTGCTATAACGACACGCCAGCCCATTCCCTGAAGCTCGTATATGGTTCTCTCGTACTCCCCCATGGAATCGGTCGTGCAGTGAGTGTCGAGCTCGAGCAGGAACTGGCCAGTACGACGACACCCCAAACGCGGGGCCCATTCCTCCACGCCAAGCTGCATGAGCTTGGCGTGGTTGACCTCGAAGCCCATGTAGAGCGGGAAGTCTGGTGCAGCAGCATGCAGCGCATCAAACGCAGCAAGCATGCGATCGTAGTCGAAATAGGGGTCGCGGCAATGCGGCGTGCACACGATGCTGGTGACGCCCGCCGCACAGGCAGCCGAAAGCATCGCAAGGCTGTACTCCAGGTCCGGGGAACCATCGTCCACCCCCGGAAGAATGTGGCAGTGGATGTCCCTCATACTTATGCCCCCGCGAACAGGTATTGGTTAAGAGAGAAGCGGGTGCCTCGCATTACTCCTCCTCATGTGGAATGCGAGGGGCATAGCCGGCTTGCTTGAGGAAGGCGGACGTCTGGTCAAGACCATTCTGTCCCGCAGCTCGCTGTGAGCGTACCGAAGAGTTCACGGGCTTTACGCGCGCAGCCACGCCCCCTGCCGGTATTGGGCGCGGAGACCGTGCATCGGAAACGGGTGACGAGACACGATTGGATGCCGGTCGCACAGGTGCGACCGAAGCGGAGGCAGGGGCCGCACCCAAAGGTTGGGCCACGTCCGCCGATGGGGCGACGACATCGTAGGAATCGTTTCTCCGCTCCTTGTAGTAGCCATAGTAGTGGCCTGACGTAGCAGCATCGCAGCAGTTGAGCACCGTGCCGATGACGTTGGCACCGGCCTGGACCAGCTGCTCGTACGCTGCGACAACGTCATCGCGGTGCGTGTAGTCCTGACGCACCACCAGTATCGTGGCATCCGTGACGGAGGCGGCCACGGCGGCATCCACAAATGTCGTGACGGGCGGCGTGTCGACGATAACGTAGTCGAACTGGCCGGAGAGTTGGGCAAGCAGCGTGTGGAAGCGCTTTGACTGCAGAACGTCCGCGGGATTGGGGATGCCCGGCTCCGCATCCAGGAAGAAAAGGCGCTTTGACGTGCCGACGGGGATTGCCGCCTCTTGCACAGAGTGCTCTCCTGCAAGCACTGAGTACAGACCGTACCTGCCGTGGTGACCGAGCGCCGTGGCGAGCGAGCGACGACGCATGTCACACTCCAGCAGTATCACTCGAGACCCGCCCTCCGCGAACGCGTTCGAGAGTGCAACGGACGTGGTGGTCTTCCCCTCCGAGGGAATGGACGAAGTAATGCAGATGGTCCTCACGGGATCGTCGACGGACGCAAAGCGGATGTTTGCTGCCAGCGTCTTGACGGCGTTCTGCAGGGCTTGGGCGTCGGCTGTCCTCTTTCTGGGCATGGCTTACCTCCCCTCCTTGGTTACAGGAATGCGGCCAATAACAGGCACGGGCACGACCTGCTCGAGGTCATGCTGACCGCGAATCTTTGTGTTGAGCATGTCAGAAACGACGACAATCACGATTGCCGCGAAGAGCCCCGCCAACGCCGCAACCGCGACGTAGAGCGCACGCTTGGGACCGCTTGGGGCCGATGGCGCGGTGGCGCGGTCGATGGAGTTGACGGCCTCTACGCTCATAATCTTCTTCGCGACATCGGACACGTTCTCCACCATATCGTTGGCGGCCGTCGCGGCAAGCCGTGGATCAGGGCCCGTAACGGACAGCGTGATGACGCGTGACGTGGTCTCGCTCGCAACGTTCACCTTGTAGCCCCTGAGCTGCGGGACGCCCACCTGCTTGCCAGTCTTGACGAGGATGCGGTCACTCTGAAGCAGCTTCGCGACGTCGTTCGTGAGCATCTGGGAGGCATTGAGGTCCTGCGAGAGGTTGGACGCGTCCGTGCTTGCGTTGTTTTGCGCCAGCACGTACATGCTCGTGCTTGCAGTATAGGTATTGCGCATGAACAGCACGGAATACGCTGCCACCGCGACGGCGCACACGATAGGCAGGAGCACCACCAACCTGAGGTGCTTCCTGAGCAACTGTAGGAGTTCGAGCAGGGTCATACGCGTTCCCTTCTGGTCTTTCAGATTCCTATGGCGCCTTGCGGATTGTACGGCAACGCGGGCGCCGCAAGCCGCCTAGTGGGCGACGTCGTTCGTGGTGAGGCCCGCGTTTGCCGCGAGCTGCTGGTAGTCCCTGGGAGACGCGGCGTTTTCCGCGGCCCCGAGGGCGGCGTTTCTCGCCTGCGCCTTTGGCACCCGGGCATTGGCATCGTTGGGATCCATGCCGGCGTCCACGCGCTGCATCATGGCACGCCACTCATTGTACATGGTGCCGACGTAGGAGACGCCATCCTGACTGAGCGAGTAGCTGGGCACGACGGCGGAGTACACCTTGAGGCGGATGCCGGAGCCCTTGACCGTGGTGGCCCACGACACGAGGTCCGTGGCGGAGAGGTCCGTGCTGACGGAACCTGCGAGGGACTCGACCACGCCGGGGAGCTCCGTCACCGGGCTTTCGAGGGCCTTGCGCGCGATGGCCTCGACCACCTGGCGCTGGGCCTGTGCGCGACCGAAGTCGCCGCCGGACTCGTTATAGCGGTCTCGCACGTAGCTGAAGGCCTCCGCACCGCTGATGTTCTGGTCGCCCTTGGTGAAGCGGTAGCCATCGCGCGAGGTGAACGCCTCCGGCACGTTGACCGTGACGCCGCCGAGGCGGTCGATCACGCCGGCAAGGTCGTCGAACGACATGGCCATGTAGTGCGTGATGGGCACGCCGGCGAACTTGGAGACCGCCTCCACCGTCGCGGCGGGCCCGTTGTTGTACTCTGCGTTGATCTTCTGGACCGAGCCGTTTGAGGCCTGCACCATGGTGTCACGCGGGATGGAGACGAGGGTGACCGTGCTGTGCGCGATGTCCACGCGCGCGAGCATGGTGACGTCCGAGCGCGAACCCGCGACGCCGGCACGGTTGTCCGACCCGATGATGACCATGTAGAACGGGGCGTCCTTCTTGCTGGACGCCGGCTGCTTGAGCACACGGGACAGCTTCTGGCCCTCGCTTCCGCCCACGGACATGGACGAGTTGAGGTGGCCCACCCATGCGGCCGCCGCGACGCCCGCCACGGCAACGATCGCCACGACGACGAGAAGGATACGCGCCACCATGGGAAGGCGGCGCCTGGGATGGTCGCGATGCGTGAGGGTGCGGACCTCTTCCCGGCTGGGATGGTGCGCGCTGGGAGAATCCGCCGGCAGCGGCGAGGCCGTGGCGCGAGACGCCACCTCTGCACTCGCGGGAGCATCTTGCGAGGGGCGGCCGGCCGGCGACTGCGCGGGAGTGGCGTCTTGCGGCTGCCTTGCGTGGCGCGCGTGCCTTGGGCGGCCGGACGTGCCCTCCGTACTGTTGCCGTACTCAGTCAATGTTGCGCTTCCCTTCGGGCGGACCCGCGATGAGCTTTTGCCTTGCGAACGCGACGAAACCCCATCAGACGCCGCACGCGGAACGAAAGATGTGCCCGCGCGCACGAGACGCTAAACGTAGGCTAAATTTCACAATTCTTTAGTTTATTGCTTGCAGATGCGTCACGTCAACGCAAGCTGACATTTCATGAATCGTTCGCATGCGGAAGGAGGGCGCAACCTGGCGCGTTCAGACACCGTCGGAGTCGTCCGCAGGTCCTTGATGCCTAGTTGCCGACGGTGATGTCGCCCATCTCCGACGTGGCTTTGAGGGTCCGGCTGCCGGAGTTGCCGCTGCCGTGGGTGGCATAGCTTGACCCCATGTTCTTGCCGTTGAGCGTCACGTCGCCCATCTCGCAGCTAAGGTCAAGGCTCGCGTCCGCAAGGTCGCAATTGGCCACCGTGATGTCGCCCATCTCTGCCTCGAGGTCCGTCGTGGTGGCACGAACGCCGCTTATGGTCACGTCGCCCATCTCGGACTCCGCCGTCACGCGCCTGAGGGACGCTCCGCGCGGCACAGTCACGACGACCTTGCCGCCCGTGCCGCGAACGTGCTCGTGCCTTGCCTCCTGGTTCACGGTCAGGACGCCGCCCTTCACGTCGGAGGCATACGAGAACTCCTTCGTACCCGTGCAGCTCACGTGCGCAGAATCCCCCGCACGTACCACGACGTCGGCCATATCTACGTCCACGTCCACGGAGTCGAAGCTTGCGTCCACGTCCTTCTCCACCTTGCCCGACGCGCCCGACGACGCGCTCTGGCCGATGGGTGCGCCATCCCCAAACGCGCCGCGGATGCCGGCGGAGACTCCGTTCCACGCGACGGCCACGACAACGACTGCTGCGACAACGATGCACGTAACGAGAAGAGCGCGGCGTCCGCGGTTGTGATGCTTTTCTGGGCTGGCGGCGACTGGCTGCGGCGGCTGCTCCACGTGGGGCGGAACCGGGCCCGACGTGCCCTGCGGACGGGGCGGAGCCGCCTGCGCCGCCGGGGCGCTCGCCACGGCAGGACGCTGGCACGCGGGCTGTGCAGCTGCGGGCTGCGCATCCGCGGGCTGTGCAGCTGCGGGCTGCGCATCAGCGGGCTGCGAGTTAGCGGGTTGTGCAGCGGCGGGCCGTGCGCCTAGGCCCAGCGACTCGCGAACCTCCTCCAGGCTCCCGAACTCTGCTATCGCCGCGGAGGCCGCGTCCTTCTCGCCCATGCCCTTTGCGCAGAGCTCGGCGTAGCGGTCCTCCATCATCTGGCCCAGCTCCTCGCGCGCGTGGTGGGCCTCCGGCGTGTTGGGCAGCTGCGCAAACAGGTTATCCAGGTACTTGCTGATGTCTTCCATCACTCGACACTGCCTTCCAGAAATCTGCCGACGACGTCCTTGGTGAGCTGCCACTCGCAGCACTTTTGCCGGTAGTGGGTCATGCCCGCGGCGGTTATGCGATAGTAGGTGCGGCGCTTACCGTTTTGCGCGACCTGCGGAAACGATTGGACCAGGCCGTTTCTTTCCATGCGCGCGAACGCGGAGTACAGCGTGGTCTGCTTTACGGCGTACAGGCCGCCAGACATCTGCAAGACTCGCTTGGAGATCTGGTAGCCGTACGAGGGGCCGTCCAGCAGGATGCGCAGGATCATGGGGTCGATGTAGCCCCTGATCACGTCGCTGCTTATGTCCAGGTTCTCCGTTGGCATGGGCTGGCCGCCTGGCTCCTCGTATGTGACATGATACGTCAGACGTAGTATCCATCTGTGGGTAGGATACTACGCCTGACGTAGTACGTGCAACATGCTTGTGTGCGCCGTGACGCGCTTTGTGGCGCAAGAGGCGCGTATGGCCCGGCGAGCGTCCGGCAGGCGTCAGTAGAGGGCGGCGCGCAGCACGGCGAGCAGGTCATCGCAGGTGGGCTGGCCCAGCACGAGGCCGGCCAGCAAGCTCTGCGTTACGAGGTGCGAAAGCCCCTGCGGCGTGAGGCCGCCCGCAAGCGCGCCCTGCCGCACATGGGGGTCGCGACGAAGCGCCTCTTGCAGCTGGCTGCCCACGCCGTCCAGAAACGCCTGCATGCGCGCACGACCCTCGTCCTCCCGGCCGGTCATGGCAACAAGCTCCAGGCCGTGGCCCTGAGCGAAGCCGGGATAGGCGGCAAGGCGCTCGCGCGCGCCGCGATAGAGGGCGTCCACGTACCGGCAGAAGTCTGCGGCGCCGCGCGGGGCGGCGTCCTGGCTGAACACGTCGCGCCAGACATCTGCAACGACTGCCGTGAGCAGCGCGCCCTTGTCCGGAAAGTAGTGGTACAGCGTGCCCGTGGCCACACCCGCCGCCGCGGCCACGCCACGCACGCTGATGCCAGAGAGGCCCTGTCGCCGCACGATGGCGCGGCACTCTGCCAGGATGGCCTCCCTTGAGGTTGCCTGCGGCTTCATGGCGCGCCCCCTACAGACGGTGCAGCAGCTGCAGGCCCATGCAGATCATCCACATGTACGTGACGGTCTTGGGCAGCATGAGCGCACCGACCGCGGGCACGCGCTTTGCCAGGAAGGCAACCGGAAGGTAGAAGCCAAAGCTGAGCGCGATGGCAATGCACATGCGCCACATGCCCAGGCCGCCGGCGTTGCCAGACGTCGCAAACAGCACGATGACCAGCACGCCCGTGACGGCAAACGGCACGTTGCGGTACAGGGACCAGCGCAGGTTCTCTTGGCCGGACAGCCATTGGTTCTGCGGCATGAGGCAGAGCGCGATGCGCAGCGCGGCCGTGGCGAAGATGAGCGGCGCCACCACGGGCGAGACGCCCACGCCCGGGAACAGCTGACGCCAGATGAAGTAGAGAAGGACGTAGAACACGGTCATGGTGACCGATGCCACCGCCGTGCCCAGCCCGAGCCTGGCGGTGGTGTTGGGGCGCACGCCGCGCACGTGCATCTGCACGCGTGGCACCAGGTGGAACGCATCCCCGCCGCCAAGCACCAGCGCGAGCACGCCGTACAGCACGAACACGGTGCGGCCGTGCGCGAGCGAGAAGAACGTCACCGCCGCCGCAAGATCGAACAGCAGGTAGCAGATGTCGAACGCGCTCTCCGCGATGCGCATGGGCCTGGGCATGGCATCGCGCGCCGGCTCCGCTGCGCTCGCGGACGCGGCCGCGGCCGCGGCCGCGGTCTTTGCATCACTCATGGTGGACTCCCCCATCCGTCGCGCAGGCTCTTCTCGCCCGCGCGGGCATGTCGCGTTATATGTGAACGGTGTTCATATTGGGCGCACGGCACCGCGTCCGCAAGGCATGCGAAAGAGAAACGCGAAACGACACGTGGCGCACAAACTTGCGGCGGGGAGTGCGACGGGGGTGCGGGCGGCAGCGGCACCGGCGGCAGCGGCGGCGCTAGAGCCCGTCTCCGCCCTGGCGCAGCGCGCGGTCCATCACGCGCCAGCAGCGGTCCGCAAGCTCCGGCACGGCCTGGGCGCGGGGCAGGCTTGGGTCTGCCCACAGCGGCGGAAGCACCGTGAGTGTGAGGCGCGGGTGGCGGTGGAGCAGCCTGCCCGGGCCGCAGCGCGGGGCTTGCCGGATGACCATGGGCACCACGGGCGCGCCGGCGCGCACGGCCAGGTGGAACGCGCCCGTCGCAAAGGGACGCAGGCAGTCCGCGTACGGAAGCAGCGCGCCCTCCGGGTAGACGTGCACGACGCTGCCTTGCCCCAGCGCCTGCGTGAGCGCGCGGACCTGCTGCACAAACTGCCGCGGGCGGCGCGGCACGGGCACGGCACCCGCCAGCCGCACGATGCCGCCCACCCACGCGAGCGCGAAGTTCTCTTCCAGGCTCACGAAGTACGCGCGGCGCCCGCGGAGCGCCCGCAGCGCCATGCCGCAGTCGAGCGTCTGCACGTGGTTGGACACGCTCACGAAGCCGCCGCGCACGGCCTTGAGGTTCTTGCGGCCGCGGACGCGCACGCCCAGGACCACCCCGGTCACGAGCCACGCCGCGATGTCCAGCACCACGCGAAACGCCCAGTAGCCGGCGGTCGCCACCCTGCCAAGACGCAGGTAGTCATACCCGTCTGGCGTGGTGAAGCTTCCCCAGTGGCGCATGCGGACCACGTGCGTGGGCCGCTCGTCGCTCACGTGGGAGGAATCCGGCGGCAGCGTGCCGCGCGGCGCGGGCGCGTTGGCGACGGCCCGCCGCAGCATGCGCTCGAAGCGCCCCACGCACACGCCGATGCGGTAGCCTTCCGCCTCCCGCGCGTACGCGTGGCCCATGCGCTCGCGCTCCCGCGGGTGCTCTATCCACCAGTCCAGGTGGCGCGCGAGGTCCTGCGGGTCGCCGGCGGCAAACAGCGAGCGGTCGTCCAGCGCAAACTGCGGCGTGGCAGACAGCGGCGAGTTTGCGATTATGGGCACGAGCCCCGT
Organism: Parafannyhessea sp. LCP19S3_B1; assembly: GCF_052121955.1. Taxonomy (NCBI): domain Bacteria; kingdom Bacillati; phylum Actinomycetota; class Coriobacteriia; order Coriobacteriales; family Atopobiaceae; genus Parafannyhessea; species Parafannyhessea sp. LCP19S3_B1. The sequence continues at coordinate 158,207 of NZ_JBQKDH010000002.1, read as the reverse complement.
CGCGAAGGCCTCCATGCAGCTCATGGCCTCGGCCTCCATGTCAGACGCGTGCACGTACACGTCCGTCTGCGCAAGCACGTCGCGCAGCCGCGGCTGCGGCATGAAGCCAAAGCGCGCGTCCACGCCCAGCCGCGCCGCCAGCCGCCTGAGCTCGCGCTCCGTGGGGCCCTGTCCGGCAAGCACCAGCACGATCTTCTCGCGGTGGCGCGAGGCAGCCACACCGCGGATCACCACGTCCTGGCGCTTCTCGCGCGAGTAGCGCCCGACCATGGTGACGACCACCCTGCCCGCCAGCCGCGCGGGCTTTGGCTCGCGACGGTAGGCGAACGAGTCCTCGATCCCGTTGCTGATGACGTGCAGCGTGTTGGCGTAGCCGTGCGCGCGCAGCTGGCTTGCGATCATGTCGCTGGGGCAGTGCACGTGATCCACGTGCCGGTAGAGCGACCAGTCGAACGCGCGGAACAGCATGTCATTGAAGCGGCGCGAGCGCCCCAGGCCCACGGAGCTCGACAGGTTCTGCGGCTGCACGTGAAACGCCGCCGTCGCGGGTACGCCCAGCTGCCGCGCCATGAGGACGCCGGTATGCTCGAGCGAGAAGGGCATGAAGAAGTGGACGACGTCGCACCACGCCAGCGCGCGGGCCATGGACGCGCGGTCCGCCCTCGCGAGCGTCATGCCCTGCCGGTCCACGAGGCCCTGGAACACGGGAATGCGCAGCTCGGGCTGGGGGTACACCAGGACGCCGTCGTCCGCGCGCACGCAGCCCGCGGCTGTTGGGTCCGCGTCCGGGGCAGCGTCGGCTGGCGCCGCGCTGCCCGGCGCGGGTGCGTCACCCGGCGCGGGCGCATCACTCGGCGCGGGTGCGTCCGCCTGGCACGCCACGCGCACCTCGTGACCGCGCGCGATGAGCTCTCGCGCGAACCGCCGCGCCGTGATGGTGGTCCCGTTGTTGGAGTGCAGGTACTGGTCCACCACAAACAGGATCCTCATCACCACTCCCCCTCTGCGGCGCGCAGGCACGCGAGACCGCGTGCAGACAAGCGCAAGACTTTGCCAAGACGGTGAGTCTTGTTCCCCGAGCAGGCCAAAGTAAACCCCAGCAAACCCGCTCCGACACTTTTGCAGGTATCTGTACGGGGCGGAACGCGCGCGACGCCGTGCGGCGCGATGGCGCGGTTGGGGGCGCGGCGCGATGGTGTGACTGAGGGCGTGACGCGATGGCGCGTCCGAGGGCGCCGTACGGGGCTACCCCGCGAACGTGGTGAAGAAGACGAGAACGACCACGACCATGGCCACAAACAGCACCAGGAACGCGACGCATACCGCACGCCCTATGCGCCATGCCACGTTGCGGCGCATGGCGCCCCGCAGGGTGACGCCCAGCACGGAGCCGACGACGGCGCACGCAAGCCACCCGAGCAGCAGGAGCTCGTAGGCGGGGGTGTCGCCGGCGGTGGGGGCTCCGCCCGCCGCGCTCACCACGCGCAGGTACGCCCAGCCAAGCGCGGGGCACGCAAGGCCAAGCGCAAGCTCCAGCGCCGCGAGCGCGGACGCCCTGCCGGCGGTCAGCTGCCTTGCGTCCCCGGCGCCGTTGCCGCCGCGTCGCCGGCTCTTCTCGCCCGTGCGCTTCCCCTGTGCCACCAAATGCCTCCCTGCAGACGACCGAAACCATCGCCAAAGCCATCGCGCGTCGTGCCCAAGTCGCGCGCAAGCATTCTAACCCCGCGCGAGCGGTCGCATGCGCCAACGCGGCCAGGCGGGACTGTTACCCACGGGCGGCCCACCTTGCCGAAAGCTCGCGCGGCACTGCCCCCGCGGAGGCAGACGCGGGGGCTTTTGCCGCGGCCGCAGCATCGCATAACGCGTTATGCGATGAGGGGCGATTTCGTGTTTGCGCAGGTAGAGAGCCTACGAGGTTCGCGGAGGGTGCTTCGCATAACGCGTTATGCGAAACCGCCGCGCGCGCCCGTTGCCCACGGGCGGCCCACCTTGCTGAAAGCTTGCAAGGTGTTGCAGATTGACAAAATGAAGCTGCTATTTAGTTTGCAAATTGACAATACGCGCCTTAATTTTTGTTTGCAGATTGACAAAACGAGCCAGACTTTTAGCTCACAAATTGACAAACCGCAGGTACAATCGATAAATGTAAGATTTGCTCCGTCAGACCACATGGAGGAACACATGCTCAGAAGGAAGGCGCTTGGCCAGTTTGAGGATTGGTACCGCTATCGCACGAAGCAGGCCCTCCTGGTGACGGGTGCGCGCCAGGTTGGGAAGACCTACCTCGTGCGAGAGTTTGCGCGTACCCACTGGGAAAACGTCGTCGAGATCAACCTGTACGAGAACCCCGCGGCGGCGGAGGCGCTTTCCACCGCGGGTAACTCGCGCGAGCTGTTCATGCGGCTGACCGCCTTTGCGGACGCCCCCATGGTTCCCGGGAAGACCGTCGTCTTCCTGGACGAGGTGCAGCAGTGCAAGGAAGCCGTCACGGCGATCAAGTTCCTGATGGAGCGCCAGGACTTTGACTACGTACTCTCGGGCTCCATGCTTGGGGTCGAGCTCAAGGGGCTGACGTCGGCGCCCGTTGGCTATCTTTCCACGGTCAAGATGTATCCGCTTGACTTTGAGGAGTTTGCCTGGGCAAATGGCGTTTCCCAGGACATACTTGACGAGGTGCGGAGCTGCTTTGCGGACGGGAGGCCCGTCGACGAGTTCATCCACCGGAGGCTGACCGGGCTGTTCCACCGCTACCTGATCTGCGGGGGCATGCCCGACCCCGTCCAGGCGTTCGCCGCGTCCGACAACGTGAGCCAGGTGCGCGTGCTGCAGGAGGCAATCGTAGGGCAGTATCGCTACGACATCTCGAAGTACGCGGGCAACCGGGCGCGCGTGGTAAGGCGCATCTTCGACCTGATGCCGAGCGAGATCAGCCGCCAGGCCAAGCGCTTCGTGGTGCGCGACGTGGAGGGCGACTCTCACTTCGACCGCTACGACAACGACTTCATGTGGCTGACCGATGCAAACGTGGCGCTGCCCGCATACAACGTGACGGAGCCGCGCTACCCGCTTGCGACGAACCTCGAGTCCAGCAAGTTCAAGCTCTTCTCGTCCGACGTGGGCATCCTCACGTACCAGTGCGGGATGGACGTGGTGCGCGACGTGCTGAGCAGCCGCGAGGACATCAACTTTGGCGCGCTGTACGAGAACGCCGTCGCGCAGGAGCTTGCGTGCCACGGGCTTGGGCTGTGGTACTTCAAGAACCGCAGCATCGGGGAGCTCGACTTCGTGGTGCAGACGGGAAGCCGCGTCGTGCCGATAGAGGTGAAGTCAGGCAAGGGCTACAAGCGCCACACCGCGCTCACCAAGGCGCTGCGGACAAGCAACTATGGGATCGAGCGAGCCATAGTGCTGCACGAGGGAAACGTGGAGAGGGACGGGGCCATCAGCTATCTGCCAACGTACATGACTATGTGCCTCGAGCCCGGCTTCTGAGCCCGTGCGTCGCAGGCGCCGCGGCGCTACCATGGGCGTTGCGCAAAGAGAAGAGCAAGATAAGTGCAAGATGCGGAGGCGGGACAACATGGACGAGCTCACCCTTGAGGAGCGTGCCAACCTGATCGTGCAGACGTGCCTGGAACAGACCAGCACCAGTCCCTACCAGGTGTTCAAAAGCGTTGCACGACAGGACTTCGTGCGCATGCACGGGCCGGAGCACCACGTGCTGGACGGCGCGGCGCTGCTGACCGCGTACCGCAACGCCGGCGGCAACGTGGACCTTTCCGCAGCGCTGGCCGAGCTCATGGCGCGCGGCCTGCAGATGCCCGGCGCCATGTGCGGGCGCTGGGGCGTGTGCGGGGCCACGGCGTCCGTGGGTGCGGCGCTCAGCATCCTAGAGGGAACGGGGCCCCTTACCAGCGACGACTCGTGGGGCAGCCACATGCAATACACGTCGCGCGCGCTCGAGGGCCTTTCGCGCATTGGCGGGCCGCGCTGCTGCAAGCGCGACGCGTACGTGTCGCTTCAGGTGGCCGTGGACTACGTGCGCGACCGCTTTGGCGTCCGCTTGCAGAAGGATGACATACGCTGCGGCTTCTATCCGCAGAACGCCCAATGCCTGGGCGAGAAGTGCCCATTCTTCCCTGCGACGGGCTCGGGTGCGCAATAGAGCGCGCGTGCTATATCCCGACCTCCTGCGCGCCCGCATCATGCGGGCAGCAGGGAGAGCGCCCCCAAGAGGCCGCACCGCAGAAGCGCCCTCCTTGTGAGCGCCATGCTACAGGCTCTGGCGGAAGATCTTCTCGACCTCTTCGGTCGAAAGCTTGTGGTAGCCGCCGTCCAGGATGATCGTGGCCTTGACCGCGGCGGGGATGTTCTCCTCGGTGAGGCCGAGCTCGCTCGCGTGGCGCACGACGCCGATCTGGTCCATCCACTCGCTCATGGCGGAAAGGCCGGCCTCGGCGAGCTGCTCGTCCGTCTTTTCGCCCGCGGGAACGTCGAACACGCTCGTGGCGAAGCGCGCGAACTTCTTCACGCCGTACGGCATGACCAGGCGGTAGTACGGCAGCGCCACGGCGGACAACGTCATGCCGTGCGTGGCGTCCGTGACAGCGCCGATGGCCTGGCCCAGCATGTGGACCTCCCAGTCCGTGGACTTGCCGCACGCGATGAGCGTGTTGAGCGCCCACGCGCACACCCAGCTGATGTTGGAGCGCGCCTCGTAGTTGGTGGGGTCCTTCACGGCGATGCGGCTGGCGTGCACGAGGCTGCGCATGAGGCCCTCAGCGATGTAGTCGCTCGTGTTGTCGTCGGTGCCCGAGAAGTACTGCTCCTGGATGTGGTTGAACGCGTCGAAGATGCCGGCGCGCATCTGGTAGTCGGGCACGGTGAACGTGAGCTCGGGGTTCACGATGGCGAAGCGCGGGATCACGTTGGGGCCAAACACGTGGCCGATCTTGAGGCCCTCCTCGTGGTTGGTGATGACGGAGCCGGCGTTCATCTCGGAGCCGGTGCCGCTCATGGTGAGGACGTCGCCCACGGGGATGATCTTGCCGGTGGGCTGCTCCATGTTGAGGTACAGGTGCTCCCAGGGGTCGCCCTCCGTCCAGGCGGAGACCGAGACGCCCTTGGCGTAGTCGATGGTAGAGCCGCCGCCCACGGCCAGGATCAGGTCGACGTCGTTATCCCGCGCGACCCTGGCGCCCTCGCGCAGCTTGTCTGCCGTGGGGTTGGACATGACGCCCGGCACCTCCACCACGGTCTTTCCGGCGGCCTCGAGCGCCGCGATCACCTTGTCGTACAGGCCGCTGCGCTTGATCGAGCCGCCGCCATAGGTGAGCAGGACCTTGGGGCCAAACTTCGCCAGCTCGCCGGGCAGCTCGTCCAGGGCGTCGGGGCCAAAGTGGACGCGGCAGGGGTTCTCGTACGTAAAGTTACCGAGCATGATAGCTCCTCTCGTCTTTTGTTTCGCCTAGGCTGGTAGCGGCCGGAATGCGCTTGCGGCGCGGGACCTTAGAGACCAAGGCCCTGAGCCCAGGCTTTGAGCTCGCTTGTGGAGGGGTTGCCGTTCATCATGCGGCCGTCGACCACGCGCACGTGGGGCACAAGACCGCGCATGCGACTGACCGCACGAGAGATGCCACTGCTTCCGCTTGTCGCAAAGGGAACCACGGTCTTCCCTCCAAGGTCGCAGGCCTCCAGAAACGTGTCAACGATGCGGGGCTCCACATACCACCAGATGGGGAAGCCCACAAAGACCACGTCGTACGAGGAGAGATCCGGTGCGGCCTGGGCAAGGGCGGGACGCGAGGAATCATCGCCCATCTCGACAGACGACCTGCTCGAGGAGTTGTTCCAGTTGAGGTCCCGGCTGGAATAGGGCACCGCAGGCGTAATGCGGTAAAGGTCTGCACCAGCGGCCTTGGCGAGGGACTTTGCCGCCCTCTCCGTTGTGCCCGTGGCACTGAAGTATGTAACGATTGCCTTGTTCATCTTGCATGTCCCTTCTGTTGGACAAAAGGTTGGGAGGACGATGCCCGTCCTCGGGTACTATTTTCGAACCTAAAGTCAGGTTTAGGTCAAGCGGCATAATTACAATGCCATAGCGGTTTACGTAGTTGGTGAGGTCGTAGAAGAGCTCTATCGGTTCAACCCGCTTCTCTTTTACCTGCATGTCGCGACCCCCTCGCTTAGACAGACGCCCGTTGACGCCACTTTGGTCTATGCGCTAATCCTTGTCGAGGCGCAGGCATCCGCCGACACGCTCGCCGAGGCTCCAGTACGAGTACGTGGGGAACTCGAAGAGGACCGGCGCCACCTTGCCGTAGTCTATCTTTCCCTTCTCGTCCAGGCATGCCTCGTCCACGTACGTTCCGTCGATCGCGAGCACGAACGTGTCGAAGCCTTCGGTCTGGTACACGTCCACGACCGAGCACGCAAGCGAGAGGGGCGACTCCCTGATGAGAGGCGCACCGTCCTCGGCAGCGCTCCACGCGAAAACGTCGGACTTGTCCGCCTTCGCCCCGCTCACACTTCCCACATGGTCTGCAGCGCGGAGGAGGCCCTCGTCGACCAGATTGATCGAGCAGGTGCCGCTCTTGCGGATCCACTGGTTGGTGTAGTGCTGCTTGGCGCAGCTGATGGTCACCCTGTCGTGCCCGATGATGCCTACGTGCGCCACGAGCAACCAGTTGGGGCCATTGTGCGTCATGGCGCCCACAACCGTCACGGGCGTGGGGTACAGCGCGAGCTTTGACCCAAGGTTCTTCTTTCCCATTGTCTCTCCCTAGTCCATCTTCTTTTCCCAGGCGCGGACCGCGTTGATGCCGAGCGAGTCCGCGGCCTTTTCGAGCTCGCGCACCTCGTCAGTGGAAAGCACGATAGAGCCTGCCTTTGCGGCATCCGTCACATGGCGCTCCCTCGTGACGCCCACGATGGGACGCGTCCCCTTCGCAATCGCCCAGGCGACGGGAATCTGCGCCGGCTCCACATCGTGCGCCTCCGCGACCTTGGCGAGCTCTGCGTTGAGGGTCTCGAGCCTGCCAAGCACGGGGTTGTACTTTTGGGCGCGGGCAGAGCCCTCTGGCATGGGGTGGGCGGTGTCGTACTTGCCGGACAGGGCACCCTGCTCGAGCACCATGTACGACCAGAACTCGACGTCGTTCTGGCGGCACCAGTCCAGGATGCCTGAGTCCTCGGATGAGCGGTTTATAAGGCTGAAGTGGTTCTGCACCGCACCCAGACGAAGGCCATGCTCGCGTAGGATCGCATCTGCCTGCTCGACCTCCGCGAGATTGTGGTTGGACACGCCGATCACAGGGGCATCGTCCCTACCCTCGAAGTACGCCGCGAGTTCCCCGATCCAGCGCGGGGCACCCACCGTGTTGTGCACCCAGTACACGTCGAAGTGATCGATCCCCATGGTGCGGAGCTGCGCCTCGTACATATCGGCCACGGCGGTCTTCGACGAAGCGTCCATGCACTGCGGGGTGAGCTTGTCGGAGACGCGATAGCTTTCACGCGGCCGGCCGTTAAGGAAGCCCGCAAGCACCCTCTCGGACTCCCCCATGCCATAGACGTATGCGGTATCCCACAGGTTGAGGCCCGCATCCATGGCCGCATCGAACACGGGGCGGAGCTCGTCTTCCGTAAGCCCGCTACCAAAAGTCCCATCGTTTCCCCAGGCCCAGGCTCCAAGCACGACCTTTGGGCTCTTCTCGTCACTCATGCCGTTCTCCAATCGTCCCAGTTGCGCTTTCTCAACTCGTTGGCACGATTCTCGAACTTAAACCATAGTTTAAGTCAATATACTTTCTCTAATGTATGAAAGTGACTTCACAAATCGGCAGCAGGTTCACCACGCAACGATGAAGGAGGGCGTTTTGGAGAAGGTCTACACCATTGGCGAGGCGGCATCCGCACTGGGAATGCCGGCGTCGACGATACGCTACTACGACAAGAACGGACTGTTTCCGGACATGACGCGAAGCCAGGGCGGCATCCGCGTGTTTACCGAGGACGACCTGGAGTGGGCGCGCTTCATCGAGCGGCTCAAGGTCTCGGGCATGCCCATACGCGAGATCAAGCACTACATCGACCTCTATCGCAAGGGGGACTCCACCATCGAGGAGCGCCGGCGCATCGTGAACGAGCGGCGCGAGGCCATCCTAAGGCAGATGGAGGACCTTAGGCTCTCGCTCGACTTCATCACCTATAAGTGCTGGTACTACGATGTAGCGGCAGAGTCCGGCACCTGCGACACGCCCAAGAACATGCCGGTCGAGGAGCTTCCGGAAGACATCCGTCGCATCAAGGCGGAGTGCCGTATAAACCGCTACTAGAAAGATGTGGGCGGACGGCAGGTTGGCGCAAGGCATGCCACGCCCGCGCCAACCGCTAGAATGAACCCACACAACAACCCGGGCCCACGGCCCCAACGGAAGGCAGTCCACCATGAACGACTTCGTGTTCCAATCCCCCACCCGCTTTGTGTTTGGCCGCGGCTACGCGGACAGGATCGGGGGCGAGGTCGCCGCGCTTGGGGCAAAGCGCGTCCTTCTGGTGTACGGCGGCGGCTCCGTCGTGCGCACCGGCCTCCTTGCCCGCGTGACGGCGTCGCTCGAGGCCGCCGGCGTTGAGCACGTGGAGCTTCCCGGCGTACGGCCCAACCCCGAGGTGGGCCTCGTGCGCACGGGCATAGAGCTCGCGCGCGAGAAGAGCGTGGACCTTGTGCTCGCCGTCGGCGGCGGGTCCGTGATCGACTGCTCAAAGGCGATCGCATTTGGCGTGCCCTACCAGGGCGACGTGTGGGATTTCTTCAGCCACAAGGCGCAGATCGGCACGTGCCTTCCGGTTGCCTGCGTGCTGACCATCCCCGCCGCGGGATCTGAAGCCTCCGCCTCGTGCGTCATCAGCAACGACGCGCTCAACCTGAAGAAGGGCGTGAACGGCGACGTGTTCCGCCCGCGCGTGGCGGTGCTCGACCCGGAGGTCACGTTCACGCTGCCGCAGTACCAGACAGCCGCCGGCGCGGTGGACATCATCTGCCACATATGCGAGCGCTTCTTCAGCGGCACCGGAGCCGTGCCCGTCACGGACAACATCGCGTGCGGCATCATCCGCGCCGTGATCGACGCGGCGACCACCGTTACCGCCACGCCGGACGACTACGACGCCCGCGCCACCATCATGTGGTCCGGCACGCTCGCCCACAACGACCTCTGCGGCTGCGGCCGCGCCGCGGCGCCCACCAAGCGCGCCGGCGGCTGGGAGAGCCACGGCCTCGAGCACGAGATCTCCGCGCACCGGCCAGAGGTAACGCACGGCGCCGGCCTGGCCGTGATCCTGCCTGCGTGGATGCGCTACGTGTGGCGCGCAAACCGCGAGCGCTTCCTGGCGTTCGCGAAGGGCGTGTTCGACGTGGAGCCCGTGGACCAGACGGACGAGGCCATCCAGGACGCGATCACCTATGCGATCGACGAGCTGCAGCGCTTCTTCGTGAGCCTCGGCATGCCGCGCACGCTGGCAGACCTCGACCTTGCGCCCGCGGAGGTGGACGGCTGGCTCCAGACGCTGCGCCAGAACAAGGGCGAGCGCTTCGGCGAGCTCATGCCGCTCACCATGGAGGACGCGCGCGCCATATACCTCTCGGCGTTCTAGGCGGTACTTCTCGCCCGAAGGCGGCCCTTCTCGCCCGTGGGCGCCTGACGCGTGTGGCGCGCCAGTCCCCGCAACTCCGCCGGCGCCGCCGGACGCGGCACCACGGCTAGCGCGGGCGAGAAGAACTGCGCCCCTTGCCCGGGGCATCGGACGGGTGCCTCAGGCTCTCGGGCACGTGGCCGGACTGGATCTTGCGGACCTTGCCGAGGTTGAGCCGGCCTCCTGCGTGGCCGCCACTCGTGCGGCCCGCGGAGCCGCCAGACGCGGCACCCTTCTTGCGCGCCGCCGCGGCCTTCGCGGCCTTGCCGCCCGTGCAGAGGTCGTAGTACAGCATGTTGTCGGGAATGCCGTCGTCGTTTGCGTCCATCCACCCAAAGATGCTCATGGCGCCCCCCGTTTCTGCCGATGCCGTCGCCTCACAGTGTAGCAGCGCGGGTGGACGTCGACCGCTCCACGCGAACGCCCAGCGTCATCCCACGACCTCCGCAACGATGCGCGCGTCCCGGTTGCTCGTGCCGTTGCGCCATGCCACGCGCACGCAGAACCCGTTGCAATGGGGCCGGTAGCGCTGCGCCACGGGGTCTTGCACCATGTTGTAGGCGCCTGCGGAGTGGTCGTAGCGCCACGTGCAGCCGGCGGGCGTGCCATCGGCATCTGCATCGTCCTCGAAACCCACGCCTACCGTGACGCCTTCCCGCTGGTACACGCGCCAGCAGACGCGTTCGCCGCTGCCACAGTCCACCGCGCGGCCAAAGTCGTAGCGCACCGCGACGCTCTCGCCCACCGCAAGCGGCAGAACGTCCGCCTTCAGCAGGAACGCGCCGTCCGCCTTGCCATAGGCATCGTCCACGCGCGCGTATGCGGCGCCATCCCACGACTCGTCACGCAGCTCAAACGCAAACGGCTCGCCGCGCGCCTCCATGCGCACGGCGCCCAGCGGCGTCCGCAGCTCCGTCGCCATGTCGCCCAGTGCCACGCGAGCTTGCAGGTACCTGCGCAGCCGAGCCACGTCCGCGTCCGTCACGTGGTCCAAGCGCGTAAGGTCGCAGTTGTGTCGCAGGTCCGCGGCCTTCACCCTGCGCGCGATGGGGTTCGCGCGCAGCGCCCGCACGTAGTCCAAATACGGCACGCCGTCCCGGTGCGTCAGCAGCTCCACCGCCCGCACCGCGGCAGAAGACACGCCCAGCGCAAGCAGGTCCTCCGCGGTCGCGCCGCAGTCCTCCATCACGTCGTGCAAGAGCGCGGCGCAGGTCTCGTCCTCGGTCGACATCTGCTCCGCAAGGTGCAGCGGGTGGTTTGCGTACGGCAGGCCGGCCTTGTCCCGCTGGCCCGCGTGCGCCTCCATGCAAAACCGCAGCGCCCGCTTCGTGGTCGGCGTGTACAGCATCGGTTCCCCCCTAGTGTCCGTGCGGCACGGCGTCCAGCCTGCCGCGCTCTAAAAACAGGTCCGCGCGCACCAGGCCCGCCAGCACCACCCCTTGCCAAAGGAACATCCCCCTGGCCTGCAACTTCATGAGGTCCCAGCCCGCCATCGGTCGCAACGCGCTTGCGCGGCCGCCCCTGATCACTCCGCCGCGTCGGGAAGCAGGTAGGTGGACTTGCTCCTCTTGTAGAGCCCGCGCCGGATGCCAAACGTGGACCAAAAGAAAACAGCCCAGAGACATGGCCTCTGAGCTGCGAATTTATGGTGGGCGTTAGAAGATTTGAACTTCTGACCTCTTCCGTGTCAGGGAAGCGCTCTCCCCCTGAGCTAAACGCCCGAACGTGTTGCGCACCGGCTGGGGTTGCTCAGTGCGTTAGTAACTATAAAGGAACGTAACCGCCGACGCAACCACCAATTTGAGAAATCTTGAAATTGCGTTGCGGCCATCGCGACGCGGGAGCCGCGCCCACCGCGGCATCGCTAGCGTGGCGACCAGTCGACCCTGCCCGGCGCGCCTGCGCTCGGCGGGCAAAGCTCCGGACGCGCGATGATGCCCCCGCCCAGGCACTCGAGCCCGTCGTAGATGACGGCGCTCTGCCCCGGGGCGACGGTGCGGACGGGCTCCGCATACTCCAACAAGACCGAGGTGCCGCACTTCTCGCCTGCGCCGATCTTCTCGCCTGCGTGGCCCGTCTCGCCTACGTTTCCCGTCTTGCCTTCATTGCCCGCGGGGGCCTGCCGGGACGGCGCGGGCGAGAAGGGCGTGACGTGCGCGGGGCGGAGGTCTCCGGTGTGGCGGCTGCGCACGAGGTAGTCGCCGGGCGCCGGGGGCTCGCCGTGAACCCAGCGGACGTCCGTAAGCAGGATGCGACGCGTCCAGAGCGCAGGGCAGGCGGGGTCGGCCGTGGCAAAGACCGTGTTGGTGACGACGTCCGTGGCCACGACGTAGCGCTTGGGGCCGCCGCCGATGCCGAGGCCCTTGCGCTGGCCGACCGTGAACAGGAAGGCGCCGTCGTGGTGGCCGATGACGCGGCCGGTCTCCCACTCCACGATGTCGCCGGCGCGGCGCTCCAGCGTGTCGAGCAGGAACGTGCGGATGCCGACGGGGCCGATGAAGCAGATGCCGTCGGAGTCTGGCTTGGCCTCAACGCCGAGGCCGCGCTCCGCGCACATGCAGCGAACCTGCGCCTTTGTGGGGATGTCGCCTATGGGAAACAGCGTGCGCGAAAGCGTCGCCTCTGGCACGCGCCACAGGAAGTACGTCTGGTCCTTGTGCTCGTCCGCGGCGCGAAGCAGGTGCGTGCGGGCGGGCGCGCCGGGGGCGGTGGCAGGCTCGCGCGAGACGCGCGCGTAGTGGCCCGTCGCGACGAAGTCCGCGCCCTCCGCGAACGCGCGGCGCGCGAACGTGCCGAACTTGACGGTCTGGTTGCACATGACGTCCGGGTTGGGCGTGAGGCCGTGCGCGTAGGCGTCCACTAGGTAGTCGACCACGGTGGACTTGTACTCCGCCTCGCAGTCCCACACGTCGAGGTCGATCCCCAGCGTGACGGCGACGCGCTCCGCGTCCGCGAGGTCGTCCGCCCAGGTGCACTTGAATCCGGGCAGGTCGCGCGACCAGTTGCGCATGTAGACGGCATGCACGCGATAGCCCTGCTCAAGCAGGAGCGCCGCGGCGAGCGCGGAGTCCACGCCGCCGCTCATGCCGAGGTAGACGGTCTGGCCACTGCCGGCCGGCGCCGCGTGCGCAGAGCGTGCGGCCGGCGCCGCGTTGTACGTACTCTCAGGCATCGCGAACCTCCCCCAGGCCCAGTCGGGCCGCCTCCGCGCGGACGACGCGGCAGATGGCGTCCGCCGCATAGTCCACGTCCTCTGCCGTGGTGGGCCTGCCGAGCGTGATCCTGAGCGAGCCCGCCGCCACGCGCTCCGGAACGCCCATGGCGGCCAGCACGTGGCTTACGCGCATCTTGCTGGCCGCGCACGCGGAGCCCGTGCCCACGCTCACGCCCTCGCGCTCCAGCAGGATCACCAGGCGGCGCGCCTCGAGCCCGGGAAAGCTCACGTGCAGAAGGCCCGGCAGGCGGTTTGCGTCCTTGCGCGGGCCCGCGACCACGCACCACGGGAACTCTTGCACCAGACGCGCCTGCAGGCCGTTGCGCAGCGCCGCGAGCCGCCGGCACTCCTGGGGGCGAAGGCGCTCCGCGAGCTCGAGCGCGCATGCGAACGCCATCACCCCAGCCACGTTCTGCGTGCCGGAGCGCACGCCGCCCTCCTGTCCGCCGCCGCGCACGAGGGGCCTCAGCCGCACGCCGTCGGCCGCGTACAAGAGGCCCACCTGCTTCGGGCCGTACACCTTGGCCGCGGACACCGTCACGAGGTCCGCCCCCAGCGACGACACGTTCACGGAGCAGTAGCCGGCCGCCTGCGAGGCGTCCGTGTGGAGCAGGATGGGACGTTCTTCTCGCCCGGCGAGGCGCCGCGCGCGCTCCGCCGCCACGACGGCCGCGATCTTGCGGATGGGCTGGATGGCGCCCACCTCGCCGTTGGCGAGCGACACGGAAACGAGCCCCGTCGTGGGCCCGATGGCACGGGCCACGTCCGCCGGGTCCACACGGCCGTCCGGCCCCACGGGAACGAGCACGTGGTCGCGCGCGGCGGCCACCTCGAGCACGCTCTGGTGCTCCGTCGCCGCCACGAGCACCTGGCCCGCGACCGCCGCGAGGGCGAGGTTGTTCGCCTCCGTGGCGCCGGCGGTGAGCGTTATATTTGCGGGCCGCGCGCCCAGAACGTGCGCCAGGCGGGCCCGGGCGCCCTCGAGCTCCGCCGCGACCGCGCGCGAGGAGGCGTACGGGGCGGACGGGTTCTGGAAGCGCTCGGTTAGGTACGGCAGCATGGCGTCGACGGCCTCGGGCGCCATGGGCGTGGCCGCGGCGTAGTCCAGGTAGACGTCGCGCCGCGGCGTGGCGGCGCCGGGCGCCTTGGGCGAGAGGGGCGTGGGCGTTTGCGTTGTGACCGCCTCCTTGCGACGATGCGTAACGAAAAGGGCACCTGCCGTGGCAGATGCCCTGTGCGTGCGTTGGAGGCGAGACCCGGATTCGAACCGGGGATAAAGGCTTTGCAGGCCTCTGCCTTACCACTTGGCCATCTCGCCCTGAGATATGAAAAAGGCCGGTCGAAACCGGCCATAAGCTCCTATGGAGCGGGCTACGGGGATCGAACCCGCGACCTCCACCTTGGCAAGGTGGCGCGCTACCAACTGCGCTAAGCCCGCAAGCGCAGGGATTAATATACGCGACTCCCCCACCCCGCGCAAGGGGGAATTTTTGCCGACGTCCGTGCACATAGGTTCTCCACGTTTGGGGCTGGGGCCGCACGCATGCCGCTCGTGTCGCCGGCTGGCATGCACGCCCTTCTCGCCCACGCGCAACGCCCGTGCCACCGTATAACAAAAGGGCACCCCGTAGGGTGCCCTTCACGTTCGTTGGAGGCGAGACCCGGATTCGAACCGGGGATAAAGGCTTTGCAGGCCTCTGCCTTACCACTTGGCCATCTCGCCATATGAAAAGAGCCGATGTGAACCGGCTCCGATGAATGCATGGAGCGGGCTACGGGGATCGAACCCGCGACCTCCACCTTGGCAAGGTGGCGCGCTACCAACTGCGCTAAGCCCGCGAACGCGAGGAATAATATACGTGACGCGGCGGTCCGATGCAAGCGTGAATTTCAAATTTGTTTGCAAGAACCCCGCGGCGGACGCAAAACCGCAGGTACAGACCGTAATATTTTTGGGACCAAGGTGTGTTGTGCATGTCGGGCTCCGGCGCCGCCCTACACCAGCTTCACGATGCGCACCAGCGTGCCACACCCGCCGGAGCGCTTGCGAATGGTGACGGAGTCCGCCAGGAGCCGCATCAGCTTGATGCCGCGGCCGCGCTCCTCGTTCGGGCGCTCCTGCGCGGGCAGCTGCCCCCGTCGCACGCTTATGCCACAGCCGCGGTCCGTCACGTCGATCACGGCGCGGTCCGGATAGGCGGACACCGTGACCAGCGCGTCCCGCCCGTCCGTATGGTCGATGGCGTTGCCCATGGCCTCGCCTATGGCCAGCGTGATGTCGAACACCTGGTCATCCGAGAAGGGCATCCGCCTCAGCAGGGCCTCCACCTTGCCACGCGTCTCCTGCAGGTCCGCGGCGTTCACGCGAAGCGCCGTCCGCCACGTGGGCATGACGGTGGGGTCGAGCTCCGGTACCTCCGGCCGGGCGTTCGTGCCGGATATCGGCGCGAAGTCCACCACTCGCGCGATCCTCAGCGTGCGCAGCACGCGGTCGCCCACGTTGATGAGCGAAAGCAGGCCCCCCGCCTGCCGCATGCTGCGGATCTCCCTAAACAGCAGCGCCATGCCCGCGGAGTCCACGTACTGCACGCCCGCCATGTTAAGGATGACCCTGCGACAGCCGGACGCGATGAGCGAGTCCACCGTGTCCCGCACGCGCGGCACGGTCGTCACGTCCAGGTCGCCCTCCACGGGCACCAGAGCTATGTTGGGCATGGTCTCCATACCCTGCTTGTTCCCCATCGCGGGCGCGGCTAAGCACGCGGCTGCTGCCGTTTGCCAACTTGGTCAAAGCGCAGCGCCACCATGGCGACATCGTCCTCCAGGTGGCGGCTCGTAAAGCGGTCCAGCGCGTCCAGGAGCCGGCCCAGCAGCCCGTCGAAGCCGCGCGGCGCCTCGCGCATCACGGCGTCGCGCAGGCCGTCCTCGCCAAAGAACGCACCGTCCGTGGCGCGGGCCTCCGTGGTTCCGTCCGTGTACAGCAGCAGCACGTCCCCCGTGCCCAGGCTCACGCGCCCGTTGCGGTACGTCATCTCGTGGAACGCGCCCACCACGCCCGACTGCACGTCCAGAGCCTCGATCGCGCCCGTGGACGCCCGTACCAGAAACGCGGGCGGATGCCCGGCGCTGCAGTACGTGAGCCTGCCGCCGCGCAGGTCCACCATGCCCACAAAAAGCGTCGCGAACGTCTCGAGCCGAGAAAAGCCCAGGAGGAACTCGTTCAAGAGCCTCACCATGTGCGCCGGGGCAAGGCCCTGCCAGCTGTACGCGCCGAGCGCCGTCTTGACGGCGGCGCTCACCGAGGCGGCCTCCACCCCCTTGCCGGACACGTCGCCCATGATCACGCAGGCGCGGTCGTTGGGAAGGCGTATCAGGTCGTAGAAGTCGCCGCCTATGACGGCCGCCTGCGTCGCGGACGAGTAGATGCCGTCTGCAGATATGCCGGGCACGCGCTGCAACTCGTTGCGCATGCCGGTCTGCAGCGCCTGCGCGATGTGCTTGTCCTGGCGGCGCACCTCGTCGCCGTGCGCAAGGCCGGACGCGTCCGTCGCCACGCGCTCCAGAAACTTCAGCTCGAGGTCGTCCAGGGGCTCCGCGTCCGCCTCGCGCAGCACCAGGCAGAAGCAGCGCGTGCCGTCCACCATGCCGGCGTCCACCAGGGCGCCCACGGCCGGCTCGCCCTCCCGCACCAGCGCGGACGCCAGCGCGGATCCCTCGCGCACCGGCTGCACCACAATCTCGTTTCCCGCCTGGTCGCCCTCCGCGGCGCCCAGGTCCGCCGCCAGGCTGCACGTACGGCCGTCCGGAAGCGTCGCGCGCATGTGCCCGGGCTCGTCCTCGTCCTCTGCCAGCCGCACGCACGACGCGTCCAGCACCCCCGAGGCCGCCTCCAGCGCATCGGCCACGCTCTTCTCGTCCACCGGGCCCGCGCTCATCATGGTCTCGCGGATGCCGGAGGCCGCCTCGCGCAGGTCGGCCTCGCGCTGGGCGCGCATCGCCGAGAACGCGCCCGCCAGCTGCACGGACAGGTACTGCGCCACGGCGTCCAGCAGCTCGGAGTCCTCGCGGCGCATGGGGTGCACGTGGTCCCAGCCCACCTCGATCAGCGCCAGCAGGTGGCGGCCAAACCAGACGGGCACCGCGATGAAGCTCGCGAACGGGGGCAGCACGGACGACATCACGTGGTAGATCTCGCGCGTCTCCTCGTTCACCACGTTGCGCCGCGTCAGCCGACCGCGCCTGAGGTCCGCGCCCTCCGGCGCCATCACGCGCAGCCTCAGCGCGTGGCCCGCCTGCGAGGCGAGCCGCTCGATCGTGCGCCCGAACGACATGAACCTGGGCACGCGCGCCTCGCCGAGCGAGCTGCTGGTCCCGCGCAGGTGGTAGCCGTCCGACTCCGCCACGTAGAACACGGTGCCCGTCGCGTCCATCGTGTCCGTGATCTCCTCCAGCACGCGGCTGAACAGCGTCTGCACGTCGCGCGAGTCCAGCGTCTCGAGCACGATGCTCAGCGTGCCGGACAGCCGGTGGTTCGCGCGCGAGAGCTCCTGCACCAGCCGGTCGTGCTCGCGCTCCTCCGCCTGGCGCGAGTCGTCCTCGTACGCCACCAGGAGGTACGTCTCGCCGGGCGCGCTCACGCGGTCGCAGCGCACGGATATGCCCGTCTCCGCGCCCGCGGCGCCCACCACCACGAGCGACGACGTGCTTCCGTCCGTCGAGAAGGGCAGGGCGCACGCGTCGAAGGCGTCTTCCGGGACCACGCCGGCGGCCGGCGGAAACAGCGCGCGCACGTCCGAGCCCACGAGGTCCTTGCGGCCGAACAGGCGCTCCGCCGCCTCGTTCGACATGAGGATGCGCCCGAAGCCGTCGAACGCCAGCACGGCGTCGCTCGTGAGCGAGAGGAGCCCCGCGAGCGTGCCGGAGACGCTCCTTTCGCCTATGCCCTCGACCCGCCTGAAACCAAGGCCCGTGCCTGCCATCGCGCTCCCCCGAATCGCCGCCTGCGGACGCCAACGTCCTTAGCATACCCAGAGCGGCGCCCCGACGGGGCGACGTTTGTAAGCGAACGTGCGCAGGCGGCCCGGCCCGCCACGGGTGCCTTGGCCCGAGGAGGGGCCTAGTCCGCGATACCCAGCTCCAGCGCCGTGAGGCCCGTGAAGCCCACCTGGGCCAGCTTGATGTTGACGGGCTCGCCCTGCACGCACACGATGTCGACGACGCGCCCGCCAAAGCTGCAGCAGTAGGCGTACGCCACGTTGAGGTCCGCGCTCACGAGGCGGTGCAGCACCGTCGCAAGGCCTCCGGGCACGTCGGGGACCTCCGTCGCCACGACGTTCGTCAGCTCCGCATGGAAGCCCTTCTCGCCCAGGAGGCCAGCCGCCCTCGAGGGTTGGTCGCAGATGAGGCGGACGCAGCTGAAGTCGCTCGAGTCCGCCACCATGAGGCCCATCACCTGGATGTTCGCCTCGCCGAGCGTCTGGCTCATCTGCTCGAGTGTCCCGGGCCTGTTGGGAAGGAAGACGGTCACCTGCTTGATCATGGGGCGCCCCCTATCGCGTCTGCCGGCATCCGCCGGCTTTTGCCCCCATGCTAGGAGCCATGCGTTTCGGGTTGTTTGCCTGGGAGTTTCCTTCGGTGGGCGCATGCTAAAAGGAAAGTCCCCACCGGCCAGAACCGATGGGGACCCTTGTTCACGTGGTGTCGGAGGCGGGACTTGAACCCGCACGACCTTTTAGTCAGTCACTAGCACCTCAAGCTAGCGCGTCTGCCAATTCCGCCACTCCGACGTGAGTTTGTGCGAGAGCTATATTAGCACGGCCGATTCTTTTGGTGCAACAACTATTTCCAAAAACTTTTGCCGCACCCTGGCGGGACGGCTCCCCGCACGCGACCGCCGCACGTGACGCGACTGCCCTACTCCGTGCCCAGGTCGACCGCGGAGCCCTTGATGGGGTGCGGCTCCGCGAAGTGGCACGCGCAGAAGTGTCCGCTCGCGACCTCGCGCAGCTTCGGAACTTCCTTGGAGCACACGTCCTTCGCGATCGGGCAGCGGGTGTGGAACGGACAGCCCGAAGGTGGGTCGATCGGCGAGGGGGGATCGCCCTTCAGGATGATGCGCTTGCGGCTGTGCTGGACGTCCGGGTCCGGGATGGGCACCGCGGAGAGCAGCGACTGCGAGTACGGGTGGTACGGCTCGTCGTAGAGCGACTTCCAGTCCGAGTACTCCATGAGGTGGCCGAGGTACATGACGGCCACGCGGTCGCTGATGTGCTGCACGACGGAGAGGTCGTGCGCGATGAAGAGGTACGCCGTCCCGAACTGCTTCTGCAGGTCGGAAAGGAGGTTCAGCACCTGGGCCTGGATGGAGACGTCGAGCGCGGAGACGGGCTCGTCGCAGATGATGAGCTTGGGACGCAGGGCGAACGCGCGGGCGATGCCAACGCGCTGGCGCTGACCGCCCGAGAACTCGTGCGGGTAGCGGTTGATGTGCTCCGGGTTCAGCCCGACGATGTCCAAAAGGCTCCGCACGTAGTCCATGCGCTCCTTCGCGTTGGGCATCACGTTGTGGATGACAAGCGGCTCCGAGACGATCTCGCCGATGGTCATGCGCGGGTTGAGCGAGGCGTAGGGGTCCTGGAAGATGTACTGCATGTTGCGGCGCATCTCCTTGAGCTCCCTCTTCTTCATCTTCGCGACGTCCTTGCCGTCGAAGATGACCCTGCCGGAGGTGGGGTTGTTCAGACGCATGATGGTGCGGCCGGTCGTGGACTTGCCGCAGCCGGACTCGCCGACGAGGCCGAAGGTCTCGCCCGGGTAGATGTCGAACGAGATGTCCTCGACGGCGTGCACCCTCTTCGCGCCGGCACGGCGTCCGAAGACGCCGGACTCGACCGGGAACTCCTTCGTGAGGTGCTCGACGCGCAGCAGAGGCTCGCTGCTCTTCTCGTCTGCCATTACGCCTCGCCTCCCTTCGATGCCCTCGCAGCCACGGAGCGGGAGGTCTCGGGCGCGTTGGCCTTGACGAACTCGGGGTCGTTGGCGAAGTGGCACTTGGTGTAGTGGCCCGTGCTCGTGTAGAAGGGCTCGGGCTTCTTCTGGTGGCAGATGTCCTTTGCGTAGGGGCACCTGGGCGAGAAGGGACAGCCCTTCGGGGCGTTCACGAGCGAGGGCGGGTTGCCCTTGATCGGCGTGAGGGGCTGCTTCTTGTCCTCGATCTGCTTGGGGATCGAGCGGATGAGGCCCCAGGTGTACGGGTGCATGGAGCCGTAGAAGATCTCCTCGGCGGTGCCGAACTCCACTGGGGAGCCGGCGTACATGACCATGATCTTGTCGGCCACGTCCGCGACGACGCCGAGGTCATGGGTGATCATGATGATGGCGTTGCCGTTCTTCTCCTGCATCTGCTGCATCAGCTCGATGATCTGCGCCTGGATCGTGACGTCGAGGGCCGTGGTCGGCTCGTCGGCGATCAGGATGTCGGGGTCGCACGCGAGCGCCATGGCGATCATGACGCGCTGTCGCATGCCGCCGGAGAACTCGTGCGGGTAGTCCTTCACGCGCTGCTCCGCGTTGGGGATGCCGACCATGGAGAGGAGCTCGATGGAGCGCTTCATGGCCTGGTCCTTGCTGTAGCCGAGGTGCAGGCGCATGCCCTCGCTCAGCTGGCGGCCGATGGTGTAGACCGGGTTCAGCGACGTCATCGGGTCCTGGAAGATCATGGCGATGTCGTTGCCGCGGATGTGCTGCATCTCGGCCTCGGACATCTTGAGCAGCGACTTGCCGCGGTAGCGGACGTCGCCGCCCTCGATCCTTCCCGGCGGCATGTCGATGAGGCCCATGATGGTGAGCGAGGTAACCGACTTGCCCGAGCCGGACTCGCCGACGACGCCGAGGGTCTCGCCGCGGTCGAGGGTGTAGGACACGCCGTCGACTGCCTTGACGACGCCGTCCTGCGTATGGAAGTACATCTTGAGGTCGTCGACCTCGAGGAGGTGCGAGCCCTCCGGAACGGGCTGGCTCTTGAGCTCCACCCAGTTGTCCTGCTTCTTCTTTCGTGCCATGTCTTATGCGTCCTTCATCTTGACATCGAGTGCGTCGCGCAGGCCGTCACCAAGGAGCGTGAAGGCGAGCACCGTAGTGAGGATGGCGAGGCCCGGCATGATCATGAGCCACGGCTCAGTGCTCAGGTAGGTCTGGCCAGACTGGATGAGGCTTCCCCAGGAGGGATCGGGCGGAACGACGCCCATGCCCAGGTAGGAAAGAGCCGACTCGGTGAGGATGGCGCCGCCGATGTTCATGGTCGCGTAGACGACGATCGACGCGACGGAGTTCGGGAAGATGTGGCGCGCGATGATGCGGAGGTCCGACGCGCCCATGGAGCGCGCGGCGTCGACGTAGTCGTTCTCCTTGACGGTGAGGATCGCGGAGCGGAACACGCGGGCAATGGACGGCCAGCCGAGGATGCCGATGGCGATGAACACGTTCTGGATGCCGGGGCCGATGACGGCGAGCATCGCGATGACGAACAGCGTGTACGGGAACGCGAGGAAGATGTCTGCGAGACGCATGATGATCGTGTCCCAGATGCCGCCGTAGTAGGCCGCGATGGCGCCCATCACGAGGCCGATGGCCGTCGAGATCGCCGTCGCGAGCACGCCGACCGCGAGCGAGATGCGCGCGCCGTAGATGACGCGAGAGAGCACGTCTCGCCCGAGCTGGTCCGTGCCGAACGGGTGCCTGGCACTCATGGGCATGCGCACGTCGAACAGCTGGGCGTTCGGCTTGCCGAGCGTCTGCGGCACCCAAAGGTCCGCGCTCAGCGCGAGGATGACCATGAAGATGATCCACACGACCGCGATGATGGCGAGCTTGTTTCTGCGGAGGCGCTTCCACGCGTCACCCCACAGGGTCCTGGTGGGGGCGGACGCATCCCCCTCGTTCTGGCCGGAGGCCTCAGCCTGCGCCTCCACGACCTTCTCGTCCTTCTTGTTGTCCTTTGCCACTTCGCTCACCCCCTACTCGTTCTTCCCGGCGCCGTACCTGATTCGAGGATCAAGGAACGCGTACGAGATGTCGACGATGAGGTTGATGACCATGACGACCACGACGATGACCGTCACGGATCCCATGACGATGGGCCAGTCGCGCTGCGTGATGGCACGGTAGGTCTCGAAGCCGACGCCAGGCCAGTTGAAGACCGTCTCGGTGAGGATGGCGCCCGCCATCATGCCGCCGAAGTCGATGCCGATGTAGGTGACGACGGGGATGAGTGCGTTCTTGAGCGCGTGGTGCCAGATGACGTCCCTGCGGGAGAGGCCCTTTGCGCGGGCGGTCCTGATGTAGTCCTGGTTCATGACCTCGAGCAGCTGCGAGCGCATGATGCGCGCGGTATACGCCGTGGAGACGGCCGCGAGCGTGATGGCGGGGAGGATATAGTACACCCAGTCATCGAACTCGGCCGCGGGGCCGCCCGCACCGGAGATCGGCAGGTAGAACCCTCCGCCCGTCGAGTCCTTCAGGAAGATTCCGAAGAACAGCTGCAACAGCATGCCGAGCCAGAACGCGGGCATCGCCACCATGATCGACGTTACGAGCGTCACGAGGATGTCCCAGAACGAGTATCTCTTCAGTGCGGAGACCATGCCCGCGCCAATGCCCACGACGGTCTCTATGATGATGGCCACTATCGAGAGCCTGATGGTGTACGGGTACTTCGCCGCAAGGATGGAGGCGACCGACTGTCCCTTGCGCTGGTACGACGTGCCGAGGTCTCCGTGGAGAAGACCGTTGACGTACAGGCCGTAGCGCTTCCACAGCGGCGTGGGCACCGTGTTGCCCTTGCTGTCGCGGATTGGCTTGCCGTTGGCGTCGGTCTCGACGAGGTGGTACGTGACGCGAAGGTTGAGCTCGGTCTGGGGATCGAGCTTCTTCTCACCCGCCATGAGCTTGACCGGATCGCCTGGCACGATGTTCTCCAACGCAAAGAGAATGAGCGTCACACCCAGGAACACGGGTATGAACTGGAGAACTCGTTTGAGAATGTATTTTCCCATACTAGGAATCCCCTTGTTTTGTCCAACAGATGCGCATTGAATCCCTCGGCGCAACCCCTTCCGACAAGATTCAAACAATAGTCAGTATAGCCAAGTGACAATTCTTGAAATTCCAATGTGGGCATGCGTTATTCAAATGGCCATATTGCTATAAAACGCGTTTCGAAAAAAGTAGCGTGGGACACCGGGTCTCCGATGCCCCACGCAAAAAGGTCTAAGGAACTACGACATTAGGCCGACGCCCTGCTACGCAAGCTTTGCGTTCGCGAAGTCCGCCTTGCCCTGCGGGTCATAGTAGAAGCTCGCAAGCTTGTCGGATGCGACGTGATTGTGCGAGTAGAACATGATGGGGATGACCGGAAGGTCCTTGGCGATCATCTGGTTGATCTCGCGGTACTTCTCCCTACGCTCGTCGTCGTCCGTGACCTGGCGCGCAGCATCAATAGCCTTGTCCACGTCGGTGTTGACGTACTTGGCGTAGTTGTTGTCAGCGGTGCTGTAGAAGTTGGGGTAGATGAAGTTGTCCATGGTGGGATAGTCTGCGATCCAGCCCAGACGACCGACCTGATACTTGCCGCCAGAAAGCGCGGTCAGATAGCTTGCCCACTCCATGGAGGACTGCTTCACCTTGAAGCCGACGGCCTCCAGGTTGTCCTGGATGACGGACATGATGTCCTCGTGGCCACCACCGGAGTTGTAGGAGAGGGTGATCTCCTTGCCGGCGAGGTTGTTCTCGTCGACGATCTTCTTCGCGGCATCCTTGTCGTACTTCGAGAACTCCCAGAGGTCCTTCTCGTTGTCGTCGATGATGGGCGGCACGAAGCTCGTTGCAGGCTTACGGGTGCCCTCGAACAGCTTGTCGATGATCTTCTGACGGTCAATGGCGAGCGACATGGCCTTGCGGACGTTCAGGTCCTTCATGGTCTCGTCGTTCAGGTTGAGCGTCAGGTAGTAGATCGACGTCTCGGCACCGGTGATGACCTGGTGCTTAGGGGTGCAGGTATAGCCGTCCTTGGACTTGCCGTACTTCTTTTGCGTGTCCTTGATGCGGCCGGTCGGAATGGACGTGAAGTCCATGTTGCCCGCCTCGAACTCGTTGAAGGCGGTCTGCGGGTCCTTCTGGATGGAGAAGTAGATCTTCTTCAGCGAAGGCTTCTTGCCATAGTAGTCCTCAAAGCGCTTGACGTTGATGTACTGGCCAGACTCCCACTTGCCGACCATCATGAAGGGGCCGTTGCCGATGGGCTTGGTCAGGAACTTCTTGGGGTCGTCAGTCGCGGCCTTGGGGACCGGGGCAAGAGCGGGGTGGCAGCAGATGTACGGGAAGTCTGCCATCGGGGCGCTCAGCTTCACGACGAGGGTGTTGTCATCGGGGCAGGTGACGCCAGACAGCTCCTTGGCGGTTCCCTTCTGCATCTCGTCGTAGCCGACGACCGGAGCGAGGTGGTAGTTGATCTCGGACGGAGTCGGCATCTTGGGGTCGCAGATGCGCTCCCAGCCGCGCTTGAAGTCCGCCGCGGTGACCTTGTCGCCGTTGTGGAACTTCGCGCCCTTCACCAGGTGGAAGGTGAACTCGGTGGCGTCGTCGTTGACCTCCCAGGACTCGGCGGCCTTCGGAACGACCTCCTCCTTGTCCCAGTCATAGTCGCAAAGCGAGTCGAAGAGGATGTGCTCGACCTGCATGCCCTCGGACTCCTGGGTGTTATAGGGGTCGATAGCGACGGGGTCGTTGATGTAGAACTTCATGCTGCCGTCGTTCGAACCGGACGCACCGGAATCGCTCTTCTTGCCACAGGCTGCGAGCGCAGTGAGTGCGCTTGCGGCCAGGCCGCCCTTCACGAAGGAGCGACGGCCCATCATGAGCTTGTCTGCCATACTATCCTCCTATTTCCGATTCACGACCAGTGGCAACGCCTGGCCGCCCTTGCCGGCGTGGGTCGAAGACCCCTATCCGACTTTTTTGATTTTCGTTCAATATGCATGCCAATGCAAACGATAATATCTGGTCGGTCTTATCATGACGAAGGAAATATTGACCTAATCATGGCCGTACGCTGCTGTTTTACAAATCGAACAGCTGGATTTCAAATGATTAGCGACGGGCAAAGTTTACATGTGTGAAATATTAGAAACGGTAGGAAACAAGTCTCCGATGGTTGAGAAACACATCGTTTACCATGTTCGCGCAAGCCGTTTTCCACGGACGAATCGCTTGTCGCAAGCGCATCGCACGAGAAGGGCTCGCGTGAAAGTGGCATGGCGTACATGAGCATTGCGTTACCTAGACCTTGGCAGCGCAGCCGCATAACTAAAGGGGCGCCCGCACAAGCGGACGCCCCATGCCCTTTGAGATGCTCTGAATCCTAGCCGATAGTCCCGACAGGGAAGGTGAGCGCAAGGATGCAGATGGTGACGCCAAAGACGATGGTGGTGAAGACCGTCAGGCGATCGAGGTTCTTCTCCCAGATGCCCGAGCCGGCGGCAGAGTTGTACATGGACGACGCGATCATGTCCGAGACGCCCGTGCCCTTGCCCGAGTGCATGAGGATGAGGATGATCGTAAGCACGGCAGACACGGCAAGAACGATCAGAAGGAATACATTGAGTGCGCCCACGTGGTTCTCCTTTAGAAAAAGGCTGGCATCGCATGTGCGACGCCAGCCTAACTTGCTTCACACGACAGAAGAGAATAACACAGGCAGTGGGGCTATAACCCCGTGACTTGCTCTTCTCCCCTGCTTCTTCGCAGAGCGAAGGCTACATGGCAGCCTTCACCATAGCGGCGAAGGAATCCGCCTTGAGGGACGCGCCGCCCACGAGGGCACCGTCGACGTCCTCCTTCTCGAGGAAGCCAGCGACGTTGTTGGGCTTCGCAGAGCCGCCGTAGAGGACGCGGATGCCGTCGGCGGTCTCCTTGCCGAAGATGTCGGCGAGGGTCTTGCGGATGGCGCCGCAGACCTCCTGAGCGTCGTCGGCAGTGGCGGTCTTGCCGGTGCCGATGGCCCAGATGGGCTCGTAGGCGACGACGTACTTCGAGGGGTCGGTGATCTCGAGGCCCTCGGTGTCCTTCTTGATCTGGTCGACGACGAACTCGACGTGCTTGCCGGCCTCGCGGACCTCGAGGGGCTCGCCGCAGCAGCTGATGGGAACGATGCCGTGAGCCATCAGGGCCTTGGCCTTCTTGTTGATGTCCTCGTCGGTCTCGCCGAAGTAGCCGCGGCGCTCGGAGTGACCGATGATGCAGTACGTTGCGCCGATGTTCGTCAGCATGTTCGGAGCGGTCTCGCCGGTGTAGGCGCCGGACTCCTCCCAGTAGACGTTCTGGGCGCCGAGCGCGAAGGGGGCGTTCTCCTGCTCGATGACCTCGGCGACGCCCTTGAGGTCGACGGCGGGCGGGCAGACGACGACGTCGACGTCGCCGGTGCCGTCAGCGAGCTCCTTCGCAAGACCCTGCGCGAGGACGACGCCCTCGGTGTAGGTCTCGTTCATCTTCCAGTTGCCTGCGATCATACGGTTACGCATCGAGAAGCGCCTCCACTCCAGGAAGGGCCTTGCCCTCGACGAGCTCCATGGAAGCGCCACCACCGGTGGAGATCCAGCTCATCTTGTCGGCAAGGTCGAACTTGTTGATTGCCGCGACGGAGTCTCCACCACCGATGATGGAGGTGCCGCCATTGCTCTTCACCTCGGCAACTGCCTCGGCGACGGCCTTGGTGCCAACGGCGAACTGGTCCATCTCGAACACGCCCATGGGGCCGTTCCAGAAGACGGTCTTCGCGCCCTTGATGGCCTCGGCGTAGAGCTCGCGGGTCTTGGGGCCGATGTCCATGCCCATGCGGTCGTCGGGAATCTTGTCGGAGTCGACGACCTCGCCCTCGGCATCCTCGCCGAAGTGGTCTGCGACGACGTTGTCGACGGGGAGCAGGATTTTGACGCCCTTCTCCTCTGCCTTCTTCAGCATCTCGCCGGCGCGCTCGACCCAGTCCTCCTCCTTGAGGGAGGTGCCGACCGTGTAGCCCTTGGCCAGGAAGAAGGTGTATGCCATGCCGCCGCCGATGATCAGGGTGTCGGCGGAGTCGATCAGGTGGTCGAGAACGCCGATCTTGCTGGAGACCTTGGAGCCACCGACGATTGCGACGAACGGGCGCTCGGGGTCGGCGAAGATCGAGGTCAGGGTGTCGACCTCCTTCTCGAGCAGGAAGCCCGCAACGGCCGGGATGTAGGCGGCCGGGCCGACGACGGAGCCCTGCGCACGGTGCGCGGTGCCGAAGGCGTCGAGGACGAAGATGTCGCCGTAGGACGCGAGCTTCTTCGCGATCTCCGGGTCGTTCTTCTTCTCGCGCTTGTCGAAGCGGACGTTCTCGAGGACGAGGATGTCGCCGGGCTTGACAGCGGCGACGGCCTTCTCGGCCTTCTCGCCATAGGTGTCGTCCACGAACTTGACGTCGTAGCCGGTGAGCTCGGCCAGCTTCTCGGCGGCAGGCTTCAGGGAGAGCTCGGGCTCGGGACCGTCGCCCTTGGGACGACCGAGGTGGCTCATGAGCACGATGCCTGCGTTGTGCTCCTTGAGGTACTTGATGGTGGGGATGGCCGCCTTAATGCGGGTGTCATCGGTGACGACGCCGTCCTTCAGGGGGACGTTGAAGTCAACGCGCATGATGATGCGCTTGCCGTCGACGTCGACGTCGCGGACGGTCTTCTTGGTAAAGGCCATACTTGCACACTCCTTACGAAATTGGACTGCCTGCAAGACAAAAGGGGCGCGGCCGCGGCCCTTGGACCTGCGACCGCACCCCTTTGATTACCTAGAGCGAGCGCGTCACTAGGCGACGAACTTCTCGAAGTACTTGATGGTGCGGACCATCTGGGAAGTGAAGGAGTTCTCGTTGTCGTACCAAGAGGTGACCTGGACGAGGCTCTGGCCGTTGCCAAGCGGGTTGACCATGGTCTGGGTGGCGTCGAACAGCGAGCCATAGGTCATGCCGACGATGTCGCGAGAGACGATCTGGTCCTCGTTGTAACCGAAGGTCTCGGGGATCTTCTCGGAGTAGGCCTTCATCGCGGCGTTGACGCCCTCGACGGTGACCTCCTTGTCGACGACGGCGTAGAGGTTGGTGAGCGATCCGGTCGGCGTCGGGACGCGCTGGGCGGCACCGATGAGCTTGCCGTTGAGCTCGGGGAGAACCAGGCCGATAGCCTTGGCGGCACCGGTGGTGTTCGGGACGATGTTCTCCGCGCCGGCACGGCTGCGACGGAAGTTGCCCTTGCGCTGCGGGCCGTCAAGAATCATCTGGTCGCCGGTGTAGGCGTGAATGGTCGTCATGATGCCGGAGACGATCGGCGCGAAGTCGTTCAGGCCCTTGGCCATCGGGGCGAGGCAGTTGGTGGTGCAGGAGGCGGCGGAGATGATGTCGTCGTCGGCGGTCAGCGTCTCGTGGTTGACGTTGTAGACGATGGTCTTGAGGTCGTTGCCCGCGGGAGCGGAGATGACAACCTTCTTGGCGCCAGCGTTCAGGTGAGCCTGGGACTTGGCCTTGGAGGTGTAGAAGCCGGTGCACTCGAGGACGACGTCGACGCCGAGCTCGCCCCAAGGCAGGTTGTTGGCGTCAGCCTCCTTGTAAATCTTAATGGTCTTGCCGTCGACGGTAATGGAGTCCTCACCGGCGGTAACCTCGTGGTCGCGAGAGTAGTTGCCCTGCGTAGAGTCATACTTCAGCAGGTATGCGAGCATCTCCGGGGAGGTGAGGTCGTTGATTGCGACGATCTCGGAGCCCTCGTGACCGAACATCTGACGGAAGGCCAGACGACCGATGCGGCCAAAGCCGTTGATTGCAACCTTAACTGCCATGCTTACTCCTTTCGCGAGGCCGCCCGAGGCCCTTCCCCGAGCCGACCAGCAAGAACTTGCACTGCCTTGCATTTTACCCACTTTTGTCCGTAACAAATTCGCAAAGACACTCATCGGCGAAAAATGTCGGTAACAAACTGGGTTGTCCATGTATTTGTGGGCATTTTTTCGGCGAACGGCACCAAAAGCCCAGATGGGCGAGAAGAGCGGGCAACCTCGGCCGGGGCGAATGACTCCTGATTATTGGTCATCCGTACCCTCGGCCTCCTCTACCAGACGTTGCAGACGAAGCACCCGATGATACATGGCCGACTTCGAGGAGACGGGGTTGCACCTCTTGCCGAGTGCGGCGAGCGACACCTCCGGGTTCTCCTTCCTGAGCAGGCAGAACTCCCTCAGCGCGGGCGGAAGCGCCCGCAGCCCTATCAGCCGCTCGGCCCGCGCGATGAGCTCCAGCTGCTCCGCCGCGGCGCCCGTCGAGCGGGCCTGGTTCGCGATCTCGGCGTTCACGCGCCGGTTCACGTCGTTCTTCAGCGACTTCACGCGCCGCACGTTGTTTATCGCCTGCGCGGTGCGCGTGGCGCCCATGGCGCTCAGGAGCGTCTCTATCTCGTCGAAGCTCTTGAGGTAGATGGCGTAGCTCCCCCGGCGCCTGTTCAGGCGCGCCTCGACTCCCAGGTCCGCCATGATGCCCATGAGCTGACGCGCGAACTCCTCGCCCGTCACCGCTATCTCCAGGTGGAAGTCACCGCGCGGGTCCGCTATGAAGCCTCCCGCCATGAACGCGCCACGCACGTACGCCCGCTTGCAGCAGTCGCGCTCCACAAGGCGCGCGGGCACGCCGGAGGTGAGGCCGTGGCCCCGCTCCAGGATTCCCAGCTGCACCAGGTCATCCTCGAGCTCGTCCTGCTCCGGGATCTCTATCAGGTAGTTTCTGGTCTTGTGCAGGTTGGAGTGGCGCACGGTGAGCGGCGTCTCGAGCTCGAACAGCTCGTGCGTGAGCTTGATCATCGTGCGCGCCACGGCGCCGGTCTCCGTCGCGACGCGTATGGAGTAGCGTCCGCTGCCTCGAAACGACAGCGTCCCGCACACGCGGGTTATGGCGGACAGCTGGGCGTACGCGCAGCGGGGGCACTCCCCCTCCACGCGCGACAGCTCGTCCTTGACCTGCGCGGTAAACGACATCTCTTTCCCATCCCCCGTGGCGCGGCTACGGGCGCGGCGCCGCGCCCTTCTCGGCCAGCGCGAGGTCCCTGTGTGACAGCGTGACGTGGTAGCCCTGCCTCTGCAGGTAGTTTGCCGTGGTGTTTGCGATCACGACGCTGCGGTGCTGGCCTCCGGTGCAGCCGATGGCGATGGACAGCTGGGCCTTGCCCTCGGCGATGTAGCCCGGCATCACCACGTCGAGCAGGCCCTCCCATGCGGCGAGGAAGCGCTTCGTGACGTCGTTTCCCAGCACGAACTCGCGCACGGGGTCGTCGTTTCCCGTGAGGGTGCGCATGGTGGGGTCGTAGAACGGGTTCGGCAGGAAGCGCACGTCGATCATGAGGTCCGCCTCCACCGGCATGCCGTGCTTGAAGCCGAACGAGTACACGCTCACGTCCAGCAGCTGCTGGTCCGTCAGCTCCGAGAACGCGCGGCGGATCCTGCCGCGCAGCGTGGCGGGGCGCATGCGCGACGTGTCGATCACCAGGTCGGCGCGGTCGCGCACCACGGAGAGCTGCTCGCGCTCGCGGCCGATGGCGCTCTCCAGCGACTCGCCGGGCAGCGCTATGGGGTGGCGGCGGCGCGTCTCCTTGTAGCGGCGAATGAGCACCTCGTCCGAGCAGTCCAGAAACAGCAGCTTCACGGTGAGCTCGTGCTCCCCCAGCTGGCGCAGCGCGTCGAACATCTCGTCGAACAACCCCTGGCTGCGCAGGTCGCACGTGACCGCCAGGTGCCTGCCGACGCCGGAGTTGATGCCCACGACGTTCGCGATGTCCAATATCAGCCGCGGCGGCAGGTTGTCGATGCAGTAGTACCCCATGTCCTCGAACGCGTGCATCGCCTGCGTGCGGCCCGATCCGGACATGCCGGTGATGACCACGATGTCGGGCACGCGGTCCAGCCGCGCGGCCTGCCTCATGCTCTGCGAGCTATCCGTCACGTTACGACCCCTCCCCGCGCGCCGGCCGGCGCGCCGTCTGCCGGCGAGAAGAACGCGCGGCCATGGCCGCAGGCGCTTCTCGCCCGTATGCGGCGCCTGGGCGGCGCCGCTACCAAGAGCTTACCCCTCGGACTGGACATCGTGCACGGCGGGGCCTTCGCCCGCGTCTCGTGCCGCACCCGCGTCCCGTGCCGCACCCGCATCCTGCACGTTGCTCGCGTCCTGCGTGCGCGCCGCGTCATCCTCCCACGCGCGGAGCGTCCGCCATATGTCGCGCGCGACGGACTCCGGCACGCCCTTCACGGCGGCGATGTCCTCGACCGAGGCCGCGCGCAGGCGCTTCATGGAGCCGAAGTGGCGCATGATGGCGCGGCGGCGCTTGGGACCCACGCCCTCGACCTCGTCCAGGATCGACACGGACTGCGCCTTGGTGCGCAGCTCGCGGTGGAACGTGATCGCGAAGCGGTGGGACTCGTCGCGCACCTGCTTGATTAGGTAGAGCGACGCGGACCCGGACGGCAGCACCACCGGCGTGTCGTCCCACGGGACGAAGACCTCCTCGTCCGACTTCGCGAGACCGCAGACCGGGATGTCGAGCCCCAGCTCCTCAAGCTGCGTCATCGCGGCCGTGAGCTGCGGCTTACCGCCGTCGACCACCAAGAGGTCCGGCGCGGCGGCCGCAAAGCGCGCGTCCGCCATGCGCTCCGGGCTGTAGCGGCGGCCCAGGACCTCCTGCATGCTCACGAAGTCGTTCGCTTCGTCCAGGTCCGCGCGGATCTTGAAGCGACGGTACTGGGACTTGTCCGGCCGGCCGTTCGTGAACACGACCATGGACGCCACCGTGAACGTGCCGTGCAGCGTCGAAATGTCGAAGCACTCTATGCGCATGGGGGGCGCGTCCAGGGCAAGGGCGCTCTCCAGCTGGAGAAGTGCCTGGTTCGTGCGGTCGTCCGCGTATCCCGTCCTCACCATGTACCGGTTGAGGGCGTGATGGGCGTTCTTGGCCGCCATGTCCAGAAGGCGGCTCTTCTCGCCTCGCTGGGGGCGGTGTATGCGGCAGACGCGCCCGCGCTTCTGCGTGAGCCACTCGCCCAGAAGCTCTGCGTCCGGCAGGTCGACGGCGAGGTCCACCTCCGCGGGGATGTCGGACGTCTCGTCGTAGTAGCGCTTCAGGAAGCCGGCCTCGAGCTCCACCTCGTCCACGTCCATCCCCTTGTTCAGGACGAACTCGCTCGTGCGGATGGTGCGTCCCTCCCGCACCACGAACACGCAGGCGCAGCTGATGGTCTCCTCGCGGAAGAACCCTATCAGGTCCAGGCTCACGCTGGAGGGGAACGTCACCTGCTGGCGGTCGTCCAGGCCGTTTATGACCTCCAGGCGGTGCTTCAGGCGGCCGGCGCGCTCGAACTCCAGGTTCGCGGCGGCCTCGCGCATCTGGCCTTCCAGCTCCTCCACGATCTGGCTGCGCCGGCCCGCGAGGAAGTTCTCGACCTGCCGCACGTGCGAGGCGTACTCCACCGTGTCGATGGCGCCGCAGCACACGCCGGGGCCGCGTCCCACGTGGTAGTCGAAGCACGGGCGGCCGCGCTTCGCGAGCACCATGTTTGCCACGGCCACATCGTCCGGATGGCTCTGCAGGTAGCGGCGGCAGCGCTTCCACTCCGCGCACGTGGATATGCAGATGGGTACCGCCTTGCGCAGCGTGTCTATGGTCTCGCGCGCGGCGCGGGCGTCGGTGTACGGGCCAAAGTAGCGCGTGCCCTTGCGGTGGCGCTCGCGCGTGTACTTGATGGCCGGAAACGCGTCCGACTCCGTGATCGCGATGTACGGGTAGCTCTTGTCGTCCTTGAAGTCGACGTTGAAGTACGGGTGGTACTGCTCGATGAGGTTGCGCTCCAGCACGAGCGCCTCGTGCTCCGAGCCCACTACCACGTAGTCAAAGCTGCGCACCACCTGCATCATGAGGGGGATCTTCGCGCGGTCGTCCGTCAGGTTGACGTACTGGAACATGCGGCTGCGCAGGTTCTTGGCCTTGCCGACGTAGATGACCTCGCCCTTGCCGTCCTTCCACAGGTAGCATCCCGGGCTCGTGGGCACCTGGCTCACCTGCTCCGCTATGGAGGGAAGCCCCAGCGCCTCGGGACGCGGGGACGCTCCCCCAAGGTCTGGCATGTGCGGGGCAGGGTCCTTCACAGACATGGGCGCGCCCCGCTAGAACGAGGTGTCCGTGGGCTCGGGATAGTACCTCGCGAACTTGCGGATCTGGTTCTTCTCGGTAAGCTCGACGTCCAGGCGGCGGCGCAGGCCCCAGTCCGCGTCGTAGCGCTGCGGGTCGAACACCTTGCCGGCTGCCACGAGGGAGTTCACCTCGGCAAGCAGCGCCTCGTCGCGCACGTAGCGACGCAGAAGCGATATGGGGACCAGCGTGTACAGGATGGTGTCGGCCACGACGCGCGGCTCTTCTCCCTTCCCGTCCACAAGGTCCAGCACCGCGACCTCCATGGGGTTCACGCCGCCGGCGAGGTTGTAGAACGAGTTGCGGCCGATCCTGGGGTTGCAGTCCAGAAACAGCTCGCGGCCGGTCTTGGGGTCGCGCTTGATGTCGAAGTTCGCAAAGCCGCGGTACCCCGCGTCAGAAAGCATCGCGGCGGCCCTGCGCCACTGCTCGGGGTTCTGGCGCGTGATCATGGCGACGGGGTTGCCCAGCATCGCGGGCGCGTGGTCCTCAAGCAGCACCTGCGCGCCGCCGAGCATGAGCGGGCGCCCGTCGCGGCCGATGTAGATGGTGAGCGAGTCCATGTACGTGTCGTCGCCGCCAATGAGCTCCTGCACCAGGAAGTCGCCCGCGAAGCCTGCGGCGCGGAGCTCCGCCCACAGCGCGTCGAGCTGCGACTGCTCCGTCATGTAGTAGACCTTCTTGAAGCCCTGCACGATGAGGTGGTAGTAGTCGGCCGAAACCGCCGGCTTCGCCACCACGGGGAAGCCTATCCGCGTGGGCGCGATGGGCTCCGTCCCCGCCAGGTGCACGACGTCCATGGCCGGCACGTCCAACCCGTGCTCGCGGCAGAGCCGCGAGAACGTGGCCTTGTCGCACACGGCCTCGAACGCGTCGCGCGGCGGGCACAGGCACGTCACGTTTTCGGGAAGCCGGGGCGCGATGTCCTCCAGCAGCTCGATGAGCTGGTCGGTGTTGCCCACCAGGAGCACGCGCCTGCCGGCGTTTTCCTGCGCGATGGAGCTCACCGCGGGCACCACGTCCTTTGGCGTGAGGCTCGCCACGGTGCGCGGCTCCACGATGCGCGAGTGCTCGATCGCGCCGATGAATCCGGTGTTGAGCGCGATGGCGCACACGCCAAACGCCTGGTGGAACTCGCGGCAGAGCGCGTAAGCGCCGATGTCGCCGCCGATGACGACGGGAACGATGTCGTTGCGGGTTGCCTTTACGCCAGTCTGCATAGGATCCTCCAGCTACTTACGCTTGCGCCCAAAGCGCGCAAGGATGGTGTTGACGGCGGCGGCCTCCGGCGCCTTCAGCGCGACGGCGAGGCCATACGTCACGAGCACGGCGGGCACGCCCGCGACGACGCAATACAGGACGCTGCGCGACATGGAGCCAAGCCACGGGCCCATGACGCGGTTCAGCAGGGCGAGAAGGACCACGGCCACGGCCGAGCCCGCAAGCCCAAAGACGACGGAGCGCACGAACGACGCGAGCATGGAGCGAAGCCCGAGCGGGCCGAGCGTGCGGCGCAGGTTGAGGTAGCACACCACGTCGATCGCGATGAAGAACAGCGTGGACGAGAAGGCCACGCCCGCAAGCCCCAGCACGCCCGTGAACGCGAAGCAGAACGCGATCTGCACCACCGCGGCCACGATGGACGCGATGGTAAGGAAGATCATCTTGCGCAGCGAGGAGCAGATCTTCTGCAGGTACGTGCTGATGCCGTAGAACGGCAGCGCCGTGGCGAGCCATCTGAGGTACAAGATCGTGTCCTTCAGGCCCGCGGAGTCGAACTTGCCGGCCGCGAGGATCGTGATGAGGCCGGGCGCGAACACCACGAGGAACATGGCGAACGGCACCAGCATGAACACGATGCGCTCCGTGCCAAAGCGCACGGCGCTCTTGAACGAGTCCATATCGCCGCCGGCCACGTAGTCGGAAAGCTCCGTGAACAGCGCGATGGTGATGGGGATGGCGAACACGGAGTACGGGAGCATGTACCACAGGCGCGCGTAGTACGCGATGGAGGCGCCGGCCGCCGTTATCTGCAGCGCGGAGGACGTCTGCACGGCAACCGTCGGGAACGACACCACGGTGAGCACGAGCGTGGGCACGCCGATGGAGAGCGTCTCCTTCAGGGCGGGGTCGTGCAGGTCTATGTGGAAGTGCAGGTGAATGTCGTGTCGCCTGATGGATGGCAGCTGCACCAGCACCTGCACGAGCACGCCCAGCGGGTTGCCGATGGCGAGCGCGAGCACGGCGAGCGACTTGTTGGTGGGCACGAGCAGCGCGTAGATCAGAAACGACGCCGTGCACACGATGTTGTTGAAGATGGGCGCCGCGTTGGACCACAGGTAGTCGCGCTCCGCGTTCAGCACGCCGGAAATCAGCGAGTCGAGCGCGTACAGCACGACCTCGACCACGAAGAACCTGAACAGGTACGCGGAGAGGTCCGCGTCGAAGTCGGCATTTGCCGAGAAGGACTGCGTCCAGATGATGAAGCCCGCGAATATCCACGACAACACCGTGACCACGAGCAGGATGACCGTGACGATCGATATGAGGTTCGATGCGTACTCGTCCGCGCCGCGCCTGCCGAGCCGCTTCTTGACGGACATGTACACCGGCAGGAACGCCGTCATGATCATGCCGCCCATGACGAGCTCGTACAGCTGGTTCGGCAGGTTGTTGGCCACGGTGTAGCAGCTCGCGAGCGCCGTGACGCCCAGCGCGTACGCCTGGCCCCACGTGCGGAAGAAGCCCGTTATGCGGCTGATGATCACGAGCACGCTCATGAGCGCGGCGCTGCGCCCGACGGCGGCCTGCGTCGCGGCTTCGTCCTCCGTGGTCGCGGCGGCAGGCTCGTCCGAATCCCCCACGGTCACGACGGAGTCCGCCGCGACCACCGGGTCCGCGGCGGAGATGCGCTCGAGTCGCGTCGTGACGGCGGCGGAGCCCCCACGCATGTGGCGGGCGGGCTCCGCGAGGCCGTCCACGCTCACGTGCGGGTCGCCCTGGCTGGTGCGTAGGTGCTTAGCCATGCGGGACCTACCTATCGGACTCTGCCGCGTCCCTTGCGGGGGCGAGCTCGCGGAAGAAGCAGCTCCTGTGGCCCGTGTGGCAGGCGGGTCCCGGCGAGTCAACCTCGACGAGCAGGGTGTCCGCGTCGCAGTCGACGAGCACCCGCTTCACCTGCTGCACGTTTCCACTGGTCGCACCCTTGTTCCACAGCTCCTGGCGACTGCGCGACCAGAACCACGTCGTCCCGGTCTTCAGCGTGAGGGCAAGCGACTCCTCGCTCATCCACGCGACCATGAGGACCTCGCCCGTGTCGTGCTGCTGCACGACGGCGGGTATGAGGCCGCGCTCGTCGAAGTGCACGGCGACGTCGCCGAGCGGTACGAGCACGCTCTTCTCGCCTGCGTACGTGTGCTGGCAGTTGCCTTCCTGCGATGCGGACATGGAGCCTCCCTAGCCGCGAACCTTGTCGAGTATCTTCTTGCCAGCGAGGAGCGACTTGTAGAACGTGGCCCTGACGGGCAGGTCGCGGTCGGGCGAGACGTGCCTGACCTCCTTGCTGAACTTGGTCTTGAAGGTGTTGAGGGTCATGAGGTCGGGGAACTCCTCCGAGCCTATGCCCATCTGGTCGTAGTCGACGCAGCCCATCTTGCCGAGCGTGCAGCACTCGAAGAAGATGAGGCCGTCCGTCGCGAGCGCGCGCTCCTTGCCAGAGCGGCTGGCGCCGTAGTAGCGCACGGCGTGGCGGCCGGATATGGTGGCCATGGTCCACGTGATGACGCGGCCGTCCACCCTGCCCGCGAAGACGCGGCAGTGCTCGGGACCAAGGCAGCGGATCGTGTTCTCGTAGTCGTCGATCGGGGCGGGGGCGAAGCCGTCGCGCGCGCTGGTCTCGACCATGACGCCGTAGTACTCCGAGAAGGACTTCGCGGCGAGCTCGGTCTCGTCCGCGTAGGTGGCGGGCGTCTCGCGCAGCGCCTTGCGAACGTCGCGCCGTCCGCGGCCCTTCATGCGCGCGAGGATGTCCTCGTCGGACCCCGTGATGTCGATCACGACGGTCGTGTCGTACGGCTTCATGGAGAGCGTGGGGTGGCTCACGTCGAGCTCGTGCTCGATGGCGAGGCGCACGAACACGACCTTGCGGTCGCGCTCGGACACGAATTCGCGCAGGACGACCATGGCCTCGCGCTCCTCGTCCTCCGTCAACTCGCGCGTCCAGACGGGCCCGTGGTGCGAGCGGAGGTAGTGGTAGCCGTGCGTCTCGTAGTCGGTGAAGGCCGCGACGCCCAGCGTTTCTCCCCCGTCGTCCTGTATGGCGACGCAGCCCCAGAACGTGCGGCCCGGGACGGTCTCCTCGTAGCTGGCCCACTCCGGGGTCTGCTCAATGGGAAGCTCGAGGCCAAGGCGGTCTGCCTCGGCTACGAGCTGGTCAAACGTGAGTTCCTTAGCTTGCATGCACTCTCCAGCCGCTTACAGCCCAAACTTATTGCATCAAGCCATTTTAAGATGCGGCAGGCGGCGGGTCGGCAAATGCGCCGTAGCTTCATAAGTGATGCCGTGCGATGCGAGCGGGGCGTCGGGCCTAAAAGTCCAGGCGCACGGGGATGCCCTGGCTTGCCATGTACTCCTTCACCTGACGGATGGTGTAGGTGCCGAAGTGGAACACGCTCGCCGCCAGCACGGCGTCCGCCTCGCCGTCGATGATGCCCTCGGCGAAGTGCTCGAGCTTGCCGACGCCTCCGGACGCGATCACGGGAATGGGCACCGCACGCGCCACGGCGCGCGTGAGGGGGATGTCGAACCCGTCCTTGGTCCCGTCGCGGTCCATGCTCGTGAGGAGGATCTCTCCGGCACCGCGACGCGCAGCCTCCTCCGCCCACGCGACGGCGTCGATTCCCGTGGGCTTGCGGCCCCCGGCGGTGTACACCTCCCATTTGTCGCCCTTGCCCTCGACGTGGCGGGCGTCTACCGCCACGACGACCGCCTGGCTCCCGAACGCGGATGCCGCGGCCGTGATGAGCCCAGGATCCCTCACCGCGGCAGAGTTCACGGAAACCTTGTCCGCACCGGCGGAGATCATCGTCCTCATTCCCGCGACGTCGCGGAAGCCGCCGCCGACCGTGTACGGTATGCGGAGCTGCTCGGCGGCGCGGGACGCAAGCTCGACGGTGGTTGACCTGTCGTCCGACGTAGCCGTGATGTCCAGGAACACGACCTCGTCCGCACCCTCCAGGTCGTAGGTGCTCGCGAGCTCGACCGGGTCCCCCGCGTCGCGCAGGCCCACGAAGTTGACGCCCTTGACGACGCGGCCGTCCTTCACGTCCAGACATGGGATGACGCGCTTGGTAAGCATGTGCGAATCTCCTCTCAGGCTCGACGCCCAGCGGCGGCGAGCGCATCTTCGAGCGTGAAGCTTCCCTCGTACAGTGCGCGACCCGTGATGGCGCCCTCTATCACGCCGGGGCCAAGGGCCGCAAGGGAGCGAATGTCATCCAGCGTGGCGATGCCGCCCGACGCGACGACGGGAAATCCCGCCACCTTGGCGATGTGCCTGTAGGCGTCCGCGTCGACCCCCGTCTGCATGCCGTCTCGCGAGATATCCGTGAAGACGAGGTGCCTGTATCCCAGGTCCGCGAGGTGGGCGACGAGCGTGTCCGCGGCGATTCCCTCCCCGTCGCGCCAACCGTCCACGCGGACCTCGCCGTCGCGAGCCGCGACGTCCGCGACCACGTGCCCGGGGAAAAGGCGCGCCGCCTCCTCCGCGAACCCCGGGTCGCGCACGAGCGCCGTGCCGATGGCTATGCGCTTCGCGCCGGCGTCCACCAGCTTGCGCACGGTGTCCATGTCGCGAACGCCGCCGCCCGTGTCGACGTCTATCACGCCCAGGGAGCAGATCGCCGCGATGGCCCTGTGGTTCTTCTCGACCGCCTCCGCGTCCTCGCGGAACGCCGAGGAGAGGTCCACGACGTGCACCCACCTGGCCCCGCGCGCCGCAAAGTCCCTCGCGACCGCGACCGGGTCGGTCGAGTACACGTCCATCTGCGAGCGGTCGCCGCGCCGCAGGCGGACGACCTGTCCCGCAACGAGGTCTATGGCAGGAAAGAGAATCATGCGCTAGCCCCTGACGATGTCGACGAAGTTCTGCAGGACCTTGAGGCCGGCGCGCGAGGACTTCTCGGGGTGGAACTGGACGCCGAACACGTTGTCCCTCCAGATCGCCGACGCAAAGGAGCGCGTGTAGTGCGTCCGCATGATGACGTCCTTCTCGTCCACGTCGTCCGCGAGCGCGTAGGAATGAGTGAAGTAGAAGTTGGCCCCCTCCGGGACGTCCACCAGAAGCGGACAGACCCGACCGCTCTGGGTGAGGTACGCCTGATCCCATCCCACGTGCGGGACCTTCAGCTTCGCGGACTCGAGGCGCGTGACCGAACCCTCGAGCACCCCGAGGCCCGGAACCCACTCGCCGCCAAAGGACGAGTTCTGTGCATGCTCCGTACCACGCTCGAACAGGAGCTGGAGGCCCAGGCAGATGCCAAGGAACGGGACCCCGTCACCTATCGCCGCGACGACCGCGTCGGCCTGGCCCGTACCCCTCATGTACGCGAGCGCGTCCTCGAAGCTGCCCACGCCCGGCAGGATGATGCCACGAGACCTGCGGATGTCCGACGGGTCGTCGGAGACGTACGCGGACCCACCCGCGGCACCGAGCCCCCTGACGACGCTCTGGAGGTTTCCCTTGTGGTAGTCGACGACGACTATGTCTCCCCTGATCATCACAGGCTCCCCTTCGTAGACGGAACGCCGTGCACCCGCGGGTCGATCTCGACGGCGGCGCGGACGGCTCGCGCGACGGCCTTGAACGCGCACTCGAGGATGTGGTGCGCGTTCTCCCCCGCAATCTCCCTCACGTGGAGGGTGATGCCCGCATCGCGCGCGAACCCCTGGAAGAACTCGTGGCCGAGCTCGGTGTCGAACGTGCCGACCTTCTGCGCGGCTATGGGAACGTCCCAGTACAGCTCGCCGCGGCCGCTCACGTCTATCGCCGCGAGCACCAGCGCCTCGTCCATGGGGACCGTCACGTCCGAGAAGCGCGTGATGCCGCTCTTGTCGCCCAGCGCCTGGGCGAGGGCCTGGCCTAGCACGATGCCCACGTCCTCAACCGTGTGATGGTCGTCGACCCACGTGTCGCCGGTCGCGTGGACCGTGAGGTCGCAGAGCGAGTGTCTCCCGAGGGCGCTCAGCATGTGGTCGAAGAAGCCCACGCCCGTGGAGATGTCGCACGCACCCGTTCCGTCCAGGTCGAGCGTCACCGTTATGTCCGTCTCACCCGTCTTGCGGGTGACGGTGGCCGATCTTGCCATGCTATTCCCCCTTCAGAAGTCTTCGCAGCGCGTCGAGAAGAGCGTCGTTCTCATCCGGCATCCCCACGGTGACGCGCAGGCAGTCCCTTAGCCCCGGGGTAGACGAGAAGTCGCGCACGAGAATCGAGAACTCGTCGCGCAGGCGGTTGCGCACGACATGGGCGTCAGGCATCCTGACCAGCAGGAAGTTTCCCGCGCTCGGCCATGCCGTCACGCCAAGGCCCCCCATGCCGGCAAGCTCGTCCAACAGGCGCTCGCGCTCCGACGCGATGCTTGCGATCGTCGGCCCAAACGCCCCCCGGCTCCTCACCGCGGCAAGCCCCGCGGCCTGAGAGAACACGTTCACGGAATACGGCTGCCGCACGGCCGCGAGGGCGTTCACGACGGATGGGCTCGCCAGCACGTAGCCTATGCGCCCGCCCGCAAGGCAGAACGCCTTCGACAGCGTGTGCAGAACCGCCAGGTTGCCATATTCCGCAAGGAGCGGTTCCGCAGAGGAGCCGTCAGGCGCGAACTCCATGTACGCCTCGTCCAACAGGACTATCCCTGGACACGCCTCGCAGAGCCTGCGCGTCTGCTCTACCGGAAAGAGGTTTCCCGTCGGGTTGTTTGGGGACGTCACAACCACGATGCTCGCGCGGGCGGCTGCCTCCACCAACGCGTCCGCATCGCACTCGAACGTCTCGGGGTCACGTGGGACGTTCACGACCGTCGTCTCGACCAGCTCCGCGTACAGCCGGTACACCGAGAACGTGGGCTCGCAGCTCACGAGGACGTGGTCACGGCCGCCAAATGCGAGGAAGAGGTTGAACAGCAGCTCGTCGCCACCGTTTCCAACGATCACGTGGTCTTCCCCGACGCCATGCCAACGGGCGAGCTCGGACCTGAGCTCGTTCGAGAGCGGCTGCGGGTAGCGGTTCGTCACCGCGTCGCACAGTCCCTTGTCGACGGCCGCCTTGACATCCGACGGCATTCCATAGGTGTTCTCGTTCGCCGAGAGGTTTATCCTCACCTGCGAGAACGCCGGGTCATACGGCTCGAGCACCGCGGCCGACGGCCGCATGGCGGCACGAATCCTGTCTGAGATACCCTGGGGCACGATGCTCCTCCTCACGTCCCACGTTTCTGCCGTCGCGGAGCCTAGCCCCTGCCGCCGTCAAGATTGGGAACTCCCGGCTCCTCAAGCTTACGCGGCCACGCGGTCGCCATCGCATCCGCACACGCGGCGGTAACGTCAGAGAAACGCTCCGTTTTCTCTTCAAGCAGCTTGCGGCGCATTCCGACGGAAAGGGCATGCGCCCACAGGCCCTCCGCCTGGGCGAGCGCCTGAACCGCCGGGCCATCCGCCGCAAGTCCCTGGGGCGTGTAGGAGATCACGCTAGAGCGCTTCTGGAAGTCGTAGACGCCAAGGGGATTCGAGAAGACCGCGGTTCCGCCGGTCGGCAGTGTGTGGTTTGGCCCGGCGACATAGTCTCCCAGGGGCTCCGAGGACCAGGGCCCCACGAATATCGCGCCTGCGTTCTGGATTCGGCCGAGGAGGTCGAACGCCTGCGCGCAGTGGAGCTCCAGGTGCTCCGGCGCAATGAGGTTCACTGCATCGACTGCCGCGTCGAGGCTGTCGGTGCTGACGACGAGGCCGTGCTCGAGCGAGGAGCGCGTGATCTTCTCGCGCGGGCTCTGACTTGTCAGGATGTCAATGGCCGCCTCGACCTCCTTCGCAAGCGAGGGAGCGTCGGTAACCAGGTAGCACGTGGCAAGGGGATCGTGCTCCGCCTGCGCCATGAGGTCAGCGGCGACGACGGCGGGGTCCGCCGTCGCGTCCGCGAGCACGCAGACCTCCGACGGGCCTGCGACCATGTCGATTCCCACGTCTCCGGAAACGTAGCGCTTCGCCGCCGCGACGTAGGCGTTGCCAGGTCCCACGATCTTCGCGACCTTCGGGATGGACTCCGTCCCGTAGGCAACCGCACCGATCGCCTGCGCGCCGCCCACGGCGTACACCTCGTCGACGCCGGCGACTGCCGCAGCCGCGAGCGTGTACGCCGAAAGCGAGCCGTCTCTCTGGGGCGGGGTGACCATGATCACGCGCGGGACGCCCGCGACCTTTGCCGGCACGGTGTCCATGAGCACCGTGGATGGGTACTGCGCGCGCCCACCGGGAACGTACACCGCGACGGAGGGAACCGGCGTGACCTTCACGCCGAGGATGGTGCCGTCCTCCCTCGTCGTAAACCACGATTGCTCTCGCTCGCGCTCGTGGAAGTCGCGGATCTGACGGTAGGCGCGACGGAGGGACTCGAGGAACTCGGGGTCGACCATGTCGAGCGCCCCCTTGACGACCTCGTCGGGGACGCGGAAGCTCTTGGGGCAGGCCCCATCGAACTTCAGGCAGAAGTCGCGAACCGCGGCGTCCCTTCCCTCCCTGACGGCGTCCACGATCTGCTGCGCGGAGTCCATGATCTCCTTTGGCAGTGCGCCCTGACGCATGAGGTCCTTCTGCTGAAGCCTCTGCTCGCCGGAAAGCGTTACGTTCCTCATGGCATTCTCCTTACTGGTTTGCCTCGACGGCCTGGGCGAGCCTTGCCGCGAGGTCGCGGATGCGGGTGTCATAGCGATACGCTGCCGGTCCCGAGAAGAACCGCGCCGTGCAGTTCATCACCTCGTCCACTATGACGAGGTCGTTCTCGGCGAGAGTGGTTCCCGTCGCCGTAATGTCCACGATTCGGTCGGTCATGCCGACGATGGGACCAAGCTCAATGTTGCCGTGCAGCTGCACGATGTCGACCTGCTGACCGATGCGGTCGTAGTAGCTCTGGGTGATCCTGGGATACTTCGTTGCCACGCGGACCGTACCGCGCCAGCTGTACGCGTCCTCGGCGGCGCCGGCCTTCGACCTCGGCTCCGCCACGACGAAGCGGCAGCCGCCGAAGCGCAGGTCCACGAGCTGGATGAGGTCGTGGTTCGCCTCGAATATGGAGTCGTATCCGCAGATGCCGCAGTCGGCACCGCCATGCGCCACGAACGCGGGCGCATCCTGCGCGCGCACTATGACGTACTCGTAGTCACCGTCGCGAACGATGAGCTTGCGTCCCAGGTCGCGAAGGCTGTCCGTGGGCAGGCCGGCCGACTCTAGCACCCTCACCGCATCCTTGAAGAGTGAGCCCTTCGGCACGGCGATCCTCAGTGGTCTCTCCGAGAGGCGCACGTCCGAACTCACGACGCCGCTTTCGCCCTGCTCTCCCAGTATCTCCTGCAGTCGCTCCAGGGAGAGGGCGAATCCGCAGGACGCGACGTTCGGCCTACCGAAGTTCGCGAGCACGGCGTCATAGCGGCCACCCGAAGCTATCGAGGCGGTTATTCCCTCGGCGTAGCCCTTGAAGATGATGCCCGTATAGTAGTCGAAGGAGTTAGCGATCGAGAAGTCGAAGGTGAGCCGCCCCTCCTCGGCGAGGTCCGCAAGCGACGAGACGAGCGCGCGAAGCTCGCTCGTCCCCCTCTCGGCCTCCGGGATGCCAGCGGCGTCGAGAAGCGCGTCGGCCTCCTCGATCGCGCTTGCGTCGCCGGCAAGGCGGGGAATTCTCCTCAGCGCCTCACGCACGGGCTGGTCGAGCTCGGTCGAGTCGACAAGCTCGTCCAGGCTCACGAGGTCGGACTCGTGAGCAAGCCCGAGCGCCCTTTCCTCGAACTGGCTCGACGGGGAGCGACGGTCGAGCAGTGCCTTCAGGGGCGAGACGGATCCGCAGACGATGCGCCATGCCGGCGCCTCGAGCGCGTCGAGCGTCTCGGCAAGAAGCGAGACGACCTCTGTCTCGGGAAGGGTGTCATCGATGCCATCCGCACCGAAGTACTCGACGCCAAGCTGCGTGAACTGACGCGGCTGGCCCTTGAGCATCGACTCCTCGCGCACGACCGGAGCGGCGTAGCGCAGGCGAAGCGGAAGGTCGCCCGCACTCGTCCTGGCGGAAACCATGCGCGCTATGGGAA
The DNA here is from genome assembly GCF_052121955.1 of Parafannyhessea sp. LCP19S3_B1. Classification (NCBI taxonomy): domain Bacteria; kingdom Bacillati; phylum Actinomycetota; class Coriobacteriia; order Coriobacteriales; family Atopobiaceae; genus Parafannyhessea; species Parafannyhessea sp. LCP19S3_B1. The sequence goes on along the minus strand of NZ_JBQKDH010000002.1, from coordinate 113,670 downwards.
GCGTCAGGTCGGGCCTCACCATGAGGAGGCTGCCGTCGCCGTCGAAGAGCTGAAACGGCGAGTCCTGAAGCTTCCCTCCAAGAGAGAGCAGATTCCTATCCTCTATGAGGGGCGTCTCGACCGGCAGATACCCATGTCGAGAGAAGCACTCGCGCACCGTGCCCGTAATGCGCTCTCGCGCGAGCGCCTCCGTAGGTAGAATGTCCCTGAAGCCACGTGGGGTCACTGCCGACATCGTCCCGTTCCTCTCGCCCGCACGGCCCAGCTCTACGCTTTTGCCGCACGGCTGAAATAGAATGCCTGACTTGAAGTGCGAGTACTTTATCACACTAAAGTGAACCTAGGTGATGCCCAAGAAAACGGTAACGCCCGCGAAACGTATCCCGTCGAAAGCCCCAATAACCTGCGAGGTGCTTGAGAGGCCGGCTATGCCTTCGCCGGGACTCGGGTGATGTCCGCGAACGTTGCTCCCAGGAACTCCGCGAGGCTCACCGGGTTGAGGGTGAGCGACAGGCCCCTGCGTCCACCGGAGATGCCGATTTCGTCGAAGAGCTGCGCGGTCTCGTCGATGAGCGTCGGGAACTGCTTCTTCATGCCGACGGGCGTGCATCCGCCCCTGACGTAGCCCGTAAGGGGCTCGAGGTCCTTGATGGCGATCAGGGCGAGGGACTTCTCCCCCGCTACGGCCGCGGCCTTCTTGAAGTCCAGCTCCTCCGCGACAGGAATGCAGCATACGACGTGGTCGCCCGAGGGGGCCACGCACACAAGGGTCTTGAACTGGCTGTCGGGATCCTCCCCCGCCTCCTGCGCCATGCGAAGGCCGAGCCCGCGGGAGATGTCGTCCTCCTCCTGCTCGTGCCACTCGTATGCGACCCCGCCCCTCTCGAGCTCGCGCATCGCGTTCGTCTTCTGGACCTTCTCCTTCTTGGACATCGAATCAGCCCCCCGTGAGATTCCCCGCACCCGTCGGCCCGGGGTGTCGTTGCTACTTTGCCGCAGAGCGAGCCGCCCTCTTGTCACGGAGAGCCATCCGTTCCCTGTCCCTTTCCACGATCGGCTTGAGGTAGCGACCGGTGTACGACTCCTCGCACGCACAGACCTTCTCGGGCGTGCCGTAGCAGACGATGGTGCCGCCACCCGAGCCGCCTTCGGGCCCAAGGTCGATCAGACGGTCCGCAACCTTGATCACATCGAGGTTGTGCTCGATAACGAGAACGGTGTTGCCTGCGTCGACCAGCTTCTGGAGCACCTCGATCAGCATGCGGACGTCCTCGAAGTGGAGGCCGGTGGTCGGCTCGTCCAGGATGTAGAACGTCTTGCCCGTCTGCTGGCGGTGCAGCTCCTTTGCCAGCTTGACGCGCTGGGCCTCGCCACCGGAGAGCGTCGTCGCGGACTGTCCCAGGTGTATGTATCCCAGGCCCACGTCGTAGAGCGTCTGGAGCTTTCGCTTGATGCGCGGGATGTTGGTGAAGAATGCCAGCGCCTCGGTCACCGTCATGTCGAGAACGTCCGCAATCGTCTTGCCGTGGTACGTGACCTCGAGGGTCTCCCTGTTGTAGCGCTTGCCGTGGCAGACCTCGCACGGCACGTAGATGTCTGGCAGGAAGTTCATCTCGATCTTTATCTGGCCGTCGCCCTTGCACGCCTCGCAGCGACCGCCGGGCACGTTGAAGCTGAAGCGCCCTGCGGAGTATCCGCGAGCTCTGGATTCGGGCGTGGATGCGAAGAGCGCGCGCAGGTCGTCCCAAAGGCCGATGTACGTCGCGGGGTTCGAGCGCGGCGTACGACCGATGGGGCTCTGGTCGATGTCGATCACCTTGTCGACGAGCGGCTTGCCGTCCTCGTCCAGGAGGCCGTCGATGCGCTTGTAGGGGCCGCACACGCGCTTCGCGTGCATGATCTGGTTCGCGAGCACCGGTGCGATGGTGTCCGTCACAAGCGAGGACTTGCCCGAGCCCGAGACGCCCGTCACCACCGTGAGCGTACCGTACTCCACCTTTGCGGACACGCTCTTGAGATTGTTTGCCGTGCAGCCGAAGATCTTGAAGGCACCGCGACGGGGGTTCCTGCGCTTTTCCGGCAGCTCGATCATGCGCCTTCCGGTAAGGTACGCCCCCGTGAGCGAATCGGGGTTCGCCATGATCTCCGCCGGGGTACCGGCGGCAACCACGTCTCCGCCCAGCTCGCCCGCGCCTGGGCCCATGTCGATCACGTAATCCGCCGCACGGATGGTGTCCTCGTCGTGCTCGACCACGATCACCGTGTTGCCCATGTCGCGCAGGCTCTTGAGCGTCGCGATCAGACGGTCGTTGTCGCGCTGGTGCAGACCGATGGACGGCTCGTCCAGGATGTACAGCACACCCATGAGACCCGCGCCAATCTGCGTCGCAAGGCGGATGCGCTGCGCCTCGCCACCGGAGAGCGTCGCCGCGGCACGGCTGAGCGTGAGGTAGTCCAGGCCGACGTTCACCATGAACCTCAGGCGCGCAACGATCTCCTTGACGATGGGCGCTCCGATGAGGTGCTGACGCTCCGTCAGCTGCAGGCCCTCGAAAAACGAGAGGCACTCACGACAGGACATGTCGCAGACCTGCTGGATGTTCTTCTCGCCCACCGTAACCGCAAGGTACTCTGGCTTGAGCCTCGCGCCGTGGCACGTGGGGCACGGGACCTCGCGGATGTACTTGTCGAGGTGGTTGCGCGTGGTCTCGGACGTGGTCTCCTGGTACTTCTCGAACAGGATCGACCGCACGCCGGAGAACTTCGTGAACCAGAAGGTGTCGCGGCCGTCCCGTGTGTGGTAGTCCACGCGGATCTTCGTGGAGCCAAGTCCGTCGAGGATGGCCGTGCGCGTCTTCTTCTTGAGGTCCTGCCACGGGGTCTTGGGGTCCTCGCCCAGGTGCTTGAGCACGGCCTCGAAGATCTGCGGATAGTAGTTGGAGCGGCCAAACAGGTCGCCGAAGACGCCCTCGCCCACCGGCACCGTCGGGTCCTCGATGAGATCCTCCGCGTCCACGATGCGCCTTGTGCCAAGGCCGTCACAGTCCGGACAGGCGCCATACGGCGCGTTGAAGCTGAAGTCGCGGGGTTGGAGGTCGTCGATGGAGTGGCCGTGCTCGGGGCATGCGAGCGCGAGCGAGTACTGCAGCAGCTCGCCCTCCGCGCCTTCGGGCTCGTCACGGCCAGGCAGCAGGTAGAAGCTCACGCGGCCGGAGGCGAGCTTCGTCGCCTGCTCCACGCCCTCCGCGATGCGGCCGAGCGAGTTCTCGCGGATGACGATGCGGTCGACCACGACCTCGATGGAGTGCTTGTACTTCTTGTCGAGCTTGATGTCCTCGTCCAGCTCGCGGACCTCGCCGTCGACGCGCACGCGGCTGAAGCCCTCGTGGCGCAGGTCCTCGAACAGCTTCTGGTACTCGCCCTTGCGGCCGAGCACGACCGGCGCGAGCACGTACGCGCGCCTGCCCTGGCCCGCCTCGAGCACCTTGTCCGCAATCTGGTCAGTCGTCTGGCGGCTGATGGGCCTACCGCACTCCGGGCAGTGCGGGACGCCGATGCGCGCATACAGAAGACGCAGGTAGTCGTATATCTCCGTCACCGTGCCCACCGTGGAGCGCGGGTTGCGGCTCGTCGTCTTCTGGTCGATTGAGACCGCGGGCGACAGGCCGTCGATGGAGTCGAGGTCCGGCTTGTCCATCTGTCCCAGGAACATGCGCGCGTAGCTGCTGAGGGACTCGACGTAGCGGCGCTGGCCCTCCGCGTAGATGGTGTCGAAGGCGAGGCTCGACTTGCCGGAGCCCGAGAGTCCCGTGATGACCACCAGCTTGTCACGCGGGATGTTCACGTCTATGTCGCGCAGGTTATGCTCGCGGGCGCCCTTGATGACGATGGAGTCTGATGCCATGGAAACCTCTTCGACCGCATCCGTTACGTTCTTCTCGCTCATTAGTGTAGCCAAGCCTACCCCATAGGGGACGGCTCTAGACGCCTTGGCACCAATTTCATAGAACAAATGTTTGCATTCGTTCGGGCGCGTTCGCCGGGCGAGAAGAGCTTCGAGCTCAGGGACGCGGACGACCTCCTGAGGTCGTTCGACCGGCTGGTGCTCCCGGGCGGCGAGTCGACCGTGCAGGGCAAGCTCCTTTGCGAGCTGGGGATGCTCGACCCCATCCGCGAGCGCATACGCGACGGCATGCCCGTGCTGGGCACGTGCGCGGGGCTCATCCTGCTCGCAAAAACGCCTCGAGGCGCATGACGACAGGCACACCCCGCGCCTCGAGACGCTGGACATGACGGTGGAGAGCAACTCGTACGGGCGCCAGCTCGGGAGCTTCCACACTACGGGAGAGGTGGCCGGCGTCGGCGGCGACGTGCCGATGACGTTCATCCACGCGCCAAAGATCACGCGTGTGGGCAAGGGGGTCAATATTCTCGCCCGCGTGGTCCAAAGCCCCGTGGTCATGCGGCAGGGCGCCCGGCTCGTCGTCGCGTTCCATCCGGAGCTCGACGTCGACCCGAGGATGCACCGACTGTTCCTCTCGCTGTAGGCGGGCAGGCCGCGCTCAGCGGGCGTCGTACAGGAGCGCCACCCCAAGCACGACGCCGGCCACAAGCGCGTACAGAGGCACGACGCCTGCGAGCGCGGCCGTCTGGTACATGCAAAGCAGGGCGGGCAGGAACGTCTGCCTCAGACCCTCGACCGGCGGCAACGACAGCACGAACATGCCCATGGGCGCCGCCGCAAGCACGGCCGCCGCAACGCGCAGCCCCCGCGGCACGGGCGACAAGGTAGCGGCATCCTCCCTGTGGCCGCGCACGAGCGTCGCCAAAATGCCAACCGCACCCGCCACGGCATAGGTCGCCCCGACCGTCGCCACCGCAACCCAGAACGCCGCCGCAAGCGCACTCCCGCTCGCAGCGGACGTCAGGGTCGCGTAGAGCTCGTAGCCCATTCCGAACTCGCCGTACAGGTTCGCCCTCGCGAGCACGACGACCAGCGCCCCAAGCACGAGCGCGGCGATGCTCCGCGACCTTGCGCCATCTTTCCTTGCGGTCGCCTTTTGGACCGAAGCATTTCCTCTCATGTCACTACCCCCCCGCACCAGCGGGAATCGCAATGCCGGACGGAAACCTGATACGTACATTCTACCTGCGGAGAGGCCCCGCCATCATCCCTCGCGAACACACCATAGGCTCGCTCCCCGAGCGGTGGATATTGGGTGGCGGACGACCTGCGCCTATAATTTCCCGTACATGTTGGGCAAGCTCTAAACTGAAACCAGTCCCGACGGCGCCCGTGCGCGGCCGTCGAAATTCACACAGGAGAGGTGACACATGGCAGAGAACGACATCGACAGGGATGCCATCAAGGACGAGGTCGACCAGATCTTCGGCAACCGTCCCAAGCACGAGGGGCCCGAGCTGTACCAGGTGAACGACCAGTCCAGCATCAAGCACGTGATTGGCGTGATCTCCGGAAAGGGCGGCGTCGGCAAGTCGCTCGTGACCGGCATCCTCGCGACCGAGCTCGCACGCAAGGGCCACAAGGTCGGCATCCTGGACGCCGACATCACCGGCCCGTCCATCCCCAAGATGTTCGGCCTTTCCGGCCTGCACGTCTTCGGGCAGGGCGACAAGATCATCCCCGCCCAGTCCAAGGGTGGCATCAAGATCATGAGCACCAACCTCGTCCTCGAAAACGAGAACGACCCCGTGCTCTGGCGCGGCCCCATGCTCATGGGGGCGCTCAAGCAGTTCTACGAGGACACGCTCTGGGGCGACATCGACTACCTGCTCGTCGACATGCCCCCGGGAACCGGCGACGTCGCGCTCACCGTCTTCCAGTCGCTGCCAATCGAGGGCGTCGTGATCGTAAGCTCCCCGCAGGACCTGGTCCAGGTCATCGTCGGCAAGGCCGTGAAGATGGCGGCCATGATGAACGTCCCCGTCCTCGGCGTGGTCGAGAACATGAGTTACATGGAGTGCCCGGAGTGCGGCCACAGGCTCGAGCCCTTCGGCCCCTCGCACCTGCAAGAAATCGTGGACGAGTTCAAGGTCGCCGACCTCGGTCGCATCCCCATCGACCCCAAGGTCGCTGCAAGCTGCGATGCCGGCACGTTCGAGTCCGAGCTCCCCGAGGGTCTCATCCCCGAGGCGGTCTCCGCGGTGGAGGCATAGCGCATGTCACAGGACGGCACTGGCAGGCGGAGGCGCGTCTCCCGCGCAAAGCTGCAGGAGCGCAGGCTCCAGGCAGCGGCGGCGGTAGACGTCGCCACCTCATACGACGTCGTCGTGGTCGGCGGCGGGGCATCCGGCCTCGTCGCCGCAATCTGCGCGGGCGAGAAGGGCGCGAACGTCCTGCTCCTGGAGTCCTCTCCCGAATGCGGGCGGCCCATACTCGCCACAGGCAACGGACGGTGCAACTTCAGCAACGTCGGCCTCGCGCCGAAGTACTACAACGACCCCGCGTTCGTACAGGCCGTCTTCGGCGACGACCCGCTCGGGGACATCCTCGCCTTCTTCCGCCAGTGCAACATGCGCTGGTGCCTGGAGGAGGAGAGGCTCTACCCCCTCTCGCGGCGCGCGACGTCGGTAAGGAACGTCCTCCTGCGACGCGCCGCTTCCGCCGGCGTGACCATCGCATGCGCAAGAAGCGTCGTGGGGGCATCCCGGACGGACGGGGGCTTTGCTATCACGTACCGCGAGGAGTTTGCCGGCGAGGCAGAGCGCACGGTCCAGGCTAGGAGCCTCGTCGTCTCGACCGGGGGCACGCAAAGCACACATGACTTCGACGTCGCAGGCTCGTTCGGCCTCGAGTCCAAGCCTGCAAAGCCCGTCCTCTGTCCCGTCGGCTGCGAGCCCAACCCCATCCTCGAGCTGGACGGCCGGAGGCTGCATGTACGCGCGCAGCTCACGCACACCGCCTTCCCCGTGTGGAGCGAGCGCGGCGAGGTCCTTCTCAGGAGCTACGGCCTTTCCGGCATCGTCGTGTTCAACATGTCCCGTCAGGTCGTTCCGGGCGACCTTGTCGAGCTTGACCTCCTTCCAGATCTCACCAAGAGCGAGCTGCAGCAGATGGTTGACCCGTTCGCTCACGGCTCGTTCGAGGAAGGCTGCCTCGACGGGGTGCTCGACCCAGACATCGCCTCGGTGCTCGAGGGACTTGCGCGCAGCCGCTGGACGCTCGAAGACGCCGGACGGGACAAACCCGCAAGCGACTCGGAGGCGCTCATGGCCCTTGCGAAGAGCTATCCGCTGAGGGCAACGGGGACGACCGGGCACGAGCAGGCCCAGGTGCTGCGCGGCGGGCTTCGCACGAACCAGTTCTCAACCAAGACGCTCGAGTGCACCTCCGTACCAGGACTCTTCGCCACGGGCGAGGCGCTCGACGTCGATGGGGAATGCGGAGGGTTCAACCTCTCGTGGGCTTGGAAGAGCGGAATGGTCGCAGGCGCGGCCGCCGCAACCAGATAGTCGCGTCCCCTCCCAGGCCATCGGTCGTCAGGGAGGGGGCGAGTCTGCATAGACTGGAGAAAACGTGCTCGACATCTCTGCCATACGGATTCCCGTCGACCAGCTCGACGGCACCCTCCGAACTGAGGAGCTTTCGCTCCGCAAGGCGGTCCTGCATAGGCTCCGCATTGCGCCTGACGACCTGTTGTCCGTAGATCCCCGCAAGCGCTCCATAGACGCTCGCAAGAAGAGCGACGTCCACTTCACGTATTCGGTGCGCGTTTCCCTGAGGGGAGGTGCCAACGCCGAGAGGGCGCTTCTCGCAAAGCTTCGGGCACGTCACGCCGAGAAGGGCGTGCGTCCTTCCGCGGACAAGGCGTTTGGGCTTCCAGCCCACTTCGGCACGACCGCGGCAAGCAGACCAGTCGTAATCGGGGCGGGATGTGCCGGCCTCTTCTGTGCGCTCTCGCTCGCGAACGCAGGGCTGAGGCCACTTCTCGTAGAGCGTGGCCAGGACGCGACGCGCAGGACGAAGGCCATTGAGCACTTCAACGAGACAGGTGAGCTCGACCCAGAGTCAAACATCCAATTCGGTCTCGGAGGTGCGGGGACCTTCTCTGACGGCAAGCTTTCGACCGGCACGAAAAGCCCGGCGCACAGGTTCATACTGCAGACGCTCGTCGACGCGGGCGCCTCGCAGGAGATACTCTGGGATGCCAAGCCGCACGTGGGTAGCGACGTCCTGCCAACGGTCGTGACGCACATCCTGCAGAGTATCGAATCCCTCGGCGGTGAGGTGAGGCTCGGGTGCCACATGACCGACATGGGGATATCGCACTCCCCTACGCCGCACGTCACATCGGTCACGCTGGAGCACCACGACGAATCGGGGCTTCTCGTCGAGGAAAGGGTTCCCGTTGACAACCTCGTGATCGCGTGCGGACATTCCGCCCGCGACGTATTCGAGCTGCTACGAGACCGTGACGTCACGCTCGAGCGGAAGACGTTCGCGATAGGCGTTCGCATAGAGCACCTCCAGTCCATGATCGACCGATCCCAATACGGACCCTTTGCGGGACACCCGGCCTTGGGCGCCGCTCCCTACAAGCTCGTCGCCCACCTCGACAACGACCGCAGCGCGTTCTCGTTTTGCATGTGCCCGGGCGGCTACGTCGTTGCCGCCGCCAGTGAGCCGGGCGGCGTCGTAACGAACGGAATGAGTCTCTCCGACCGTGCCGGGACGAATGCCAACTCCGGCTTTCTCGCCAATGTGTTCCCGACGGACCTCCCCGGAGACGACGTTCTTGCCGGCGTCGAGCTACAGCGCCGCTGCGAGCGCCTCGCTTTCGAGGCCGGTGGCGGCTCTTACGTCGCGCCCGCGCAGCTCGTCGCAGACTTCCTCCAGGGAACGCCGTCAACCGCCGGGGGAAACATCGTGCCTACATACCCACGAGGCGTGTGCTGGGGTGACGTCACGACGTGCCTCCCCTCCTACATCACCGAGACGCTGCGCGGCTCGATCCCGAAGATGAACCGACAGCTGCATGGCTTCGAGACGGCGGACGCGGTTCTTACCGGCGTGGAGACGCGGTCGAGCTCGCCCATACGCGTGACACGCGGCAAGGACTGCAGGTCCGTCTCAACCGCCGGTCTTTGGCCATGCGGCGAGGGGGCTGGATATGCCGGAGGAATCATGAGCGCCGCAACCGATGGCCTCCGTGTCGCCCAGGCGCTTGTCGACTCCCTTTCCTGAGGCCATGTGACGAGGAGACGACACAACGTGTCTCCTCTCGCTACGCCCCTTCCGAATCCGGTTCACCAAACAGCCGAACGCGGCCGTCGTCATCCCTGCGGCAAGCGGTATCACCCGAGGGTTCGCCGCACCATCCGAGGCCCGCTCCTTACCCATCGCGCTCACTCTTGTCCTCCTCCCCGTCACCAGCAGCCTGTGGTCGTTCACGCCATACGGCGTGCAGGTGACGAGCGTGCACAGGTCCTCGCCCACGGAGACCTTCAGACCCCGCACTCCCTCAGGCTTGACCACCCTCGTTTCCACCACCGCGTATTCGAGGGTCCTCCCAAGCGTGCGGAGCCTGAAGTGGTCTCCTTTCCTCAGCTTCCTGATGTCGTCGAACATCCTGCTCCCGTAGAGGCCAGAGTGTCCCATCAGCACCGCATGGGTCGATCTTCCTCCCACGGGTAACGAGCTTCCCTCAAGGTGGCCGACGCCGGAGGAAAGGACGTCGTCGCCAGTCCCCAGGCGGACGGGTAGGCGGACTCCGATGCTTGGCACCTCTATGCCCGACACGACCCTGCCGTCCTCGCCATTCAGCTGCCGCTCGTAGTCCCAGATCTCGCTCGTCGGAATCTCGGTGCGCTCTCCCGCGAGCACGCGATTGTAAGAGCGCGCCTGCAACAGCAGCCTCCTCCTCTCCCCCGGATCAATCCCGTCAGAGCGGTCGCTCATGGACGTCACCTGGCGTCCCGCCAATGCCGACGTGACCACGTCCATTGCCAGGGGCGCCGCTAGAAGCGCGATGCCGATCATCATCCCGAGTGCGGGAAGGGCCCTACGGAGACGTCTTCTCCCCCCGCGACTCCGGGACCGTGACCTACGAGGATGCATGGTCCGCAACGCGAGTCGCCTCCCGCCCTCGTACTTCCCCCGTCCCAAGGATCCTGTCGTCAGAAGCCAGCTTCCCCGCAAGCCCCAAGGCCATCATCGCGGCCGCCAACGCGGAAGCCGCTACGAGGCGCCCCTGCCCGTCGTCACCGGTTTTCGGCACGCCTGGACTGGTGACGCCCGCCTTGGCTTCCCGGGCGTTCCTCACCGTCACATCGACCGTTCCGGACCCTGCGTTGACCGTCGAAAGGCGCACCCCATCGCCCTCGCACGTCGCCCCAAGCCTCTTTTGACCCAGGTCGGCCCTGACATCGATGGTCACGTCCTTCGCAAGGCCGAGGAATCCCCTCGGCGCCCTCACCTCGCGAAGCCGGTACGAGCCCGCATCGAGCGCACGGAACACGACCGTCCCGTCCTCGTCGCAATCGAGAGCCGCCGAGGCCGCGTCGTCCACCCATTCGCCTTCTGGCGATAGGTACCTGCCATCCTCCCGCTGCAGCGTAAACGCCGCTCCGGGAACCCTCTTTCCGTCCTCGTCCACCTTCACCGCCCTGACGGCGAAGGAATATACGGTCGCGCTGTCCGGGGCGCTCTCGCCCACCCCTCCCGTGGCCGCGGAATCGGAAAACTTGACCACTGCCTCGTTCACGTTCCCAACGTCGAAGCCGATGTCTGCCTCGGCCGCGCGAAGGCGCGCCTCGTACGAGACCTCCAGCCTATCCCCGAACGCAAGCTTGGGGCACGACTTCTTCAGGTCTGCGAACTCGACCGTGAGCACGCTCCCGGTCACGTGCACCTCGAATCCGTCGTCAACGGCCTTCCTCGAACCGTCAGCCCGCACCACGGCAACGCGAACGGAGTCGGCGTCCGGCCTGATCGCGGCGCTCGCGCGGTCCTCGAACGCGTACCTGTACGCACGGTACGCGCCATAGTCGCTTGGAAGCGTCCCCGTCAGCACGAACCTCACGACGTCTCCCGCGGACGCGCTCGCCTCCTTCGCACGAAGTCCCGTCCCGTCGGCTCCGCGCACCAGGATCTCCTTCTTCACGCCCGGACGGACGCCCTTCTCGTTCACGACCACGTCGTCACCCCCAAGCGTAAGGAGAATCGGCTGCGAATCCTTGCAGACGAGGAGCCAGACGCCTTCCCCAAGCCGCGTCGCCCTTCCCGAGCGGACGCTCTTGACGGGCCTTGACTCCCCGTCGTCCACGGCAAGGGCCGCAAGCCTTTCCAGGTAGCTCGCGGCATCGTCACCGCGGGCGCCCCGCACGACCGCGACCAGCGCATCCTGCGCGTTCGCGAATGTGCCCAGCCCGCGGTAGAATTCGGCGCCCATGCAGCCGTGCCACGACGCGCCCGACACCTTCCCCCCTTTGCCGACGCGGGCGGAGAAGAGCCTGTATGCCTCGTACGTACGCGCCTTTCCGGCAGCGACGACGGTGACGGCACCGCCTTGCTCCGCCGGCTCAGCGGCCAACGCGTGGCCCACGAGCAGGGCAAGCGCCGCCATCGCCGCCACAAGTGCGACGCAGATGCGGGCGGGCACGCCGCGCGCCTGCCTCTTCCCCATGGGACCCATGCCTGCCTCGAGAACGTCACCCACTCGCATCGAGCGTCTCCCTCCTACTTCAGCTTCCTAGTCCACCTGGCCGTCCCCGCGCCTGCGATTGATTGCGATGACCGACACCGTCACGATGACGAGCCCCGTTCCCACGGCCATGGCGATGCCGCTTCGACCGGTGACCGGCAGGCTCGTCTGCAGGCGGTCGCCCACGGTCACGCGCGCGGTTCCCGCCGCGGCGTCCGCGATCTTCTCCTTGGAGTCCTTTTCGTCGATGACGCCGTCGCCGTTCGCGTCGATGCCGCCCGTGACATAGCCGTCACCGCCCAGCGTCCGTACCGTAAGCCTGTAGGCGCCACCGTCATCCGTGCCAAGGGAGTTTGGCAGCACGTATGATGGGCTGATCTCCACGCCGAAGTCAGGCACCTTGTCATAGGTTCCGTCGTCCGTCTTGGGCGCCTCCGTCTCATGGATGGTGTAGGTGCCCGAGTCGATTCTCGGTGCGTCGATCATGCCCTTCTCGTCCGTCGTAAACACGAACGGCGTGCTTCCCAGGGAGCCGTCCTCCTGGACGTACTTGTTCTTCGATCCCTCGTCGTCCGGGTCGGTCGCCTGAATCGTGAACTTGGCACCCGCAAGCGGTCGCTTCGTCGCGGCATCGACCTTGCAGATGTCGAGTCTGAACGTGTAGTTCGTCGTACCTCCGCCGTGGGACGTTCCCTTGCTGTCCGTGTTCGGGTTGTTGGAGTACGTTATCTTCGCGTCGTTCCTGTTGCCCTTGCCGCCCATGACGGCCTTCTCGTTGATCTTCGCCTTGTAGGTGACCCTGATCGTGGAGGAGGCGTCCAGACCGTCGATGGTCTTGACGTCGTCGCAGGTGAGCCTGAGCGTCGTGGTCCCATCGGCGTTTGACACGCGCTCCACCTTGAACTTGCCGGTGGCGTCTCGAGTGACGGGGCCGCCCTTCTCGTCCGTGCAATCCACCTCGACCTTGACGTCGCTGCCAAGCGTCAGGCCTTTCGACAGCGTGTCCTCGAACTGGTAATAGTACTTGTCGTAGCTGTCGAAGTTCATCGGCAGGGAGCCCTCCAGCCTGTACGAGAGCTCCTGGCCCATCTGCGAGTCCGCGGCGATGCTTCGCCTTCCCGCGTCGTCCGTTACGGTCTTCCCCACGTGGGGAAGGTCGGTCTTCTCGGTCACGTCCACGGGCTCCGTGCCCACCAGCACGAACAGCGGCGACGTGCCGCCAAGGTAGACCTTGCCGTTCGTCGAGGCGGGATCGGTCACGAAGAGCCAGTACCCCTGGTCCACGCTTGCGGCGACACCCGGCTTCGCCGTGACGGTGCTCGTCTTGCCGGAGACCGCCTTTGCGATCTTGCCGACGGGATCGGTCGCCTTGAGCCAATAGGCGTCCTTCTGCACGTGCGCGCGAATCCACACGGCCGCATCCTGGGCAGTCGTGCCCCTGTACGAGGCGTCCTCCGCTCTGATGACCCCCTCGACGGCGGCCTTCACGTCGTCGTTTGCCCACTGCACGTCAGAGACCGACCCGTCCTTTCCCACGGCCGCCTTGAACACCTGGTAGCCAAGGTAGGAAAGCTCGCCCTTCCTGTAGTTGTTTGAGTTGATGGTGATCGAGCCCTTGGTCGCGTCCTGGGCCTCGCCCTCCGCCAGCGCCGCTACGGGCGCCAGCTGCCCCAGCGCCAACGAAGCCGCAACGCCGCCCACGAGGGCCACTCGCCCCATGGTCCTTCCAAGTCCTACAAACCGCGCCTGCCTCGCATTCCCACTCATGCGTCCTCCATCTCTTGGACCGCCATGGTCCCGTGGCTTGTCCGCGGGCGACTGTCTTGGCTCGCCGGACCCCGTTAGTTCTCTCCGCGCGCTCGGGGATGGATGAAGAGGGTGCACCACGGCGCTTGCAGCTACCTCCCACGCGTCTTGCCGCTGTCTTGCGGCCGTTCCATTTTTTGTATCGCCGCAGCTAGAGGTGGTCGTTTTCTTGCCTTCGACGCAACGTGCGCCCAGCGCCCGAAACGCGGCCCACAGCATCTACACAACCGGACGTGGAGCGTGGCGGGGTGCGCGCCGCTACGCGGCTCGAAGCGCACCGGGGCAGTTTCGGCAAAATGCGCCGTGCCCTGCAAATGGTTGCCTCACGCTGCTAGAATTGGTGACATTGTGAAGAAGACGTTGGAATGCACCTGGCCTGATGGGAGACCAACATGGTTGAAGACGCGGACGAGAAGAGCACGGTCATCCGCATAGGAACCGCCAACTATGAGGAGGGCGCCAAGACGGGCCGTCCGACAGAGGACTACGGTGGGGCGAGCGTCGAGGAGCGCGCGGAGGCGATGCGTCGCGGCATGACGGACGAGGACATCGCCGTCCGCAACCGCAGGCCCAAGCTCGACGAGGACGGCATACCCCGCATGAACCCGCAGGGTCGCGAGCTCAGGGTCATCAACGCGCGCGAGACCTTCGTGGAGAACGACGACGCAAAGCACTACGTGCCGTCGTCCGTGGATGCGCCCGGCCCGGCGTCGTCCGAGGCGCCAAAGCCGGGCGTCCTGCGCGAGGCCGCAAAGATGACGGACCGCATGCTCCACAAGACCAACTACGACGACCCCGACTACTGGGGCCTCGCGTCAGTCATGACGGAGGAGGAGGCGGCGCTCACGCGCCACATGAAGCGCCGCGTGCCCGAGACCCTGGAGCAGGTTGCCGCAGGCGCGGGCGTGTCGAAGGAAAAGGCCCAGGAACTTCTCGACTCCATGTCCATCAAGGGCTGCATCGAGTACAACTGGGAGAACCTCGACGGGAAGAACCCCAAGGGCGAGAAGCGCTACGTCCTGCCCATGTTCGTCCCCGGCGCCGCGGAGTTCACGGTCATGAACCAGCAGCAGCTGAACGACCACCCCGAGCTCGGGACGTTCTTCGAGCGCATGACCTACCTGCCGCTCACCATGGCCACCAAGATGGTCCCGCCCGGAGGCGCCGGCGTCGGCATGCACGTCATCCCCGTGGAGCACGCCATCAAGCACGAGAACCAGTCCGCGGACGTGGAGCACCTCTCGCACTGGCTGAAGAAGTACGACCACTTCTCCGTTGGTGCGTGCTCGTGCACGCTCGCGGAGCGCGCACGCACCAACAACGCCGGGCGCGACCCGCAGAACTGGTGCATAGGCGTGGGCGACCTGGCGGACTACAGCGTCGAGACCGGCAAGGGCCACTACATCACCTATGACGAGGTCATCGACATCCTGCTGAACGCCGAGAAGAACGGCTACGTGCACCAGATCACGAACATCGATGGCGAGCGCAAGATATTTGGCATCTGCAACTGCGACGTGAACGTGTGCTACGCGCTGCGCACCTCGCAGCTGTTCAACACGCCCAACATGAGCGCAAGCGCCTATCGCGCGCACGTGGACGAGGAGAAGTGCGTGGCGTGCGGAGGCTGCGTCGAGGTCTGCCCCGCAGGCGCCGTGCAGCTTGGCCAGAAGCTCCTCACCAAGAACGGCCGCGTCTCCTACCCCAAGCAGCCGCTTCCCGACGACCACGCCTGGAGCGAGAAGGACTGGGACCCCAACTACAAGAACAACAACCGCATCGAGTGCCATGAGTCCGGCACCTCGCCGTGCAAGGTCGCATGCCCCGCGCACATCGCGATCCAGGGCTACCTGCGCATGGCCGCGCAGGGACGCTACCGTGACGCGCTGGCGCTCATCAAGAAGGAGAACCCGTTCCCCGCGGTGTGCGGCCGCATCTGCAACAAGCGCTGCGAGGCCGCCTGCACGCGCGGGCTGGTGGACGAGGCCGTGGCCATCGACGACGTGAAGGCGTTCATCGCGGCCAAGGACATGGAGGCGGAGCACCGCTACGTGCCGGAGCCGGTGATATCCTCCAACCGCGGCCGTCACCTCGAGAAGATCGCCGTCGTGGGCGCGGGACCCGCTGGCCTCAGCTGCGCATACTACCTGGCGAACATGGGCTACAACCCAGTCGTGTTCGAGAAGAACCCACTGCCCGGCGGCATGATGGTCTACGGCATCCCCAGCTACAAGCTCGAGAAGGACGTCGTGGGCGCAGAGATCGACATCCTGCGCCAGATGGGCGTCGAGATCCGCTGCGGCGTGGAGGTCGGACGCGACGTCACGCTCCAGCAGCTGCGCGAGCAGGGCTTCAAGGCGTTCTACGTTGCGATCGGCTGCCAGGGCGGCCGCAAGGCCGGCGTGGACGGCGAGGACGCCGCGGGCGTCAGCACGGCCGTTGACTTCCTGCGCTGCGCGCTTGACGACCCGTCGCACGAGGTCCACGGCGCGACCGTCGTCATCGGCGGCGGCAACGTGGCCATCGACTCCGCGCGCGTGTCCAAGCGCTGCGGCTCTGACGACGTGAGCATGTGGTGCCTGGAGCAGCCGGACGAGATGCCGGCCCTCCCGCTCGAGGTGCAGGAGGCCAAGGACGACGGCGTCACGGTCCACAACGGCTGGGGCCCCGCGCGCATCGAGCTCGATGAGGCGGGTCGCGTCCGCGGCGTCACCTTCAAGCGCTGCACGCGCGTCTTCGACGAGGCCAAGCACTTCTCGCCCACCTACGACGAGTCCGACACCACGTTCGTGCCGTGCAAGAACGTGGTCCTCTCCATCGGCCAGTCCATCGAGTGGGGCGACCTGCTCGCGGGCAGCAAGGTCAAGCTCGGCCGTGGGCAGGGCGCCGTCGCGGACCCCAAGACCTATCAGACCGACGAGCCGGACATCTTCGTGGGCGGTGACGTCTACACCGGTCCCAGCTTCGTGATCGACGCGATCGCCGCGGGCCACGAGGCCGCGATCAGCCTGCACCGCTTCGTGCAGACCGGCTCCTCGCTCACGCTGGGCAGGAACCAGCGCCACTACGTCGAGCTCAACAAGGACGACGTGGTGCTCGCGCCCGGCGACTACGACCACGCCGGCCGTCAGGTCCCCGCATGCCAGAAGGTTACCTCCATCGACCACAACTGGCACGACCCGCGCCGCCAGTTCACGGAGGAGCAGATCCGCAAGGAAACCGCTCGCTGCCTGAAGTGCGGCGCCAGCATCGTCGACACGAACAAGTGCATTGGCTGCGGACTGTGCACCACACGCTGCGAGTTCGACGCGATCCACCTCACGCGCGACGTGCCGGAGGCGTCCGACATGTACACGGCCGAGGACAAGATGAAGGCCATCCTGCCCTACCAGGCCAAGCGCTCGTTCAAGATCGTGCGCACCAAGCTCGCGGGCGAGAAGAGCAAGGCATAGGGACCGCAACACTCCCTTGAGACCAGGGACCCCGGGACCCGCGGCAACGTGCCGCGCGAGTCCCGGGGTCCCTGCTTTACGCCAGGGGCTCCGGCAAAGCGGAGCCCCCAAACTATCGTTCGCCTAGTACCTGAGCCCGTGGCCCCAGCTACCGTCCTGCGCGCAGCACACGTCTGACGCGAACTCCGCCGCGAACGCGAGCCCCGCCGAGTACGCCTCCTCACGCGACGCGCCGCGCTTGAGCCCGTCGAGCGCCTTCACCAAAAACGACGTGAGGAACGAGTCGCCCGCTCCCATGGCGTCGCGCATGTGCTCCACGGGCTTCGACTCCTGGCGATAGAAGCGCTCGCCGTCGAACGCGTAGCAGCCGTCCGCCCCGCGCGTGGCACTGACCCAGCGCGGTCCAAGCTCGTGCACCTTGCGCAGGCGCTCGCGCGTCTCGTCCACGGTCAGGTCGGAGGCCGAGAAGAACGCGTAGGTCACGTTGGGGGCCACCTCCTGGAAGTACTCCCAAGTGGAGTCGTCCGAGAAGTCGAACGAGAGCGCGATTCCGGCGTCGTGGATCTTGTGAAGCTGGCGCTCGGTGTAGCAGTAGTTGCCGGAGTGCACCACGTCGAACTGGCGCAGGTACTCGATGTCGAAGCGGTCGAGGACGTAGCTCGTCTCGCCCCTTATGCCGCCTTGGTTGTAGTCGCCCCAGATGCGGTCGCCGTCCGGTGCGATGGAGACGCAGCTGTAGCCGTTCTCGCCCAGCAGCTGCCTGCACTTGACGGTCTCGACGCCCTCCTCGTGGAGGCTGCGTATGACGTGCTCCGCACGATCGTCGCTTCCGAAGTAGCCCATGTACGCCGCGCGCCGTGCGCCCGCCTTGAGTGCGTACACGGCAAAGTTGACGCAGTTACCGCCGGGATACATGGTCCTCGTGTGCTCGTACACGTCCACGACGTTGTCTCCGAAGCCGCACACGGCGACATCCAGGTCCTGCCTCTGCATGTGTCCTCCCCCCGGTCCGTTCCGCCTAGTACTCGACGACGCCCATGTAGCGGCGCACGTCCGGATCGTGGTCGAACGCCTTGCCACGCTCGCCGCGCAGCGTGACGTTCATCTCGTAGAAGAAGATGGGATCCAGGTAGGTGCGCACGGACTCGTCCACGTCCGCCATGCCGTACGCCGCGGAGTCCAGCACCACGAGGTCATCCGTATGCGTCTTCAGGAAGCGCTCCGCACGCTCGTCGATGGCGCGGTTGGCGCCGGCGCCCTTCTGCAGGAAGTAGAACACGCCGTCCTCCGTGCACTCGAACGGCCCGTGGAAGTACTCCGCGGAGTTGACGTACGAGCAGTTCTGCCACTGCATCTCCATGAGCGAGCAGATGGCGAAGCCGTAGGTCTGGCAGAACGTGGGACCGGAGCCCAGGACGTAGAGAAAGTCATGCTTCTGGCACAGCCCCACGAAGCGGGGGCCAAGGTCCGCGGCCACGCGCGGCTTTGCGGCCGCGATGATGGGGTCGAGCTGGGCAAGGCCCCGGGCAAGCGCCTCGCGGCCATCGTAGCCGTCCTGCGCCGCCATGAGCTCCGCCGCGAACGCGAGCGAGAACCCGGCCGGGCGAGCCGCCTGCGGCGTGTCGTCCTCCCACTCGTATACCCAACACGGCCACTCACCGTTGTCGATCCTCGATCCGGCGCGGTTGGTCATGGTGAGGACGTAGGCGCCGCGCTCCTTCGCAAGGCGCGTCGCGGTTATGGTCTCGGGCGTGCCGCCGCTGTGGCTGCACGTAACGACGACACTCGATGGCCCAAGCTGCGCAGGCGCAAACGCGTTGAACTCGGCGGCCGTATAGATGCCACTCACGATGCTCTTGCTTGTTGCGTTAATCAGGCAGTGCGCGGGGTACAGGTCGATGACCGATCCGCCGCACGCCACCCAGTACACCTGCGAGACGGTGCCCTTCTCGCCCAGCGCCTGCCTTGCAAAGTCCTTTGCGTCCATGTCCTTCTCCTGTCCTTCCCTTTGTCAATAAGACTATCCAAGCTCGTCGTACACGACGCGTCCGTCACTCACCGCGAGGGCCGCGTTCACGCCCCACACGTTCAGCATGCGCAGCTCGCTGCGGCCGCTATGCGGGCAGAAGGCCGGAAATTGCAGTCACGACCACGCCAAGTACCGCGATGAGCAGGATGAACTTCCAGCACGTCTTCCACCACTGGCCAAAGCTGATCTTAGAGACGGAAAGTCCCGCGACCGTCATGCCCGCCGTGGGGCTGATGGAGTTGATGGTCTGGTTCGCGAGGCAGAGCGCGGTCACCGCGGCCTCCGGGTTCACGCCCATGAGCTGCGTGAGCGGCCCCAGGATCGGCATCGTGAGCGCGGCGAGGCCAGAGGAGCTCGGCACGAGCAGCGACAGGAGGCCAAGCACGACGTAGAGGAGCGTGGTGTACACGGGCGCGGGCACGCCGGCAAGGGCCGTGGCCATGGCGTTCAGGATCGTGTCGATGATCATACCGTTCTCGGCGATCACGAGGATGGAGCGGGCGAGGCCGATGATGATGGCTGCGTAGGCGAAGTCCGCGATGCCGTGGACGAACTCCTCCGCGATCTCGCGCTCGCTCATGCCAGCGACGATGCCGGACAGCACGCCCATGCCAAAGAACACGGCGCTGATCTCGTCCATGTACCAGTGCTGGGTGACGAGGCCCCAGATGATGATGCCCATGCCGACCGCAAACACCACGAGCACGCCCTTCTGGCGCCCGGAGAACGGCTGCGCGATGGCGTCGTCCTGTACGGAGAACTCCACGCGCTTCTGGATGTCGTCCTTGTAGGTGATGGAGCTCTGCGGGTCCCTCTTCACCTTGTGGGCGTAGCGCATGACCCAGACGATTGCGAGCGCGGTGAACACGACCCAGACGATGGCGCGCAGCCACAGCTGGGGGTTGCCCTCGATGCCGACGATGCCCTGCGCGATGAGGACGTTGAACGGGTTCACGGTCGAGGCGATGTAGCCGATGTTCGGTCCCATGAAGCAGATGAGGAACGCCGTCATGGAGTCGTATCCCAGAGCCATCATGATCGGGATGAAGATGGCGTAGAACGGGAGCGCCTCCTCCGACATGCCAAACGTCGTTCCGCAGATGGAGAGAAGGACCATCACGATGGGGATGATGAGGATGTCGCGGTCCTTGAACCTTCCGATGACGTGGCTGAGCCCCGCGTTTATCGCGTTCGTCTTCGTGATGATGGCGAACGACCCCCCGATGAGAAGGACGAACGCCACGACGTCGGCGGCGGCCTGGATGCCCTGGGTCGGTGCCTCGAGCAGCTGCATCACGCTGCAGCGGAGGTCGACCTTCTCGCCCGTCTTGGAGTCGGTGTAGACCTTGTCCTGCGGCTTGTAGGTTCCCGCCACGGCGACTTCCTTCTCGCCCGCGGCGGTCTGGATGGTCTTGCGCTCGTACGAGCCTGACGGAACGATCCACGTGAGCACTGCGAACACCACCATCAGCAAGAAGACGATGGTGTACACGTGCGGCAGGCTGAACGACCTGCGCTTGCGACTCGAGCTCTCCCCTGACATGCGGCACCTCCCGTATAGACTGCTGACACGTACCTTCGCACGTTATATCTTGTTATATAACGTTATAGTACGTAATGCAATCCCGGGCGGCAGCTCCGCCTCGAGCGTTTTCCTAAGCGCAACAATATGGCCCGCGGGCGGCGCGGGCCATGGATCGTGTCAGATGTTGAAGACGTACAGGCTGCACACGATGTACTGTTTGCCTATCAGGAACGGGCGTCCGTCCTGGTCCGTGAAGTCGATCTTCTCGTAGAACAGGGGCTCCCCAACCGACACCTTCAGGGCCGACGCCTCCTCGGGGCTCGCGCGGACCACCTCGAGCGTGCAGAGGTCGTCGCCGCGGGGGACGCGTCCGGTCCGCCTCTTCACGTAGTCGAAGATCGACGCGTCCTGAAGGTCCGCCTCGAGCAGGAACTCGAAGCCCTCGAGCGGATAGAAGTTGTTCTCGAGCATGATGGGCACGCCGTCCGCCGTGCGCAGGCGCTTCACGTGGACGAGCTCGGCTCCCTCCCCAAGGCCCAGGAACTCCCTCTCGGCCTCGCGCGCCTTCACGACCTCGACGCCCAGCACCTTCGCGCCCGCGACGCGACCGTCCTCCGCGCAGGTCTCCGTGAAGCTCTGGATCTCGCTCTTCTGGCAAATCTTGCGAATGAGCTTGCGGCGGTTCACGAAGGTGCCCTTGCCCTGCTTCTTGCTGAGGTAGCCCTCGGCAGCGAGCTCCGAGACGGCCCTCCTCACGGTGATCCTACTCACGGAATACATCTGCGAGAGTTCCGCCTCGGAGGGGATGCGGCAGCCCGCTGGGTACTTTCCACGCTCGATGTCGTCCTTGAGGTCCTCCATCACCTGCTGGTAAAGCGGGGTCAGACCGCCTTCCTCAAGCTTCATGCCAAGCCCTCCAAACGCCAGCGCCAAGGGGAAACTTTCCCCCCGGCCATAACAACTCTTTATCTAAATATAAGGGTAGGCCACGTATTTCGCACCCATCCCATGGACGAGCGTGCCCAATTGCGACGTTTAGGCGCCCGGCTGCCATGACCGGCGCCGATCCCCAGGAATGTGATAACGTTCTATTACGTTTTATTCTCGATGTCGAAAGGCTCACCATGGCACGGCTCCACCCCAAGAGGGACTCCCGGGAAATCGACGGCATGGCGCCCCAAGGCAAGAAGACCGCAGGCGAGAAGGACTGCATCCTCTGCGGAAGGCACGCCGAGGGCATGGCCACCGTGTACCTGGGTCGCAGGTCCGGTGAGGACGGGGACGTCGAGTGGAGGCCGTACAGCCGCGCGCTCTGCGACAAGTGCGTCGACGAGCGGCTGGACGACGGGCCGTTCCAGGTGCTCGTATGCCTCGCCCTCCAGGTTTGCTGGGTGCCGCTCTTCTCGCACGGCGTGTCCGCGCTCGGCATCGGCGGCGCGCTCGTGGCGGCCGCCGGCATCGCGGGGCTCATCCGGCGCGCGCTCGCCCTTGCGTGGCGGCATGCGACGGAGGACGTCCGCAGTCGGATGCCAGAGTGGGCGCGCGACGACACCAGGGAGGAGCGGGCGAGCAGGGCGCTGGCCAGGATCGTGCGAGACGACGCCGCGAGCTCGGGGCTCCTCGTCCGCACGCTCAGGGAGTGCGGGCGCGCCGGCGGAGGGACCGACGCATCCGTCTAGTGCTTCTTCCGCTTGTAGTGCCTGCGGGTGGCGTGGGCCGACCCCTTGCGCGCACCGGCCTTCAGGCGGTCCATCACGTCCTTCTCGCTCGTTCCCTCCAGACGCGCCTGCAGCTCAACGATCTGGTCGCGGAGGCGTGCGGCGCGCTCGAAATCCATGTCCGCGGACGCCTGGAGCATCTCGTCCTGAAGCGAGCCCATGACCTGGGCGACCTCCTGCTTCGGCAGGGCAAGAAGCTCGTCCGCCACGGACTGGACCGTTCTCTCGTGCTCCTCCTCGGCATCCCCCTGGAGCTCGCCCTCGCCGCCGGCCGCGGTGAAGAACTTGCCGTCCACGCGCGACTTGGAGCCAAGGGTCTCGTCCGCCTCGGCGATGAAGCTCGTGACGTCCGTGATCGACTTCTTGATGGTCTTCGGGACGATGCCGTGCTCCTCGTTGAACGCGATCTGGATGCGCCGGCGGCGCGCCGTCTCGTCCATGGCCTCGCGCATCGAGTCCGTCACGCTGTCGGCGTACATGATGACCTTGCCCTGGGCGTTTCGCGCGGCGCGGCCCATGGTCTGGATGAGCGAGCGACGGTTTCGGAGGAAGCCCTCCTTGTCCGCGTCGAGTATCGCGACGAGCGATACCTCGGGGATGTCCAGGCCCTCGCGCAGCAGGTTGATGCCCACGAGCACGTCTATCCTGCCGAGCCTCAGGTCGCGGATGATGTCGATGCGGTCGAGGGTCGCCGTGTCCGAGTGCATGTAGTTCACGCGGATGCCCTCGTCCAGGAGGTGGTCCGTCAGGTCCTCCGCCATGCGCTTCGTGAGCGTGGTCACGAGCACGCGCTCCTTGCGGGCGACGCGGACCTTTATCTCGTCCAGGAGGTCGTCTATCTGACCGCGCACCGGCCTGAGCTCCACCTCTGGGTCGAGCAGGCCCGTCGGCCTGATGACCTGCTCCACCTCGTTCTGGCTCACGTGCTCCTCGTAGTCTCCGGGGGTCGCGGACACGTAGATGAACTGGGGAATGCGCTGCTCGAACTCGTCGAAGCGCAGCGGCCTGTTGTCGAGCGCGGACGGAAGGCGGAAGCCGTGGTCCACGAGCGTGACCTTGCGAGAGCGGTCGCCCTCGTACATGCCCCGGATCTGCGGCACCGTCACGTGCGACTCGTCGATGATGCAGAGCATGTCGCTCGGGAAGTAGTCGATCAGCGTGTACGGCGGCTCGCCCGGCCTGCGGCCGTCCATGTGCCTCGAGTAGTTCTCGATGCCGGAGCAGTAGCCCATGGTCTCGAGCATCTCTATGTCGTAGCCGGTCCTCTGGCTCAGGCGCTGCGCCTCGAGGATCATGTCGTTGTCCTTCAGCTCCTTGACGCGGTGCTCGAGCTCCTCCTCTATCGTCTTGATGGCGTGGTTGATCTTTGGCCGCGCCGTGACGTAGTGGGACGCCGGCCAGATGGGGATCGCGTCGTACTCGCGGACGACCTCGCCCGTGACGCCGTCTATCTCCGCGATGAGCTCCACCTCGTCGCCGAAGAAGCTTATGCGCAGCGGGTTCTCCGCGTAGGGCGGGAACACGTCCACGGTGTCGCCGCGCACGCGGAACATGCCACGCTGCAGGTCGTAGTCGTTGCGGTCGTACTGGATGTCGATGAGCTCGTGCACGAGGTCGTCACGCTCCAGCGGCACGCTCTTGTCCACGTTCGGCGCAAGACCCGCGTAATCCTGGGGGCTGCCGATGCCGTAGATGCAGCTGACTGACGCGACCACGATGACGTCGCGCCTGCTGAGGAGGCTCGACGTGGCCTGGTGGCGGAGCTTCTCGACCTCCTCGTTGATGGAGGCGTCCTTCTCTATGTACGTGTCCGTCTGCGGAACGTAGGCCTCGGGCTGGTAGTAGTCGTAGTAGCTCACGAAGTACACGACGGCGTTGTTGGGGAAGAGCTCGCGCATCTCGCTCGCGACCTGCGCCGCGAGCGTCTTGTTGGGCTCCATGATGAGCGTGGGCTTCTGCACCGCCTCGATGGTCTTTGCCATCGAGAAGGTCTTGCCGCTCCCCGTGACGCCCAAAAGCGTCTGGTAGCGGAGGCCGTCCCTCACGCCCTTCGCCAGGCTTGCGATGGCCTTCGGCTGGTCGCCGGCAGGCTGGTAGGGAGAGACGACCTCGAGCCGCTCGTCCCCATGCTCCATGCCAAAGCGCTTGAGCTCCGCGCCGTAGCGCTCCTTCGCCTCGCGCGTCCCGGCAAGGGGCTCGTACTCGATGCGCTCGCCCTTCTCGTCCACGAACGAGCGCTCTTCCGCGGCGGGCGAGTCTCCCCGCGGGATATCACGCGCGCCATCCGATGCCACCTGACCCATGCACCCTCCAAAGCGAGAGAAACGAACTAGAACAAGTGTACCCAACAATGCGCGGGAAAGTCTACCCCTGGGACTGGATTCCGTCCGGGTAGAACTGCTTGTAGCGGTCGTACGCCTCGTTCACCCTCACGAGGTAGGACGCCGTCTCGGAGTACTGTATCTGTGACGAGATGTCGTCCCCGTTTGCGAGCCACTTCGACACCGAGCCGAGCCCCGCGTTGTACGCCGCGATGACCTGGTCGCGCGAGGAGAGGTTCTTCTGCAGGTACGAGAGGTACGCCGTGCCGTACATGATGTTCGTCTCCGCATCGGTGAGGTTGTCGGGCGGGTACGCGGACGGGTCCACCAGACCCATCTTCGCCACGGCCTCGGACGTCGACGGCATGAGCTGCATGAGCCCGACGGCGCCCGCCGAGGATTGCGCCTGCTCGTCCCAGTTCGACTCGCACTTGATGACCGCGCAGATCAGGTACTCGTCCACGCCGTAGCGCTGGGAGGCCCGCTCGATCACGTCCGCGTGCTCCACGGGATAGAACACGCGCCTCACGATCTGCGTGGGAAGGAGGCTCGCCCCCGCGCAGGCGACGCACACCGCCAGCATGCACACGATCGGTATGGTCCTGAACCATCGCCAGAATCTGGTGTCAGCCATGCATCACGTCCCTCTCGCCGCCCGCCTTCCAACCGGCTCGCTCGTGGGCTTCCCACCACGCGCGAACCTTGGACGCAAGGTCCTTCTCGTCCCCGTCGTTCACGATCTCGACGTCGCTCTTCGAGCGCAGGTAGTCGTCGCTTGGCTGGCGCGCCGCCCGCGCGTCGAAGTCCTCCTTGGACATCCCGTGGCCGATGGCGCGCTCGCGACGCACCGCCACGGGGCAGGTCACGCACACGACCTCGTCGGCCATGCCGAGCGAGTCCTCCATGCGGTCGAGCAGCGGCACCTCCACCACGGCGCACGGCGGCTCCGCCGAGGCGCATGCGTCCTGCGAGAGCGCCTGCTCGAGCCTCTGCCTTATGTAGGGAAGCTCGATGCTCTCTAGCAGGCGCGCCGCATCCTCACGCGCGAAGGCGCGCTTTGCGAGTAGGCCCCTGCGCAGCGCCCCCGTGTTGGGGTCGAGCACGTCCTGCCCAAACGCGTCCGCTATCGCGAGCGTGCACTCGCCCCCGGGCTCGAGCACGTCGCGCGATATGCGGTCCAGGTCTATGCGCCACGCGCCCAGGCGCTCGAGCTCGCGAGCCACGGTCGACTTGCCAGACGCGATGCCACCCGCAAGGAACACGATGTACATGCTGCCCACCCTTCGCTCTTCCGCGCAAGACGCGCTGCGGCACACTATCATCTCACGCCGGGGATGTGCCATGCGCCCATCCCAAAAACCAACAGACGGAGCGCAACCGACGGCCAAGGCACGTGCCTAACGCATGGGGACGGCCGCGCGCAAGGCACGACCGTCCCCTCTCCACCCCCGTGTTGCCTTGCGGCGCCTACGAGTGGATGTCGAACTTCTGCTTGCAGCGCGGGCACGTGATGCGGATGTGGCCCTTGCCCCTGGGGACGCGGACGCGCTGGTGGCAGTTGGGGCACGTCGCGTGCTTGTACGTGCGGGCGTTCTGCAGCGCGGCTGCCGGGTTCGTGATCCACGGGCGCGCGGGGCCCAGCTTCGATGCGAACGCCATGCTCTCCTTGCGGCGGCGGTTGACGTCCGTCGACACCATCCTGAACACGGCATACGCAATAAGTAGCAGAATCAGCACGTAGATGACGGTGTTGTTCGCGAAGATGTTTACGATTGCAAGGATGACCGCAAGCTCGAGCGTCGCGATTCCCAGCTCGTCGGCACCGTTGCGTCCCCGCATGAAGTCCTCGACCTTGTTCTTGAAGTCAGCCATTGACCAGACCCCTCGTTCCCGTGCGCCCAGGCGCGCCCGAATCTACCTACATTGCATGGTGCCCATTATGGCAGTTTCTAGTCCGCGGGCAAAGGCACGGACCCAGCAGAGAAGAACGAGGGGCCGCCGTAGCGACCCCTCGCGAAGATGCACCTAAAGGCGTGGCTCGAGGCTACTCCTCGACGGGCTTCTCGTCCTCCTCGGGCTTGTCCAGAGGCTTGACCTCGACCTCGACGCCCAGCGTCTCGGCAGCGGCCTTCATGGACAGGGAGATGCGACGACGATCGAGGTCGATCTCCATGACCTTGACCTGGACCTTGTCGCCCACGGAGCAGACCTGGGACGGCTGGTCCACGTGCTGCTTGGCCATCTCGGAGATGTGCACGAGGCCCTCGACGCCGTCACCGAGGTCGACGAAGACGCCGAAGGTGACGAGCTTGGTGACGGTACCCTCGACGATGGCGCCGACGGGGTACTTCTTGACCAGGGTCCTCCAGGGATCCTCGGTGGTCTGCTTCAGGCCAAGGGAGATGCGCTCGCGGTTGAGGTCCACGTCGAGAACCTGAACCTCGACCTCCTGGCCGACCTTGACGACCTCGGAGGGGTGGTTGACGTGGTTCCAGGAGAGCTCGGAGATGTGGATGAGGCCGTCGATGCCGCCGAGGTCGACGAACGCGCCGAAGTCGACGATCGAGGACACGGTGCCGCGAAGGCGCATGCCAGGCTTGAGCTTGGAGAGGATCTCCGAGCGCTCGGCCTTGCGGGCCTCCTCGAGGACGACGCGGCGGGAGAGGACGACGTTGTTGCGGTTGCGGTCCATCTCGATGACGCGGGCCTCGATGCGGGTGCCGAGGTAGGCGTTGAGGTCCTTGACGCGACGAAGGTCGACGAGGGAGGCGGGCAGGAAGCCGCGCAGGCCGATGTCGAGGATAAGACCGCCCTTGACGACCTCGATGACCTCGCCCTCGACGTTCTCGCCGGCGTTGAACTTCTCCTCGACGCGGTTCCAGGCACGCTCGTACTCCGCGCGCTTCTTGGAGAGGATCAGGCGACCCTCCTTGTCCTCCTTCTGGAGAACGAGGGCCTCGATGGTGTCGCCCAGGGAGACGACGTCCTCGGGGTTGACATCCTTGCGGATGGAGAGCTCGCGGGCGGGGATGACGCCCTCGGACTTGAAGCCGATGTCCAGCAGAACCTCATCGTGCTCAATCTTGACGACGGTGCCCGTCACAAGATCGCCCTCATCAAAGTCGGTAATCGTACCGTCGATGAGGCTGTTCATCTCCTCGTCGGACATGTCATCCAGGGAGAAGATGGACGAGTTCTGAATCTCACTCAAAGGTGGACCCCTTTCGAAAACGGGGCCCCGATCAACATGATCGCTGCCGGGCGCTCAGCGAAGGTGCGTTTGCGCAGATGGAAACTTACATGCTCTCGGGGGCCTACAGATACGTTTGCATGGGCAATTTACCCATGCGTGGGATAGAGTACCTTTAATCGACCCAAGATTTCAAGCACTACCTGTGGATTTCTGGAATTTCATTTTGCGTGCAAAACTATCGGGCACAAGAGTAATGTTTCTGTTGTTCATACCTATGAGAGGACGTGTCGTGATCAGGGCAGTGCTTTTCGATCTTGACGATACCCTGCTTGACATAAACCTCACGGCGTTCGTGGCACGCTGGGCCTCGGGCAAGGCCCGGATACTCGCGAAGGTCTCCGGCATTCCCTACCCCATCGTGATGGAGCGGCTCGCGCGCAGCTACATGCGCGTGAACGACCAGACCCGCGACGACCAGCTGACGAACGAGCAGCTCCTGAACGAGACGTTCTTCTCGCTCACCTCCATTCCCCTGGACGACCCGGCCATCGCGGACGCCATCGGCTTCTACGAGCGCGAGTGCCTCGAGCCCCTCAAGGGCGGCATCGTGATGGCGGCGCCGCAGAGGGGCGCGCGCCAGACGGTCGAGAAGGCCCTGTCGATGGGGCTGACGGTCGCCCTTGCCACCAACCCCACCCTCACCATGGACGTCGACCGCGTGCGCATGCGCTGGGCGGGCGTGGACGACATCGACTTCGCGCTGGTGAGCCACATCGCGAACTCAACGCGCACGAAGCCGTGCGCCCGCTACTACCAGGAGTTCGCCGCGCAGCTCGGCCTGGCGCCGCAGGAGTGCCTCATGGTGGGCAACGACGCGGCGCGGGACTTCCCGCGGCCGGACATAGGCATGAGCACCGCGTACGTCGGCCACGGCTGGCCGAGGAAGGCCGTCTTTCGCGGTCCCATAGAGGCCCTGGGCGCCCGTCTCCCCGAGATCGTGGACCTCCTCAACTCCCGTCAGGACCTGCGCTGACGCAGGCCACGGCACGCCCATCGCAAACGATCCCCCGCAGGAGGAACCCATGGACCAGAACGCCTACGCAAACCACGTCGCAATACTGAAGGAGGAGCTCGTCTGCGCGCTGGGGTGCACGGAGCCCATCGCCGTCGCGCTCGCATCCGCGCTCGCCAGCGGCGCGCTCCGGACGCGCCCGGAGCACCTAACCGTCGCATGCAGCGGAAACATCATCAAGAACGTCAAGAGCGTCACCGTGCCCAACTCCGGCGGCATGCGCGGCATCGAGGCCGCGGCCACGCTCGGCGCCATCGGCGGCGACCCCTCGCGCGACCTCGAGGTGCTCCAGTCCGTCCGCCCCGAGGACATCGAGCGCACGAAGTCGCTCGTCTCCGCGGGCTTCTGCGACGTCGAGCTCGCCGAAGACGTCCCGAACCTCTACGTGCGCGTCACGGCGACGGGCGCGGGGCACGTCGCCGTCGCCTGCATCGAGGAGCGCCACACCAACGTGTGCGAGCTCACGCTCGACGGCAGGCCCACGACGGTCGCGGGAAGGGCCGGCACGGGCGAGAAGGACGCGGACGTCGCGGGCGGTGCGGACCGCTCGGCCCTCACGCTCCAGTCGATCTGGGACTTCGCCCACGAGGCGCGGCTCGAGGACGTGGACGAGCTCGTCTCGCGTCAGATACGTACGAACCAGGCCATCTCGCGCGAGGGCCTCACGAACCGCTGGGGCGCGAACATCGGTCGCACCCTCCTGCGCAGCCGCCCCAACGACATCAGCTGCAAGGCGCGCGCCGCGGCCGCGGCCGGATCGGACGCGCGCATGAGCGGCTGCGCCATGCCCGTCGTGATTAACTGCGGCAGCGGCAACCAGGGAATCACCTGCTCGCAGCCCGTGCTGGAGTACGCGCACGACCTGTGGAGCACGCACGAGGAGCTCGTGCGCGCCGTCGTGCTCTCGGACCTCACGGCCGTCCACGTCAAGTACTTCATCGGCGAGCTGTCGGCGTTCTGCGGCGCCGTGTCCGCAAGCTGCGGCGCCGGAGCCGGCATCTGCATGCTGCGCGGCGGCTCGTTCGCCCAGTTCGAGGCGACCATCGTCAACACCCTCGCCAACGTGGGTGGCATCGTGTGCGACGGGGCGAAGCCCAGCTGCGCCGCCAAGATCTGCGCCGCCGTGGACGCAGCCATCCTGGGCTGCGACATGGCGCTCTCGGACGACAACTTCCTCGCGGGCGACGGCCTCGTCGGCCAGAACGCGGAGGAGACCATCCGCTCCATGGGCTACGTCGGCCGCGTGGGCATGCACCCCACGGACGTCGAGATACTCAACATCATGATCGGAAAGACGGACGTGGACGCCTAGCGGGCGGCCGCGCCGAGGAAGGGAGGCGGCACCCATGCCCGCCATCAGACCGGGGGCGTTCGTGCGACGCCTGAAGGACCGCATCGCGCTCAACCGGCACACGTTCGCCCTCTACTCGGTGCTCCGGGCGCTCGTGCTCGTGGTCCTCGTCCGCTGCGTGATGACGGGCAGGTGGGAGGACGTAGCGCTCTGCGTGCTCTCGCTCGTGCTGTTCCTCATACCCGCCTTCGTGGAGGACCTCGCCCGCGTCCAGATACCCGGCCTCTTCCAGGCCATCATCTACGCGTTCATCTTCGCCGCAGAGATCCTGGGAGAGATCGACCACTACTACGTGCTCGTCCCCGGGTGGGACACGGTGCTGCACACCATGAACGGCTTCCTGCGCGCCGCGATCGGCTTCTCCCTCGTCGACCTGCTCAACCGCTCGGACAAGCCCATCAGCCTCTCCCCGCTCTACGTCGCGATCGTCGCGTTCTGCTTCTCGATGACCATCGGCGTCCTGTGGGAGTTCGTCGAGTTCGGCTTCGACACCTTCTTCGGGCTCGACATGCAGAAGGACAGCTTCGTCACGGCGATATCGTCGGTCGCGCTCGACCCCACGAACCAGGGCAGACGCGTCGCCATACGCGACATCGCGCGCACGACGGTCACGACGGCCGGCGGGGCCACGACCACGTTCTCCGGCTACCTCGACATCGGCCTCATCGACACCATGAAGGACCTTCTCGTCAACTTCGTCGGCGCGCTCGCGTTCTCCGTCGTCGGCTACCTCAGCCTCAGGCGCGGCGAGAGCGGCAACTGGGCCGCCGGGCTCCACGTGACGCCCCTGTCAGAGGACCAGTACGAGAAGAGCGAGAAGTGCCTGGACAGCATCGCCGCCGGCAGGCGCCGCAGGCTCAGGAGGCCGTAGCCCGCACCCCCGCGCCCGCTCGCGCCGGGCTACCGTGCGGGCCTGCCCCACGAGCCTACCCCACGACCCTGTAGCCCGCCTCGCGCACCGCCCGCGCGTACGCGTCCGCGTCCGCGGGCGCCTTGCTCAGCACGCGCGCGGTCCCCTTCATCAGGTCGACCCTTGCCCACGTGCCCGGGACGGAGTCCAGCGCACCCTCGACGCTGCGGCGGCACCCCTCGCAGTGCATGCCGGCTATCCGCAGGTCCATGCGGTACGGGTAATGGGACTCGTCCGTGTCCGCAACGCGCGCGGGCCGCGGACGGGCGCCCTTCTCGCATGCGCCGCCCCCGCAGCAGTCCCGCCTGCCCGTGAACACCTGCAGGGCATGACGCGCCGCGAGCACAAAGCCCACTGCCACTACTACCACTATCACGACGTTTGCCATCTCGTCCTCCAGACGCCTAAGTTAACCATCACTAACTATAGCGTCCCGACGCGATGGCGCAAGTGCGGGGACACAAGTCGCTAGAAGCCCTCGTCCTCTATCAGGTGCGCGCGATCGTCCGCCGCGGTCGTCGCGAGCTCGTCGCAGCGCTCGTTCAGCTCGGTGCCGGCGTGGCCCTTCACCCACACGAACGTGACGTCGTGCGGCTCGATCGCCCTCAGCAGGCGCTTCCACAGGTCCGGGTTCTTCACGGGCTGCTTCGAGGCGTTCTTCCAGCCGCGCTTCTGCCAGCCGGCCACCCAGTTCTTGTTGAACGCGTTCACCACGTACTGCGAGTCAGAGTGCACCTCCACGGCGCACGGGCGCCTGAGCGCCTCGAGCGCCGCGATCACGCCCATGAGCTCCATGCGGTTGTTCGTGGTCTTGCGGTATCCCTGGCTCAGCTCGAGCCTGTGCTCCGCGCCCGCGGGGTCCGTGTACAGAAGCACGGCCCCGTAGCCTCCCGGGCCGGGGTTTCCCCTGGAGGAGCCATCCGTCCACACCACAACCCGCATCTGCCTCGCCGGCGCCTTCCTCACGGCGCCCGGGTTCTGCCTCACGAAGTCGTCAAAGCTCGCCACTACTTCGCCTCCGCCCAGTTCTTGCCATAGCTCACGTCCGCCAGAAGCGGGACCCTCAGCTCCGCCACGCCCTGCATGGTGTCGCGCACCAGCTCGGAAAGGGGCTCGATCTCGTCGTTCGGCACCTCGAAGTCCAGCTCGTCGTGGATCTGCAGCACGAGCCTGCTCCTCAGCCCCTCCTCGCGCAGGCGAGACGGGACGCGGGTCATCGCGATCTTGATGATGTCGGCCGCCGTGCCCTGCATGGGGTGGTTCATCGCGGTGCGCTCCGCGAACGAGCGCAGCTGGAAGTTGCGGCTCTTGATGTCGCGTATGTGGCGCTTGCGGCCGTACATCGTCACGGCGTAGCCGTTCTTGCGCGCAAACGCGATGCTCTGGTCAAGGTACGCGCGGACCCCGGGGTACGCCTCGAAGTAGCGGTCGATCATCTCCTGCGCCTCCGCGCGGCCGATCTTGAGCGACGTGGCCAGGCCGTACGCCTGCTGCCCGTACACGATGCCAAAGTTCACGGCCTTCGCGCGGCTCCTCAGCTGCGGCGTCACCTCGTCCACCGGTACGCCAAACACGCGCGCCGCGGTGGCACGGTGGAAGTCCACGCCCTCGTTGAACGCCGCGACCAGGTGCTCGTCGCCCGAAAGGTGCGCAAGCAGCCTCAGCTCGATCTGCGAGTAGTCGCATGCCAGAAACACGCAGCCCTCCGGCACGGTGAACGCCGTCCTCACGCGGTGCCCCAGCTCGGACCTCGTCGGGATGTTCTGCAGGTTCGGGTCTGAGCTCGAGAGCCTTCCCGTCGCGGCGACGGTCTGGTTCAGCGTGGTGTGGATGCGCCCGTCCCTGCGGATGAGCTGCGGCAGAGCGTCCAGGTACGTGTTCTTGATCTTCGCGCGCTCGCGGTAGTCCAGCACCTCGCGCACGTACCTGCTCGCCTCGTAGCCGCCGTCCGCGAAGCCCTCGATCACCTTCGCGTTAGTGGAGTAGAACCCCTTGCGCGTCTTCTTCAGGCCCTGCGTCGGCAGGCCCCACACGTCAAACAGCACGTGGCTCAGCTGCTGCGGCGAGTCGATGTTGAAGTCCTCCCCCGCCGCCTCGTGGATCTCCGCCACCATGCGGTCGATCTCCGCGCCAAGGCCCTCGGACTGCTCGCGCAGGCACTCCGGGTCCGCGTGCAGGCCCGTGCGCTCCATCTGCAGCAGTACCAGAAGCAGCGGCATCTCCACCTTGCGGAACAGCCCGTCAGAGCCGTCCTTCTCCAAGAGCTCCGACAGGCGCGGCATCAGCGCAAGTGCCGCCGCCGCCTCGATTGCGGCCGCGGGCGCGTCGTCCGTGGGCTCCGGCAGCGTGCCGCCCAGCACCTTCGGGTTCTGGTACAGCTCCCCGACCGAGAAGTGCCCGCTGTCCGAGTCGAGCAGGTATCCGGCAACGCCGCAGTCAAACAGCCTCGCCGCGTCCATCTCCTCCGGCGCGACGAGAGCCTCCTCCGCGGAGTCCATGGGACACACCTCGTGGAGAAGGGCCTTCGCATCGCCCGCGACCAGGCGCCCCTCGCGGGCGAGCCTCGCGAGCGCGGACGTCGCGGAGGCTCCCTCGAACCTCAGGAGGTCGTCCGCCGTCGCCGCCCACAGCACCTTCGGTGCCTCGTCAAACAGCGCCGTCTGCTGGCCCCTCTTCGCGTCCGGGCTCTCGAGCGCCGCCGCGACCCACGAGCCGGCCGCAACCGCGGCGTCCAGGCGCTTCTCGGCGGCGTCACCGGAAAGCGGCTCCGGAAGCGCGAGCGAGGGAGCCGCCTGCTCCTGCGGCACGTCGTAGCCGCCCAGGCGCACCAGGCGCTGCGTCATCCCCGTGAAGCCGAGCGCGGAAAACGCCCTCGTCACCTCGGCGGGGTCGAACGTGGGGAACTTCGCGTCCGAAAGGCTCACGTCGAGCGGCGCGTCCGTGCGGATGGTCGCGACCTTGCGGCTCAGCAGCGCGTCGTCTATGTGGGCGCGCAGGCTCTCGCCCATCTTGCCCTTTACCTCGTCCGCGTGCGCAATCACGTTGTCGAGGCTCCCGTACTGCACGATGAGGGCCGCCGCCTTCTTCGGGCCGATGCCGGGCACGCCGGGGATGTTGTCCGACGTGTCGCCCTTCAGGCCGTAGAAGTCCGGCACCAGCTCGGGCGTGACGCCGTGGTAGAGGTCGTCCACGGACTCCGGCGTCATGATCGACACGTCGGACACGCCCTTCTTCGTGGCGACGATCCTCACGTGGTCCGTCGCGAGCTGGTACATGTCGCGGTCGCCCGTGAAGAGCAGCATGTCGTAGCCCTCGGCCTCGCCGCGGCGCGCGAGCGTGCCCAGGATGTCGTCGCCCTCCCAGCCCTGGAGCTCCACCACGGGCACGTCCAGCGCGCGCAGAAGGTCCTTCACCATGGGGAACTGCTCGTGCAGGGACTCGTCCATCGGCGGGCGCTGCGCTTTGTACTGCGGCAGCATGTCAATCCTGACCTGGGGCTTTCCCTTGTCGAACGCACAGATCACGCCATCGGGCGAGAAGGACTCGACCATCTTGATGAACATGTTGAAGAAGCCGAAGAGCGCGTTCGTGGCCCGTCCGTCCGGCGCCGTCATGGGCTGGCGGATCGCGTGGAACGCGCGGTGCATGAGCGAGTTGCCGTCGATGACGGCGATGGTCCTTCTGGGATGGTCCTGCGTTGCGGACAGAGTCTCTGCCATGGGGTCTCCTTGCCGGTTGTGGTTCCCATCGATTGTAGCCGCACGACCGGACGCCAATGCCGCCGGGGGCGCGACCGCACGAAGCCCCGACACGCGGGCCCGGCCATGGCGCGCCAGCCCGCGCCCGGCGCCGCCGCTAGCCCAGAAGCGCCTTCACGCCGATCGCGATGAGCACGAGGCCGCCGGCGACCTCCGCGCGGTCGCCCAAGAGGTGGCCGAGCCTACGGCCTATGGCGAGCGCCACCAGGCAGCAGAGCGCGGTCGTGACGGCGATCGTCCCCGCCGCAAACGCGAGGTTCACGGCGTGCGCACGAAGGCTCACGCCGACGGCGAACGCGTCGATCGCCGTGGCGACGGACTGAAACAGCAGCTGTGCCAGCGTGAGGCGCTTGCCCCTGACGCATGCGTCGTGCTCCTCCACCTCGTCCGGGTGCCTGAGCGCGACCGCGCCCTCGCGCACCATGTTGCCGCCGATCACGCCCAGGATCACGAGGGTGACGATGCCGGCGTACGCCTCTATCAGGCTGGCGGCAAGACCTCCCAGGAAGTAGCCCAGAAGCGGCATCAGGCCCTGGAACGCGCCAAAGAACAGCGGCTGCAGCAACAGGCGCGAGCGCCTCTCGTCGCAATAGACAAAGGTGTTCGATATGGTGACGGCAAATGCGTCGGCGGAGAGCGCAAGGCCAATTATCACGACTTCTATGGGGCTCACGGGCAACCTCCTGGCGTGTGGAACGCGGTTGGCCAGTTCGTCTGCAAAACGTCTACTGTACACAACCTCGGCGCGCGTGTGGCCAAATTCGTGCCGAAGGCGTCAAAATCGTGTAATCTAAACACGTTGACTGCAAGATCCGCGTTTTCGGGAGCGCCCATGCCTGCTCTGATAACCCATCACCTCTTTGGCGAGAAGGCCGCGGCCCTCCTGCCCGAGGGCATCATCCGCAACCAGGAGGAGCTCCTGGCCTTCATCCTTGGCAACCAGGGCCCGGACCCGTTCTTCACGCGCTTCTCGACCACGCCCGAGAACGCCTCGGCCTGCCACCGCCTGGCGCACCTCATGCACGAGCGCAAGGTCATACCCGCGCTCATGGCGCTGCGCGACGGCGTGGCCCACCTGCCCGAGGCCGACAAGGGCATCGGCCGCAGCTTCACGCTGGGCCTGCTTGGCCACTACGTGCTCGACAGCACGACGCACCCGTTCATATACGCCCAGCAGTACGCGATCTGCGGCGCGGGCGTGGGGCTTGAGCACAGGGGCAGCGAGGTCCACGCGATCATCGAGAGCGACCTCGACACGTGGATGCTGTGGAGCATGCGCCACCAGACGGTGCGCGACACCCCCACGGCAAGCCTCCTGACGCGCACCGAGCGGATCGACCGCGTGGCAGGGGCGCTCTTCTCGCAGCTTGCGCTGCAGACGTTCGACATCAAGCTCAACCCGGAGCAGTACGCCGGCGCCACGCGCGACTACGCGACGCTGTACCGCGCCATCGAGCCCGTGGGCTCCCGGAAGAGCGCAGCCGTCGTCGCGATCGAGCACCTGTTCAGCTCGTACGGCATGGCGGAGTCCATGGCGCACCGCGTGAGCACCTCTGACGACTGCGCGGCCGCCAACCTGCAGCATCACCCGTGGAGCGACCCGGCGA
The DNA here is from genome assembly GCF_052121955.1 of Parafannyhessea sp. LCP19S3_B1. Lineage (NCBI taxonomy): Bacteria > Bacillati > Actinomycetota > Coriobacteriia > Coriobacteriales > Atopobiaceae > Parafannyhessea > Parafannyhessea sp. LCP19S3_B1. Next base: position 77,265 of record NZ_JBQKDH010000002.1, on the reverse strand, counting down.
CCGGCGAGGTCCGCGACGAGAGCTTCCCCGACCTGTTCTTTGGCGCCCTGGACCAGTGGGCGGACGTCGCGCAGACCTACGTGCGCGGCGACGAGCGGCTGCTGCGCGCCGCGATGGGCAGCCGCAACTACAACGGCATGCCGGCCGAGGACTAGCCGGGGCCGCGCAAGGTCCTTGCCGTGTCCGGCCGCATCTGGGACACGTCCGGTGCACGCCCGCGGCGGACCTAGGACCGAGCCTCGTGCCGGCTTGCCGCGTCCCTCTCGCCCGCACCCGTGGCGTGGGGATGGTGCCCCCCGTGGACGTGCTGGAGCCCGTTCTCGTGCGGGTGGGCGAAGTACTCGGCGGACGAGAAGCGCCGGCCCTCGCGGTGGACGCTCCGCCTGACGTCGTGGAACGCCTGCTGGCGCTCGTGGAACGCGTCGAGGTGGTCGTGCAGGACCTGCTCGAGCGGCGCCTCGTGGCGCGCGATCTGGTGCGCGGCGCTCGCGGGCGCCACCTCCTCGACCACGCGGACGAACGACGTGACCGTGGGAACGATGAGCACGGTGAGCGCCGCGGACGTGACGAGCACGGACGCGGCCGTGGCGGACAGCAGGCCGCCGTCGCGCGCGAGCGACGTGATCGCCACGACGAGCGGAAGCGCCATGGTGCAGTACGCGGACGTGGAGAAGACCTCGTGCCAGTCCATGTCGCGGGTGGACGGGTCCGCCTTGAGCGACGCCGCGACCACGAACCCGCGGACGACGACGAGTGCGAGGATGAAGCCCAAAAGGAGCGGCAGGTCGCGCGTGGCGGCGGCGAGGTCGAGGCTCGCGCCGGACACGACGAAGAACACCGGCTGGAAGAAGCTGTTGGATATGACGTCGATCTTCTGCTCCAGGGGCTCGCTGCCGCTGGGGAAGAGCGCCCTCAGGATGAAGCCGGCCGCGAACGCGCCGAGCGCCGCATCGAACTCGAACATCGTGGTCGCAAACAGCAGGAACACCAGAAGGAGGATGACGAGCCTCATGAGGGGCTGGCTGGAGCCTCCGGCGTTCTCCACGAGGAAGCGACGGAAGCGACGGCCTCCGTCGCGCACCTTCGAGGACAGCAGGTAGACGGCGAGGCACACGAGCACGAACGCCAGCAGCAGCGCCCCGGTGCGCGCGAGCGAGCGCGAGGACAGGAGGAACGCCATCGCGAGGACGGGCAGGATCTCGCCGAGCGAGCCGTATACGTCGACGGCCTTGCCCACGCGCGTGCCCTGCAGGCGACGGTCGTGCATGATGGGCGCAAGCGTGCCGTACGCGGTGGTCGTCATGCAGATGGCGAGCGCCACCCACGACGACTGGTTGAAGCCGAGCCTCGAGAAGACGAGCGCCACGACGGCGAACCCCAGCCCAAGAGACACCAGCCACGAGCCGGCGGCATAGGCGCCCGTGCGTCCCAGAAGGTCGCGGGTGTCGATCTCGTAGCCGGCCTTCAGGAAGAGGAAGCCCATGCCAAGGTCGGCGAGGAGCTTGACCGGCTCGAGGTCGGGGTTTATACCTGCTAGCCCGAACTTTCCGCAGATGGCGCCTCCGAACACGAGAAACACGACCTCGGGCACCGCGCGGCCCGGAATGAGGCTCGCCACGAACGGCGACACCACGGTCACCAGAAGGATGGTCACGAGAGAGTAGTAGATTTCCGCCACGACGGGACTCCCCACAGGAAGGCCCCTCGCAACTGGTGCAAGGGGCCATGGTTCCAATTCATTCTGGAAGGATAGCGCCGAGAAGGACGTCGCGGCGAAACTCTTGCAAACCCACAGACCGCGGCATCCGAACGGAAACCTGACGAGCTTTCGCCCTATAGCCAGGTGACGTCGTCGCTCTCGTACTCCTCCTCCTTCGAACGTGGGAACCTCAGGGTCCTGGAAACGGACTCGAGCTTGCCCTCCTCGTTCAGCTCGCCGAGCTCCTCGAGCCACGTGTGCGGCCTCTCGCGCTTGAACTCAACGGTCTTCTCGTCGTCGTCCAGCCATGCCAAGACGCGACCGAAACGCTTCTCGGATTCCTCCATAGCGAATCACCCCTTGCATTCTTGACTGCGTACGCCACGATTCTAGGGATGCCGGCGCAGCTCAGGGCCGTCGTGCATGAACTGTGAACTGAATTGATGCGATTTTGTAGCAAAGACGTAATTTTATGCATTTGACACAGTACTAATTGCAATTCTGGGAGCCATTTGACCGCAGGCCGACCTTCGCCCGGCCTCATCACGCAAGGCAAAGCCAAGCCACCCTTCGCACCACATGACCTTACGCACTTGCGATCATGGTCGCCATGCGGCACCGGTACACGTCGCGGCCCAGTTTGCAGGGTCGGTGCAAGCTCGCGGTCGACGTGTACCGGGCCGGGTACACTTCGAAGCCCAGTTTGCAGGGTCCCTGCAAACTGGGCGCCCATGTGTACGGGGCGGGTACACATGGGCGCGCTTTTGGCAAGAAGCCGCAAACTCGGGTCAGACGAGTACCATCGAAAGTTGAACCATGTCAGGAACTGTCAGACGTGTACCGGGTCGTTCGTTAAGGATTTGATCGCTCAGCTCGTCTATCTCATGCTATGTGGGATTAGACTAATTCCTCATGGTACACGTCTGACCCGAGTTTGCATTTTCCGGTACACATGGGCGAGTTCCTGACATGGTTAGAATTCTTATGGCACACGTCGGCCGCGAGTTTGCGGGATCCCGCGCGTTTCTGCCCCACGTGTACCGGCGGGACGTGCCTCCCGCACACATGAGGGGCGAGTTTACGCCGGCCCTGCAAACTCGCGGCAGGAGTGTACCGGCGCCTATCGCAAGCGTACTCGTCTGGCCCGAGTTTACGGACCCGCTGCAAACTCGGCGCGGGTGTGTACCCGGGGCCCGGCTCCGCCTGCACGCACTCGGACCGACCTTGCGGAATCGTGCGAGCTCGGGCCGGGTGTGTTGCACCTCTGGGGCCGCCGTGGCAGGAATCCCGGGGTGTGTGACGCGGTGATGGTTAAACGAGTTATGGTACGGCCAACCTACCTGCGATCATGTGTTGTCGAACCAAACGCTCACGTATCACACCCGGGGGATTCTCACATTACGCGAAGCACACCCGCGACTTCGTGGCACGGGGCCCCTATTTACGCAACGCACCGGGGGCGACCTTGCAAGATCTTGTAAACTCGCGGCCGACGTGTGCGGCGGCGGGTACGCGCCCGCCACGACCTTGCAGGGTCGTGCGAACTGGGGTCGGGTGTGTGCCCGCGCCCCAGTCGCCCCTGCACACACCAGGGGTGACCTTGCAAGATCTTGTAAACTCGCGGCCGACGTGTGCCGCCAGCCCGCATGGCGCGAGGCGCCCGCAGCTCGCTATCCCTCGACCGCAGGCACCACGCCCGTCGCAAGGATCTCGTCCAGAGCCGCCTCGTCCAGCACGGGCACCCCAAGCTGCTGCGCCTTCGTCAGCTTCGAACCCGCCGCCTCACCCGCAACGACGTAGCTAGTGCGCTTCGATACGGAGCCGGACACCTTCGCGCCCATCGCCTTCAGCAGGTTACCCGCCTCGGTGCGGGTGTGCCCCTTGAGCGTCCCCGTCAGCACGAACGTGAGCCCCGCAAGCGTCTGCGGCTTCTCCGGCTCCTCGCCAAAGCCCTCCTGCTCCAGGCTCACCCCGCTCTCGCGCAGGCGCTCGATGACGGCGACGTTCTTCTTTATCGAGAAGAACTCGCGCACGCTTGCCGCAATCTTCGGCCCAATGCCGTCGATCGCGGATATGTCGGCCTCCTTTGCGAGCATGAGGCGCTCCATCGACCCGAATGAGTTCGCAAGCAGCGCGGCCACGTTCGCACCCACGTGGCGGATGCCCAGGCCAAACAGCACGCGCGCAAGCCCGCGGCCCTTGGACTCCTCTATCTGCCCCATGATCTTCCCCGCGATGGTCGGCCCCACCACGATGCCGTCGCCCTCGAGGTGGTCCTTCGTGCTCGTCTCGTACACCCTGCCCGTGTCGACGGCCGCAAGCTCGTCCGCCGTGAGCGTGTAGAAGTCGGCCACGTCCAGCAGCAGCCCCTGCTCGACCATGCGGCCCACGATCTCGTCGCCAAGGCCGTCTATGTCCATGGCGTTGCGGCTGCCCCAGTGGATCAGGCGCTCCGTCGCCTGCGCGGGGCAGTCGATGGACACGCAGCGGTACGCCACCTCGCCCTCCTCGCGCACGACGGGGCTGCCGCAGCTGGGGCACGTCGCGGGCATCTCCCACAGCGGACGGACAAGGTGCTCCTCGTCCTCGCGGTCGAGGGGCCCCACCACCTCCGGGATGACGTCGCCCGCCTTGTGCACCACGATGGTGTCGCCCACACGCACGTCCTTGCGACGCACCTCGTCTATGTTGTGCAGCGTCGCGCGCGCGATCGTGGAGCCCGCCACCACCACGGGGTCGAACTCCGCCACCGGCGTCAGCACGCCGGTGCGCCCCACCTGCACGCGGATCTGGCGCAAGATGGTGCTCTTCTCCTCCGGGGGAAACTTGAACGCAATGGACCAGCGCGGCGCGCGCGCCGTGAAGCCAAGGCTCGCCTGCGAGGCGAACGAGTCCACCTTCACCACCACGCCGTCGATGTCGTAGTCCAGGTCCTCGCGGTGCGCGAGCGCGTCCGCGCAGTACGCGTGCACCTCGGCGGCGGTCGCCACGCGGCGGGCGTGCGGGTTCACGCTAAAGCCGCAGTCGCGCAGCCAGTCCAGAAAGTCGCTCTGGGTCGCAACGTCCAGGGGGTCCTCGTCGGCCACGGCGTATATGAACGTCTCCAGGTCTCGCGCGGCCGTCACCTTCGGGTCCTTCTGGCGCAGCGACCCGGCGGCGGCGTTGCGCGGGTTCGCGAACGGCGCCCTGCCGGCCGCGTCATTCTCCTCGTTCAGCCGCACGAAGGAATGCTTCGGCATGTACACCTCGCCGCGAACCTCGACGGAGTGTCCAAAGCCGCCGTCGGCCACGCGCGCAAGGCCGGCCTTCCCCAGCGTCGTGGGGATGTCCTTTATCGTGAGCGCGTTATGCGTCACGTCCTCGCCCGTCGTGCCGTCGCCGCGCGTCGCCGCGCGCACCAGACGCCCGTCGCGATACGTCAGCGCGATGCCAAGGCCGTCGATCTTCAGCTCGCAGGTGTAGGCGACGGGCCCCTCCCCCGCGGCGGCAAGCGCCTCCTCGGTGCGGGCGAGCCACTCGTCCAGCTCATCCAGGTCCATCGCGTCGTCTATGGAGTACATGCGGCGCGCGTGGCGCACGGGCGCAAACTGCTCGCTCACGTAGCCGCCCACGCGCTGGGTGTAGGAGTCCGGCGTCACCAGCTCGGGGTGCGCGGCCTCGATCTGCTGCAGCTCCACCAGGTAGCGGTCAAACTGCGCGTCCGTCATCTCGGGGTCGTCCAGCGCGTAGTACGCGTATGCCGCGTGCGAAAGGATGCGGTTCAGCTCGGCCGCGCGCTCGGCCGGCGTGGACGCGCCGGCGCCGCCCCCCGGCACCTCCGGAGCCTGGTCCCGCCCAAACAGCGAGAACTGCGTGCCTGTCGCCGCCGTCTGCCTTGCGTCCCGGTCTGCCATGCGCTTCCTCCCTACGTCGCCACAAGACAAGAGATTATCTCACGGCGCGCGCGGCCGGGGCGGAAAGCCGCAAAAGAGGCACGCCCCCGCACCGCCGGCGCTATGCCAGCCCCACGGACTCCAGGTGGTGCCGCACGAACCACTGCGCAAGGGACCCCTCCGGCATCCGTCCCAGCACGTCCCCAACGCTCACCCACCTCAGCCGGTCCACCTCACCGGGTCTCGCGCGGGCCTCCTCCCCCGTGGCGTGGCACACGAAGTTCGCCATCAGCGTGTTCGAGGGCCCATAGAACCTGCTCGCGTTGAACGCCACGGAATCCAGCTCGAGCCCCGTCTCCTCGCGCACCTCGCGCCGCGCGGTCGACTCCAGGTCCTCCCCGCGCGCGACGTAGCCCGCCACCAGGATCCCGCGCTTGCCATACTGGTCGATCGTCAGGATGCGCGTGCCGTCCGGGTGGTACACGATCATGCTGCACCCCACGCTGAAGCCGGGGTAGCGCCACGCCCCGCAGGTCGGGCACCACGGCTCCGGTCCGTCCTCCGGCTGCTCCCTCAGCACGAGCCTCGTCCCGCACACGTGGCAGAACGCCGGGTCGCTTGCGTATTCCATGCGCGCATCCCTCCCGCACCATCGGCGCACATAGGCCTTCGAACCAAAGCCCAGGCCGCGCAGGGCGCCGCGCGCTCTCGCGGTGCGCCCGTGCGCGCTCGCCCGCGCCAAGCCGTGAGGCCGACGCGGGCGAGAAGTGCCTGGCTCTGGATTGTATCCCTCACGCGGGCGCCGCGCCATGCGGCCCCGCGGTCCCTAGCTCTGGTTCGAGCTTCCGGACGTCCCGTCCGAGTACGAGCCGCCGTGGTTCTGGTTGAGGTAGTTGTAGATCTCCTGCATCAGGTCCTCCTGGGACGAGCCGCTGCCAGACCCGTTACCGTATCCGTCGCCCAGGCCGTTGTTTTGCTGCGTGTTCTGCTGCTGGCTCTGCTCCTTCAGCTGCTTCTGGAGCTCCGCATCGTCGCCCAGCGTCACCTCGACGGTCTTCTTCGAGTCGCCGCGCATGAACGTCACCTTGACCGTGTCGCCAATGTCGTGCGAGCGCACCGCCAGAATCATGCCGTCCGCAGACGTGATCTCGTCGCCGTCGACCGCCACGATGATGTCGCCCTTCTTGATGCCGGCCTTGTCGGCGGGGCTGCCGCTCGTGACGTCGGCCACATACGCGCCCTGCTTCACGGAAAGCCCGTTCGCCGTGGCGTTCTGGGCGTTCACCGTCTGCATCGTCAGGCCTATGTAGGCGTGCGTCACCGTCTTGCCCGCGATGATGGTGTCCGCGATCTTCGTTGCGTAGTTGCCCGGAATCGCAAATCCTATGCCCGCGAAGGACTCCGTGTCAGACGAGAAGAGCGTGCAGATGCCAACGAGCTGGCCCTTCGAGTTCACGAGGGCGCCACCGGAGTTGCCCGGGTTGATGGCCGCGTCCGTCTGGATGAGGTTCGTGTAGATCGTCTCGCCGGAGGACGACTGCATCGTCTGGTTGCGCGCAAGCGAGCTCACGATGCCGGCCGAGACGGACTGGTCCAGGCCAAACGGGCTGCCCACGGACATGACCCAGTCGCCCACGACGAGCTTGTCGGAGTTGCCCACCTCGATCGGGGTCACCTCGTCGTCGCCGATGTCCGCCTTGATGACGGCGATGTCGCTCGACGCGTCCGAGCCCACGACCTTCGCGTCGTAACTCTTGTTGTTGATGGTGACGGAGATGGAGGTCGCGCCGTCGATCACGTGGTAGTTCGTGATGATGTCGCCCTTCTTGTCGTACACGACGCCGGAGCCCAGGCCAGAGCCTTCGCTCGTCGTGACGTTCACCACCACGACGGACGGAAGCGACTTAGCCGCGGCGGCCTGGGCCGTCGTCGCCTCGTCGGTGTTGTCGATCTTGATGGTCTTTCCGGCGGTCGACTGCGAGGTGGTGGCGGAGGACGACGCGGCCGCGCCTCCCAGGTAGCCCGTGCCAAACAGCGCGAGCGTCACGAGCAGCGCACCGACGATGCCGCCGCACAGCCCCACCAGCGCGTTCCTGAGCGTATGGCCGCCGTGGCGCTTGCCGCCGTCCGGCCCCTTGCCCGCATCCGGCGCACCTGCGCCGTTCGCGCCCGTCTGATCCTGCGCGCCCTGCGCGCCAGGCTGCGCCGGGCTCACGCTGACCGTGGGCTGCGCAACCGTCTGGTCCACGCCCGGAATGGGTGGACGGCCGTTGTCGTTCTCGCTCATGATGACCCCTCTTCCGTCGGGCGCCTCGCACCCGTCCGACCTCTGTGTACACCCTCACTGTACCCGTCGCATGTCGCGACAGACGCTCTTCTCGCCCTTGACACGTCACCAGAACAACGCTTTTGGTTAGCTGAAAGTCTGGGTAACAAAAAACCGAGCCGCGAGGGCTCGGTTTGCAATCTGGCGTGCGGCCTGACGATGTCGCCTAGATCTTGAACAGGTAGCCAACGCCGCGCACCGTCACGATGTGCGACGCCACCTGCGGGCCCACCTTCGAGCGGACGCGCCTGATGTGCACGTCGACCGTGCGGGTGCCGCCACAGTACTCGAAGCCCCACACGCGGTGCAGCAGCGTCTCGCGCGAGTACGCGCGCGAGGGGTGCGTCGCCAGAAACGAGAGGAGCGAGTACTCCATCAGCGTCAGGTCGACGGGCTTCTCGTCGATGTAGACCTGGTAGGTCGCGAGGTTGATGGTCATGTTGTCCACGGTGACGATGTCCGCCGGGGCGCTCTCCTCGCCGGGCCACAAGAGCAGCGCGCAGCGCACCTCGAACTCCGCCTCGCTCGCCGTGGAGGTGATGAAGTCGTTCCTGCCCTGCGCGGGAAGGTGGAGCGAGCCGAGCTTCGACTCGTCCTGGATGACGAGCGTGGGGATGAACCCGTTGTCAGTGACGTAGGAGTCGACGGCGTTGAGCGTGTCCTGCTCGAGCCCGTTGGAGTCAAGCACCACCAGGTCGAAGTCGTGCCCAGAGGAAATCGCCTGCGCGAAGGTCTCGGGCGTCGTCGGTAGGATCGACACGTCCAGGGCATGCTTTAGCTCTCGCATACGCTCGATGTAGCGAGAGGTCTTTGCGACTAACAGGATGTTCTTGTGGTGCATCCACGGCCCCCAACCCACAGTGCTCGCCACGCAAAAACCGAGGGCACCCTAAGGTGCTCTCGGCTTACATTATCATACATTACAAGTTGCAATGTAAACTCTCGTGCGCTGAAGCAAAAATCTGCATTTTCACGTACGTAACGCCCGACAGAAGCTACGAGAACCTATCAGGCACGTACGCCTAACGGATGTTGCCCAGGAACTCCTTCGTGCGCTGCGTCTTCGGGTGGTCGAACACCTCCTCGGGCAGGCCCTGCTCGACCACGACGCCGCCCTCCATGAACACGACGCGGTCCGCGACGTCGCGGGCGAAGCCCATCTCGTGCGTGACCACGATCATGGTCATGCCGCTGTGCAGCGCGAGGTCCCTCATGACGTTCAGGACGTCGCGCACCAGCTCGGGGTCGAGCGCGGAGGTCGGCTCGTCGAAGAGGATGACCTTCGGGTGCATGGCGACGGCGCGCGCGATGGCGACGCGCTGCTGCTGGCCGCCGGAAAGCTGGGGCGGCTTGTAGTCCGCGCGGTCCGCGAGCCCCACGGCCTCCAGCTGCTTCATGGCCTCGACGCGAGCCTCCTCCTTAGGCTTCTTCAGGACCTTCACCTGGCCCACCATCACGTTCTCGAGCGCGGTCATGTGCGGGAAGAGGTTGAAGCCCTGGAAGACCATGCCAAGGTCGCGGCGCAGCATGTTCACGTCGGTCTTCTTCGTGCCGGTGATCTCCTTGTCCGCGATGAGGATGTGGCCGGCGGTCGGCGTCTCGAGCAGGTTGATGCAGCGCAGCATCGTGGACTTGCCAGAGCCGGACGGTCCCAGCACCACGACGATCTCGCCGTTCCACACGTCCAGGTTCACGTCGCGCAGGACCGGCGTGTCCGTGAACGTCTTGTTCAGGTGCTCGATGCGGACGATCGGGTGCTCGCCCTCCTCGAAGTGGTGCCTCGTCAGGTTCTTGTCGCGCTCGTAGGCAATGCGGGCAGCCTCCTGTGCGTCCATCGCGGGAGGCACCTCGACGGCGTCGATCCTGTGTCCGTTCTTTCCAAACATCGGCTATGCCTCCTGACCTGCGTGGGACCTGAACGGGGCGGCAAGCGCGTCAAGCGCGCTGAAGCTCTTGCCAGCGGATGCCTTGCCGTCGGCCGAGAAGTTCTTCTCGCCTTCCTCGGCGCCCTCCGCGGACTTCGCGGCCCTCTTGCCGCCAGGCCTGGGGCCTCCGCCGTTCTCCGCGTCGGCGAGGCGCGCCTCGACGATGCCGACGACCTTGATGAGCGGCAGCGTGACGATGAGGTAGTAGATGGCCGCGGCCATGTACGGGGTGATGTTGCCGGAGACGGTGGTGAGGTTCTTCGAGAACATCATGAGCTCCATGACGCCGACGGAGGACAGGAGCGAGGTGTCCTTGTAGGAGGTGATGAAGTCGCTCGTGACGGTGGGGATGACGCGGCGGACCATCTGGGGCAGGATGACCGTGAACATGGTCTGCCTGCCGTTCATGCCGAGGGAGGATGCGGCCTCGTACTGGCCCCTCGGGATGGACTGGATGCCGGCGCGGTAGATCTCGGCCTGGTAGGCGGAGGAGTTGATGGCCATCACGATGATGCCCAGGATGTTGTTGTCGATGTTGATGCCGACCATGGGCAGGCCGAAGAACATGATGTAGATCTGCAGGAAGAGCGGCGTGCCGCGCAGGATGTTGATGTAGACCGAGGCGATGCCCCGAAGCACCCTGAACTTGGAGATCCTCATCATGGCGAACAGCAAGCCGAGCACGATGGCGAACGGGTACGCGACGACCACGATGAGCAGGCAGAGAAGCCAGCCGCCGAACAGCGAGACGAACGAGGTCACGAGGAGCTGCGGCTTGAAGAACATGTTGAGGAACGGCACGGAGTTCCATGCGCTCACCCATGCCTGGCCGTCGAGCCACATGACGATCTGCTGCACGGGGGTGTTGGCGCTGGTCTTGATGGACGGCGACGCGGGCAGGTTGCCCTTGACGCCGGCCGCGGTGGTGTAGCTGCCGGTGACCTTGTTCTTGCCGCCCTCGCTGGGGAACTTCATGTCCGTGATCTCGAGGCGGAGGAGCGAGCCCGTGGGAATCGGGGTCTCGAACTTGACGGTGATGGTGTTGCCGCTCGCCTTCGCGGAGCCGTCGATGCTGATGCGCTTGAGGCCCTCGAGCACGGTGACCTTCGTCGTGGAGCCGTCAAAGCTCGCGCCCTTGGGGAGCTTCAGGGTGACGGACGAGACGCCGTCCTTCACTTTGGTGGTCGCCTCCCAGGTGAGGCGGGTGTTGATGCCGCCGATGACCTTGTCGCCGCCGTCCTCGTTAGGACGCGCGGTCGCCTTGCTCACGCTCACGGAGCCGGCGTCGCCGGAGAGCGAGGACGCGCTTGCGGTCGAGGCGGTCGCGCTCTTCTCCTCGTAGTCGACGCCGAACCACTTCAGCTCGAGCTTCGAGAGCGTGCCATCCTTGCGGCACTGCTTCAGCGCCTTGTTCAGGGCCTTCGTGAGCGCGGGATTCTCCTTGCTCACGACGATGCCGTACTGCTCGCCGGTGGGAATCTCCTTCGCGACCGCGAGGTCCGTGTAGGAGTTCTTGCACTCGTACTGCATGACGGGCAGGTCTGCGACGGCGGCCTTGTACAGGCCCGTCGACACGCCGGACAGCGCGGCGATCGGGTCGTCGAGCGCGACGACCGTGGCGTTGGGCAGGTTCTCCTTCACCCAGGACTCGCCCGTGGTGCCCGCCTGGACCGCGATCGTTGAGCTGGCGTTGTCGAGCGTCTTGGTGTCGGCGCCAACCTGGTCGGCCGCGCCCTTCGCGGTGACGAGCCCCTGGTTGGAGTCGATGTACGCGTTGGTGAAGTCGATCTCCTTCTGGCGCTCCTCCGTGATGGTGAAGTTGGAGGCGCCAACGTCGGCCTTGCCGCCCTGCTTGATGGTGGGGATGATGGAGTCGAACTTCATGGGGTTGAGGTACTCGCACTCCAGCCCCATCTTCTTGGCGAGCTCCTGCATGAGCTCGACCTCGAAGCCCTTCTTCGTCTGGCCCTCCATGTAGTCGAACGGCGGGTTCGCAAGGTCGGAAACGACCGTGAGCTTGCCCTTGTGCACGAGGGTCATCTTCTGGGACTCGGCCTTCTTGGCAGAGCCTCCGCTCGCCGACGTGCCGCATCCGGAGATGCCGAGCGCCAGCACGAGCACGATGGACGCCACCAGGATGGCCGGCAGCCTACGCAATCGGACGCAGTTGTTCTTCTTCATTCCTATCTCCCCTTCAAGCTTCCGCTGAAGTCCACGGGCGCGGCGCACGCCGTCGTCCCAACGCACGAACACGCCCACCCCACGGACCCGTCGGTCGCGGCCACATGGAGATTGCAAACCATAATACTGTTGATTTGTGAATATGAAAGTTCTATATATCGTAATTTCGAATATGGAAATGAAGTTGTCAAATATCTGCCAGACGTGATTAACCTTACCCAACTGGTGAAGCAAGACGTACAAAAGCGACCGTCGCATCACGCGAACGGTCGCCTTGTACCTGTGAACAGTATTCAGCATAAATATTACGGGTGCGTTTATGCCATATTACCGAAGCGGGTCATTGCTAGACGCCCGCGTAGTACTTCGCACGCTCCCAGTCGGTCACGGTAGAGCAGTACTCGTCCCACTCCTTGCGCTTCTCCTTCGCATAGAAGTCCGCGATGTGCTCGCCAAGCACCTCGCGCACGAACGAGCTCGACTCGAAGAGCTCGATGGCCTCGCCGAGGTTGCGCGGAAGGCGCTCGATGCCGCTTTCCTTGCGCTCCGCATCCGAGAGGGTCGCGGGATCGACCGTCGACTCCGGCGGGAGCGTGAGCCCCTCCTCGATGCCGCGGATGCCCGCTGCGAGGGTGAGCGCGATCGTGAGGTACGGGTTCGCCGTGGGATCGGGGTTGCGCAGCTCGATGCGGGTGGACTGGTGCTTGCCGGGCTTGTGCGTGGGAATGCGGACGAGCGTGGAGCGGTTCTTGCGGCCCCACGTGGTGTAGATGGGGACCTCGCCGTTCTCGACGAGCCGCTTGTAGGAGTTCACCGTGGGGTTCGAGACGAGGGACATCTCCGGCGCGTACTTCAGGAGGCCGGCCATGTAGTGCTGCGCGAGCTCGCTCAGGTGCGCCTCGTTCTGGGTCTTAGGCGCCCAGAACAGGTTGTTGCCCTCGTGGTCGAACAGGGACTCGTACAGGAACATTCCCGACCCGAGGCAGCCGTTGATGGGCTTTGGCATGAACGACGCGAACAAGCCGTTCTGGTACGCCTCCTGCCTTATCACCACACGCGCGGTCATGATGTTGTCCGCACAGCTGCGAGCCTCCGTGTAGCGCAGCTCGACCGCGTTCTGCGACGGGGACGAGGAGTGGAAGGAGTACGTGACGGGAATGGACATGCGCTCGAGCATGAGCGTGGTGGAGCGGCGGAGGTCCGTCGCGACGTCCGACGTCGTGAGCTCGAAGTAGCCGCCCTGGTCCTGCGGGATGGGGTTGAGGTCGTTGTCGAAGTAGAAGTACTCGATGCGCGGGCCGACGTTCAGGACGTAGCCCTTCGCGTCCGCCGCGCGGAAGACGCGCTCGAGGCAGGAGCGCGAGTCGCCCTCGAACGGCTCGCGCGAGGGCGTCTTGATGTCGCAGAACACGCGCGCGACGCCCTTCTGCTGTGGCCTCCACGGCAGGATCTGGAAGGTTGCGGGGTCCGGGAAGGCGAGCATGTCCGACTCCTCGGACGAGACGAAGCCCTCCACGGACGAGCCGTCGAAGCCGACGCCCTCCTCGAACGCCTCCTCCAGGTCCTCGGAGGAGATCGAGAAGCTCTTGAGCTTGCCCATGACGTCCGTGAACCAAAGACGCACGAAGCGGATGTCGCGCTTCTCTACCGTCCTTAGGACAAAGTCGACATTCCTATCACTCATGTCAGATCCTTCCATCGCGATGCAAGGCGGCGTACCTGCGCACATATCGGTCTTACTGTGGCATATCGAGGTTACGCAAGTGTTTCGTAAGCAGGTGCGCCCGCCGAGTCGCCGCCTTACGCTCGCAAGCGGTCGAGGGTGTCGTAAGCCGTTAGAATACTAATACATCGGCCGCAGCCGCGCAGCGCCATGCGCCAGCACCACACATATATATGTTGCTGCGCACAGGTCGCTGCGCGGCTTGCACGGTGCGCTCTCCCACGTGCGCCGGGCGCGCTATCCGCGGCTTGTTGGATCCCCGAGCGCCTCGCTTGCCTTCGCGACCATGTCCTGCGCCACGGGGCACTTCCCCGCTCCGGTGGCGTGGGCGGCGCACGTTGCCTCCTGGGCGCACCCGGAGCATTCGCCGGAGCCCTTCCGCAGGCTGCGGACGCAAAGCGCAAACGCAACGGCGACGGCCGCCACGATGATGAAGTCAAGCATGATGAACCTCCATGTCGTATCGTACGTCACAAATGTAACCCATGGCTAACTCAATACGTACCCACCCTGGCGGCGTCTACACACCACGCCCACGTCACTCCTCGCCCCCAAGTATGACGCACCACCAGGCACGCGCCGCGGGCGCCCCCCGGACGCGCGCCGCAAGCGACGGCGCCGGCATGCCGAGGGGGCCGCGACCGGGACGCGACGTGTTTCTCGCGTGTATTTTTAATCGTGCGCTATTTTGTTGTCTACTATATTGCTTGACAGCAAGGCGCGGACCCCTCCGCACCACGTGGAAAGGACAGTCCATGAGCTACTTTGACTACACCGTCACCAACAGGGACGGCAGCACCACGGACCTCAGGCAGTACGCCGGCAAGGTGCTCCTGATCGTGAACACCGCAACCGGCTGCGGATTCACGCCCCAGTACGACGACCTGGAGGCCATCTACAAGAAGTACCGCGACCAGGGCTTCGAGGTGCTCGACTTCCCGTGCAACCAGTTTGCCGGCCAGGCACCCGAGTCCGACGACGATATCCACAGCTTCTGCACCATGAAGTTTGGCACCGAGTTCCCGCAGTTCAAGAAGATCGACGTCAACGGCGACAACGCGGACCCGCTGTTTGCCGACCTCGCGACCGAGAAGCCGTTCCAGGGCTTCGGCCGCACGGTGAAGGCCCTCGCGCTCAAGAAGTTCGCGGACGCCAACAACAAGAAGTTCGGCGACAAGGCTTACATCATGTGGAACTTCACCAAGTTCCTGGTGGACCGCGAGGGCAACCTCGTGGAGCGCTTCGAGCCGACGGTCGACATGGCCGAGGTCGAGAAGGCCGTGGCCCGGCAGCTGTAGCCCGGCCGCCGCGTTGCGGCGCCGCCCCGGAAGGGCCACAATGCATATACGCACGTGCCGGCAGGCCGCGGAAGCCCGCACCTGCCGGCACGCCCTTGTCGCAGGTACGCAGAGCATGGAAGAGGGATCAGACATCATGTCAACACGTGACGACGAGCATCAGACGCAGGCGCGCCAGCAGGCGCCCACGGACGAGAAGGACGCGGCCCCGGTGGCCGCAGCTGCGGGCGCGGACCCAGGCGCCCGCAGCCGCGAGGCCACCATCGTGAGGACGAGCGTCCTCGGCATCGGGGCGAACGTCCTTCTCGCCGCCTTCAAGGCGGTCGTGGGCATGCTGACCCACTCCATCGCCGTCACGATGGACGCCGTGAACAACCTGTCCGACGCCATGAGCTCCGTCATAACCATCGTGGGCACGAAGCTCGCCGGCAAGGCGCCGGACAAGAACCACCCGCTCGGCTACGGTCGCGTGGAGTACCTCTCGGCCACCGTGATATCGATCATCGTGCTGTACGCAGGCGTCTCTTCGCTCATCGAGTCCGTAAAGGGCATCGTGTCCCCGCAGACGCCCAGCTACACGACCACGTCGCTCGTGATCATCGCCGCGGCCGTCGTCGTGAAGCTCGTCCTGGGACGCCACGTGAAGGCGACGGGCGAGCGCGTGGGATCGGACTCCCTCGTGGCCTCCGGCGCGGACGCCCTGTTCGACGCGGTGCTCTCCGCCTCGACCCTCGCGGCCGCGGCCGTGTTCATCACGACCGGGTTTGCCATCGAGGCGTGGGTGGGCGCCGCCATCAGCGTCGTGATCGTGAAGAGCGGCCTGGACATGCTGCGCGATACCCTGAGCCAGATCCTGGGCGAGCGCGCGGACGCGGAGCTCGCGCAGGAGGTGCGCCGCATAGTCAGCGCGGACCCAGACGCAAACGGCGCGTATGACCTGGTGCTTCACTCCTATGGCCCCGAGCAGCTCGTCGGCTCCGTCCACACGGAGGTCGCGGACACCCTGCGAGCGGACTGCATAGACGAGATGACCCGCCGCATCCAGCACGCCGTGTACGCGGGCACGAACGGCAGGGTCATCCTGGCCGCCGTGGGCATCTACTCGCGCAACACCTCCGACGACGTTGCCATGCGCATGCGCTCCGAGGTAACGCGCATGGTCATGGCGCACGACGGCGTCATCCAGATGCACGGCTTCCACGTGGACGAGAAGAACCGCCTGCTGGACTTCGACGTAATCCTGGACTTCGCCCTCCCCGACCGAGAGTCCACCTACCGCCAGATCGTGGGCGAGGTTCAGGCGACCTACCCCGACTACAAGGTGAGCGTCACGCTGGACGTGGACGCCGCGGATTAATGCGCCTCGTCGCGAATTGGCCACGATTCGCCGTCAAGTTGGCACGGGTGGGCGCGCGGGCAAGTTCCTCCACATGCGACGCACGCACCTGCCGTAGAATAGGGACAGTTTGTTTGTGTGGTATGCAGGCGTTTCTACGGAAAGGAACTGGCATGGCAGAAGACACGATGAAGCTCGTCATCATCCGTCACGGTGAGTCCGAGTGGAACCTGAAGAACCTCTTCACCGGTTGGACCGACGTCGACCTGACGGACACCGGCCGCGCGGAGGCCGCCGCGGGCGGCAAGGCCCTCAAGGAGCAGGGCTATGACTTCGACGTCTGCTACACGTCGCTTTTGAAGCGCGCCATCCACACCCTGAACATCGTTCTGGACCAGATGGACCGCGCGTGGCTGCCCGTCCACAAGACGTGGCGCCTGAACGAGCGCCACTACGGCGCGCTGCAGGGCCTGAACAAGGCCGACGCCGCCGCGGAGCACGGCGAGGAGCAGGTCCTCATCTGGCGTCGCTCCTTTGACGTGCAGCCGCCCGCACTGAAGCCCGGCGACCCCCGCGACCCGCACATCCAGGACCAGTTCCGCGACGTGCCGCAGGAGGACCTGCCGTACACCGAGTGCCTGAAGGACACCATCGCCCGCGCGTGGCCGTACTTCGAGAAGGAGATCAAGCCGCAGATGGAGGCCGGCAAGCGCGTGCTCATCGCCGCACACGGCAACAGCCTGCGCGCCCTGGTGATGCAGCTTGAGCACCTGACCCCGGAGGAGATCCTGAAGGTCAACATCCCCACCGGCGTCCCCTGCTCCTACACCTTCGACAAGGACTGGAACATCATCGACAAGCACTACATCGGCGACCCCGAGACGATCGAGAAGAAGATCAACGCCGTCGCCAACCAGGGCAAGGCCAAGAAGTAGCCACACCCCACACGGCATGACGGGGCCCCGCGCACACCGGTGCGCGCGGGGCCCTTCTTGTGCGACCGCGATTTCATGCGCATGGACCTATGCCGTGCGCGCCGGCAGTCCTAGCCCAGGCCCACGTCGAGCGCCATCATGAGCGTGAAGCCGAGCGCGAACGCAAGCACGCCCACGTTGGAGTGCTCCCCCTCGCTCATCTCGGGGATGAGCTCCTCCACCACCACGTAGACCATGGCGCCGGCGGCGAAGCTCAACAGGTACGGCATGAGCGGCACCAGCTGGCGCGCGGCCAGGATCGTGAGGACGGCGCCCACGGGCTCCACCACGCCGGAAAGGAAGCCGCCGAGAAACGCGCGCGTGCGGCTTGACCCCTCCGCGCGAAGCGGCATGGATATGATCGCTCCCTCTGGGAAGTTCTGAATCGCGATGCCCACGGACAACGCAAGGGCGCCGGCCGCCGTGAGCCCCGTGCCGCCGGAGAGCAGGCCCGCATACACCACTCCCACGGCCATGCCCTCGGGAATGTTGTGGATGGTCACGGCCAGGAGCATGAGCGTCTTGCGCTGGAGGTTGGACCTCAGGCCCTCGGGATGCGTGTCCTTCTCGCCCAGGTGGAGGTGGGGCAGCAGGCTGTCCAGCAGCAGCAGGAACAGGATTCCCAGCCAGAAGCCCACGAACGCCGGGACCCAGGCAAGGCGCCCCATGGCGGATGACTCCTCTATCGCCGGAACGATGAGGCTCCAGACGGATGCCGCGACCATCACGCCGGCGGCAAACCCCGTGAGCGCGCGGTCGACGGCGTGGTTGAGCCGGCCGCGCATGAGGAAGACCATGGCCGCGCCGGCCGTGGTGCCCGCGAGCGGTATCGCGAGGCCTATGATCGTGCGTGTGACGGATGCGTCCAAGGGGACCTCCCCTCTCTTTTGTGTATACAGTTCGATGCCAGCGGGCATCGGGCCCGCCGAGTGGTTGCCAGCACAGATTCTACCCTGCGCCACATGATGTTAGCAATACATTGTCCTAATAATATAGGATATAATCTGCATGGGAGCGCACTCGGCGCATTGCACGACGGGTGACGCACGAAAAGGCGGCGCAGAAGGGAGGTCCCATGGAGAGACGCAACACGCGCCAGCGCCAGCTGGTGCTCGACGCGGTGCGGGAGCTGGACGACCACCCCACCGCCGACGAGGTGTACCTTCGCGTGCGCGAGAAGGACGGGCACGTGAGCCGCGGCACGGTGTACCGCAACCTGCACGTCCTGGTGGAGTCGGGCGACATCATATCCGTCAAGGTGTCCGGCGGCGAGCGCTTCGACCGAAGGAGCGATTGCCACGCACACCTGGTGTGCACGGAGTGCGGCAGCGTGACGGACGTGCCGGCGCCGGACGTGGAGGACGCGCAGCGCCAGGTGGAGCGCACGTGGGGCTATGTCGACGTCCACGCGAGCACGATATTTTACGGCATCTGCCCCTCGTGCCAGAAAAAGAGCCAGGTGGCCGAGTAGCCACCCGGCTCTGCAAGCGCGACCTTCGCCGCAGCTAGAAAGACTTCCCCCTGCACGCGTGCCGCACCTCGACGCAGGATCCGACCACGGCCGCGGAGAGGAGTACGGCGGTGGCCATCGAGCTCACATCCATGCACATCACCCCTTTCCGTGATGAGAAGAGCCTGCGTCCGTCGTTGGGCGACCCTGCGGTCCCGCCCCGTTGGGGGTCGGGGCGAGACCGCCTGTGGGCCGCGGGGGTCGAACCCTGCTATGCGACCGGCTCCTCCGAGAGGCTCTGGAGGATGTGGTCGTCCTTCTCGTCCCACTTTGGCATGGGACGGAAGAGCTGGAAGAGGATGGCCGCGAGCAGCGCGAACGCCACGACGGTCCAGAACCCGAAGCTACCGAAGACGAAGAGCTCGTACAGCTGGTTGATGAGGAGTCCCACGACCCAGCCGAAGCCGCACTCGTAGCCGATGGCGAACCAGAACCACTTGGGGTCGTCCATCTGCTTGCGGATGGTGCCCATGGCCGCGAAGCACGGCGCGCACAGCATGTTGAACGCGACGAACGCGCACATGGCACCAACGTGGAGCGTGCCAGCAACCGTGAACATGCCCGCGAAGCCCTGCCACATGGAGACGGAGTTCTCCGTTGCGCCGCCGAGGCCGTACAGGACGCCGAACGTGGAGACGAGGTTCTCCTTTGCGATGAGCGCGGAGATCGTGGAGGCGGTTGCCTGCCAGTTGCCGAAGCCGAGGGGCATGAAGACGAAGCTCAGCGCGCCGCCGACGCCGGCGAGGATGGAGTAGTCCATGTAGGTGTCAGGCGCGCCGGCCATGCCCTGCAGGAAGCCGAAGGATCCGTCGCCGCCCTTCCAGCCGGCGATGCCGAAGTTAGAGAGGAACCAGATGGCGACCGCGGCCGCGAAGATGATGGTGCCGGCCTTCCTGACGTAGGAGGCGACGCGCTCCCACACGTGCAGCGCCCACGAGCGGATGCTGGGGAAGTGGTAGTCGGGAAGCTCCATCACGAACGGCATGGGCTCGCCCTGGAACGGCTTGGTCTTCTTGAGCATGACGGCCGAGACCACGATGGCGACGATGCCGAGGAAGTAGAACATGGGGGCGACCCACCACGCGCCGTTGTCCGCGCCGATGAGGACACCCATCACGAGCGAGATGATCGGCAGCTTGGCGGAGCACGGAATCATGGTGGTGAGCATGGCCGTCATGCGGCGGTCGCGCTCGTTCTCGATCGTCTTGGTGGCGAGCACGCCGGGGACGCCGCAGCCGGAGGAGACGATCATGGGGATGAACGACTTGCCGGAGAGCCCGAAGCGACGGAACACGCGGTCCATCACGAACGCGACGCGGCTCATGTAGCCGCAGTCCTCCAGGAAGCACAGCAGCACGAACAGCACGAAGATCTGCGGGATGAAGCCGAGCACGGAGCCCACGCCGCCGATGACGCCGTCGACCACGAGCGACACCACCGCGTCAGACGCGCCGGCGCCCTGGAGCCAGCCGGTGACGGCGCTTGGCACGGAGTCCACGAAGCCGGCGTAGTCGTGCGGGTCGGGCTCCTGCGCGTTGACGGCCTTCTTGAAGTCTGCCAGGGTGACGGTCTTCACGACGTCGAGCTTCTGCCCGGACGAGAGGATCGCATTGCCGTTGGAGTCGAGCTTCGTCACGACCTTTCCGCCGTCGTGGGTGAGGTTGCCGTCGCCGTCGTGCCGCGGCACGTCCCGCGCGACGACGCCTGCCGCCTCCGCCTCGAACGCCTTGATGGCGCGCTCGTCCGCGACGCTGCGATCGTCTGCCGCCAGCGCCTTGCTCGCGGCCGAGGTATCTATGCCCTTCTCGTCCGCCGCCGCCAGGAAGCCGTCGATCTTGTCCGCGTAGTGTCCGTCCTCATAGGCTGCCGTGTCGGCGTCGTACTTCTGCTGCGAGGCAGAGTTCACGAAGAAGCCGTCCGAGAACAGGTTGTCGTTCACCCAGTCAGTCGCGGGGGTGCCCACCGCCACGAGCGCCACCCAGTACACGGCAATCATGACGGCCGCGAAGATGGGAAGGCCAAGCACGCGGTTCGTCACGACGCGATCGATCTTCTGCGAGGCGGTCAACCGCTTCGGGGCCTTCTTCACGCACGCGTCCATCACGGTCGCAATCCAGTCGTAGCGCTCGCCCGTGACGATGGACTCGGCGTCGTCGTCGCGGCTCTTCTCGACCGCCGCGATGACCTCCTCCGCCGCGTCGAGCTGCTCCGTCGAGAGGCCCAGCGGCTCGATCGCGTCCGCGTCGCGCTCGAACACCTTGATCGCGTACCAGCGGGCAAGGTCTGCGGGCGCGGTGTCACCCACGATGGCCTGCACCTTCTGCAGGGCGGACTCCACCTCGGGCGAGAAGCACCTGACGCCCTTGGTCGCGACCCCGTCCCTGGCCGCGTCCACGGCCTGCTGCATGAGCTTGTCAAGGTTCCTGTTGCGCAGCGCCGAGACCTCGACGACGGGCGCGCCGAGCATGGAGGAGAGCTTCTTCGCGTCGATGACGTCGCCGCGCTCCTTCAGCAGGTCACACATGTTGAGGCCGACGACCACGGGGCGACCGGCCTCCAGCACCTGCGTGGTGAGGTAGAGGTTGCGCTCGAGATTCGTGACGTCGATGAGGTCGACCACGGCGTCCGGCCTGTCGTTCACGAGAAAGTCGCGGGACACGACCTCCTCCGGCGAGTACGGGGAGAGCGAGTAGATGCCCGGGAGGTCCACGAGCTCAACGTCCCGGTCCTTCTTCCACGGGGCCTGCTTCTTCTCGACCGTGACGCCGGGCCAGTTGCCCACGTAGCCGTTTGACCCGGTCAGCTCATTGAAGAGCGTCGTCTTGCCGCAGTTTGGGTTTCCTGCGAGCGCAATGTACGTCGTTTCTGCCATGTGCCTTCCCTGCTGTCGTTCGCGCGGACGCGCCGTGACCGCCTGTGTGGCCTTCTTGCCGCTCCGTCGCTATTGTTAGCCTTACTTAACTTCTTGCGCAAAAAAATGCGATGGAGCTATGCCGTGACGATGTCCGCGACCTCGATGCACTGCGCCTCGTCCTTGCGAAGCGTCAGCTCGTACCCGCGGACCGTGACCTCGATGGGGTCTCCCAGCGGCGCCACCTTGTGCACCAGGACCCGAGTGTTCTTCGTCACTCCCATGTCCATGATGCGGCGCTTGACCGCGCCCGCGCCAGTGAGCTTCTCGACGGTGCACTCCTGCCCCACCTTCACGTCCCTCAAAGTTGCCATGCTCTTCTCCTTCGTATCGTTTTGCCAAGTTGCGCCGCGCCCCGGCGCCCTCGGTCTGTGCACGTGACGTCGCGTTGTCATGGTGGCGCGCCACCTTTGACAGGCTGCCTCCCGCGGTCTTCCCTAGCAGGTCACGACCCTCATCGCCATGTCGCGGTTCAGCGCGAGCGTCGCGCCCTTGACGCTCACGACCACGTCGCCGTTGACACGCGAGACCACCTTTACCTCTGCCCCCTGCACGAAGCCCATCTCGGACATGTGCTGACGCAGGTCCTGCGCGCCACGCACGCGCGCGACCGTCACCGTCTGCCCCTCGCCCACCATCGCGAGCGGCAGCTGGGAGCCAGACCTCAACTTCGACGCGGCAGAGCTCGCGCCGGCCGCGCGTCGGTACCCCATGACGCCCTCCATAGCTCCATCTCCAATTGTTAACCGTAGCGAACTTACCTAGTGAAGAATAGTATACACAGGTTAACTTTGTAAACCCAATTTGCTAGCTTTTTGCGAATTGGACCACCAGCCCAACCCACCGGCCAATGCCCTGGAAAGACGGCACCCCACTCATGCGACATCCGATTGCGACTGCCGTCACACCCCGGTCGTCGGTACACGTGAGCCCCGAGTCGACACGCCCGTACACGTCGCGGCCGAGTTTCACGGGTCCGTGCAAGCTCGCGTCAGACGTGTACCGGGCCGGGTACACTTCGAAGCCCAGTTTGCAGGGACCCCGCAAGCTCGCGTCAGACGTGTACGGGGCGGGTACACATGGGCGCGCTTTTGACGAGAACCCGCAAACTCGGGTCAGGCGAGTACCATCGAAAGTCGAGCCATGTCAGGAACCGTTAGACGTGTACCGGGTCGCTCGTCAAGACTTTGATCGCGCAGCTCATCTACCTCATGTTATGTGGGATTAGACTAATTCCTCATGGTACACGTCTGGCCCGAGTTTGCATTTTCCGGTACACATCGGCGAGTTCCTGCCATGGTTTGAACATTTATGGCACACGTCGGCCGCGAGTTTGCGGGACCCCGTGCGTTTCTGCCCCACGTGTACCGGCGGGAGGCATGCCCGGTACACTTCTGCCCCCAGTTTGCGAGACCCCTGCAAACTGGGGGCCGGCGTGTACCGCCAAGGCGCCTCCCGGTACTCGTCTGCCCCGAGTTTCGTGCAACCGTGCAAGCTCGCGGCCGACGTGTACCGGCACGCAGCTTCCCCGTACTCGTGAGACCCGAGTTTGCGGACCCCTTGCAAGCTCGTGGTCGATGTGTACCGGCGCGCCGCTTGCCCGTACTCGTGAGGGCCGAGTTTACGGACCCCCCATGCAAACTCGGCGCGGGTGCGTACCCAGGCCTCGGTCGCGCCTGCACGCACCCGGGCCGACATTGCGGAGTCGTGCGAGCTCGGGCCGGGTGCGTCGCGCCCCTGGGGCCGCCGTGGCGGGAACCCCGCGGTGTGTGACCCCGCGATGGTTAAGAGAGCCATGGCTCGGGCAGCCTACCTGCGGTCATGTGCTATCGAACCAAGCGCGGGCGTAGCACACCCGGGGGATTCTCGCATTACGCGAAGCACACCCGCGACTTCGTGGCACGGGGCCCCTCTTTGCGCAACGCACCGGGGTCGAGATTGCGGGGTCGCGCAAACTGGGGCCGGGTGTGTGCGGCGGCGGGTACGCACCCGCCACGACATTGCAGAATCCCGCGAACTGGGGCCGGGCGCGTACCCGAGGCGCCGGCGCCCCTGCACACACCCGCCACGACCTTGCAGGATCGTGCGAACCGTGGCCGACGTGTGCCGCCAGCCCACACAGTCCAGCTCTCCGCTGCCTTCCTAACGTGTCCCGCAGCCCAAGGTGGGCACCGCTCACGCCACAACACCACCGCGCCACCCGTACCCACGCCGTCCGTACCCGCACAAAAAAGACGGGCAAGAGGAACCGCTCCCCTCGCCCGTCTTCAACCCGAATCGCTATCGCCCGCAATCGCGGCGCCTACCGCGATCGCAACGCACACACGGAAGCACGCCTACTTCTTCCTGCGCACGGGAATGGGCCGCGGCGGCGTCTTCGGCTTCTTCGCGCCGGCCTTCACGACGGCGCCCTCGCCGCACGCGTCCAGGCAGCGGCCGCACTGCGTGCACTTGCGCTGGTCGATCACGTGCACAAAGTTCGCCTTGCCCATGATGGCGCCGTCCTCGCACGCGTCCAGGCAGTCGCCGCAGCCGGTGCACTTGGACACCAGGATGTGGAACGTCTTGTACGCGTCGCACGCGCCGGCCGGGCACACCTTGCGCGCATAGTGGGCAGAGATCTCCTCACCAAACAGCGCGCAGGTCTCGCGCACCGTCTTCGCCAGCACGCGACCAACCTCGCACAGCGACTGCTCCTCCATCATCGGGGCAAGGTCCTGCAGAAGCTCCAGGTCGCCGGACTTGCCGCGCTTGTGGCAGACGTCCTCCAGGATCGTGGCCATCTGGTACGAGCCCTCGTGGCCAAACACGCAGCGCCCGCACGTCTCGTGGCGGTACTCGCGGCAGATCCTCAGCAGCTCGTCGGCCATGCAGCAGTCCGCGCCAAACACGCGCACCACGTCGCTGGCGAGAAGGACGTCCCCCTCGCTAGAGGCCGCGACCATGTCACCCTGCGGAAATCCCAGGTACACGGCCTTGGCGTCCTCGACGCCGGCTGCCTTGGCCAGCTCGGCCACGCTCACCTTCGCCGGCAGCTCCACCGGCTCGGTCGCGCCGTTCACGTACACGAGCTTCGGCGCGTCCTTGCCGCGAAGCCACGCCTCGCCGCCCACCAGCGCGTCCGCGGCCGAGCCGGTCACGGCCGAGGGGATGGGCTTCTCGCCCGCAAACAGGCGGGCGGCGGCGGTGTCGTTGCCGTACACATAGCCAAACGACGCGTCGGCGCGCGCAACGGCGACGCCCGCCGCCTCGAACGCGTCACAGAGCTCGGGCTCGCCCGCCGGAAGGACCACGCGGGCCCCCTCGGCCGCCGCCTTCGCGACGGCCGCGTCCACGTCGGCCCTCAAGGCCGCGAGCGCCGCGGGTGCCTGCGCGTACGCGGGCATGAAGTTGATAGTCAATGCCATGGGGGTCCCTCCTAGTACTCGTTCCACAGGCGCGGGCGCGTCAGGGTCAGCCTGAGGTCGCACTGCAGGCAGCGCGACGCCTCGTGCTCGGCCTCGGACTCCGAGAACGGGCACTCGTACGGGCGGAAGTCCGCCTTGCGCTCCTGCGCGGGCTCCATCTTGGGCTCCGTCGGTCCGTCGTAGAAGCCCGCGTACACCTTGCCGATGCGCTGGACCGGCGCGTCCGCGTCGAGAAGAACCTCGGAGATGTCGCCGTCGCCGCCCAGGAAGCGGTCGATCGCCTCGGCAGACTCGCGTCCGCCCTCGATCGCGCCAATGACGGACTTCGTGCCCGTCACGGCGTCGCCGGCCGCGAACACGCCGTCCTCGCTCGTGCGGTGCTCGGCGTCCGCCACCACGTACGGGCCGTGCGTGAGCTCCAGGCCCATGTCGCGCGTGTCCTCGGGCTTCTGGCCCACGGCGAAGATCACGTAGTCCGCCGGAATCGTGAGCTCGCCGCCCTCGACGAGCTCCGTCACCGGGCGGTGCTGCTCGTCGAAGTAGAACTTCGCGATCTTGTGCACGGTCATGGCACCCACGTGGCCGGGCCTGTCCGCGCTCTCGTCGATGGAGGTGAACGCGTAGGCGTCGTGCAGCGTGACGCCCTCCTCAGCGGCCTCCTCGCGCTCCTCCGGCGTGGAGGTCATGACCGCCTCGGCCTCGAGGCAGCACACGTCGACGCTCGTGGCGCCCAGGCGGACGGCCGTGCGGGCGCAGTCGTAGGCGACGTTGCCGCCGCCAAGCACGACGACGCGGCCGCGCACGTCCATCGGCTCGCCCTTGCGGGCCGCCTTCAGGAAGTCGGTGTTGCGGATGACGCCCTCGAGGTCGTGGCCCGGGGTGGGAAGGACGGTGCCGTCGAACGTGCCCACGGACACCAGGACAGCGTCGAACTCGGACTTGAGCGCCTTCGGGTCGCGCACGCGCTCGCCACAGCGGATCTCGACGCGAGGCTCCGCGTCGTCGCCCTGCGTCACGTCCAGGATCGTCTGGATCTCGCGGTCAAGCGCCTCGTCGGGAAGTCGGTACGCGGGGATGCCGTAGCGCAGCTGGCCGCCGGCCTTCTGCTCCGCCTCGAACACGACGACGTGGTGGCCCTTCTCGGCCAGGTAGTAGGCAGCGGTGAGGCCCGCGGGACCGGCGCCCAGGATGGCTACCCTCTTGCCGGTCGGGGCGTCGTGGCGCGTGCGCTGGCGCCACTCGCCGGTGTCGCGCACGGCTGCCGCGCGCTTCAGGCGGCAGATAGACAGCGGCCCCTCCAGTTGGTTGCGCTTGCACTCGCCCTGGCAGTTATGGGTGCAGATGGAGCCGAGCGTCTCTGGGAACGGCACGCGCTCGCGGACGACGGCCGTGGCTTTCTCCCACTCTCCGTTCTTGACGTGGCGCAGGTAGCGCGGGATGTCGATGTGCGCCGGGCAGCCGGACCTGCAGGGCACCACGTTGTCCTCGCGCGAGCGGCCCTCCTTCGCCAGTCCCAGCGTGTCGACGATCGAGCCCGTGGGGCACACCTCGACGCACGCGCCGCAGAAGCGGCAGCCGGCCTCCTCGAGCGAGACGCCGCCGTCGATGCCGATGCGGATGCCCTCCGGCGTGCGCTGGTAGTCCAGGACGCCCACGCCGCGCAGCTCGCGGCACGCGCGCACGCAGCGGCCGCAGCGGATGCAGCGCGTGAACATGTGCGTGATGAGCGGGTTGGAGTCGTCCGTCGCGACGGTGCGGGCGCGGCAGCGCCAGCGCGCCGGGGACACGCCCAGGTACTGGTACATGCTCTGCAGCTCGCACACGCCGTACTTCGGGCAGCCCGTGCAGTCGGACGGGTGCGTCGCCAGGATGAGCTCCATGGCCGTGCGGCGCACGTCCTCCGCCGCCTTCGCGTGGGAGTCGACCACCATGCCCTCGCGCACCGGGGTCTTGCACGCAGGGACCGCGGGGCCCTCGCCGTCAACCACGATGGAGCAGAGCCTGCAGCCGCCCACGGCCTCGAGGTCGGGGTGCTTGCAGATGTGCGGGATGAAGACGCCCGCATCGAGCGCGGCATCAAGCACCGACATCCCCTCGCGGGCCTCGACCTCCGTACCGTCAATCGTTAGCTTCACGTGTGTTCCTCTCGCCTGGGCGCACGCGCGCCCATCATCCATACGACCGCGGGACCCTCGCATGAAGGGCCCCGCGGCAGTCAGTGTTCTAGCGCTTAGGCACTAGTCCCAGTCCTCGTCACCCGCGGACTCCGCGACGCGCTCGGCGGCGTTCTCGCCGGCGATGCGGCCGGAGTTCAGGCAGAAGCCCATGGTGTTGCCGGGGATGGAGTAGTTGTAGGAGTCGCCGTAGATGGTGCAGGCGTCCGTGCCCACGCAGTACAGGCCGTCGATGACCTTGTAGTCGTCGGTCATGACCTCCATGTTGTGGTTGATGAGCACTCCGCCCAGGGTTCCGTACGCGCCCACGTACTGGCGGCACACGTAGAACGGCCCCTCCTCGAGCGGCATCATGAACTCGCGCTCCTTCTCGAAGAGCTCGTCGTAGCCCTCGGCGCACATCTCGTTGTACTGCTCGACGTTCTGGACGAGGCCCTCGGGGTCGATGCCGATCTTCTCGGCCAGCTCCTCCAGGGTGTCGGCCTGAGCGATGACGTGGTTGCCGGCGCCGTCCATGTACGTGTCGAGGTCGCGCTGCCACTGCTCGTCGAAGCCCTGGTACAGGTCGTGCGGGTGGACGTGGCTCACGATGTCGGGTCCGTCCTTCTTCCAGTGGCGCAGCATCTTGGAGTCGAAGATCGAGAACGCGACCTTGCCGGGCAGGTGGTTGATGGCGTTGCCGACGAAGGTGGTGTTGAAGATGTCGTCCTCGGGCATGAAGCGCTCGCCGGTCTTGTCGCACCAGTAGCACGGCTGGCGGAACGCGCCCTCCACGTAGAAGTGGTTCATGTTGTCCGGCAGCTGGTACATCATCTCCATGGTGACGGGCGTGTGGCCGGCACCGACCTCGTGGCACATGTTGTAGCCGTCGCCGTCCATGCCGGGCACCGCGAAGGAGTACAGGTTTTTGCCCCAGTCCAGGCCGATCTTGTCGTGGATCATCTTCGCGTTGTTGCCGAAGCCGCCGGTGGCCACGATGACCTCCTGGCACGAGATGGTGACCTCCTCGCCGTCCTTGTTCGTAGCGACGACGCCGCACACGGCGCCCTCATCGTTCACCAGGAGCTTCTTGCCGGGGCACTCGAACATGAACTCGACGCCCAGGTCGTTCGCGCGCTCGGTCATGCGCTTGATCATCGTGGTCGCGGCGCGCGGACCCGGCTCGGAGCCGTCCTCCGGCTGCACCACGTGCCAGGTGTACTCGCCGTCGGCGTAGGCGCGGGTGCGCTCGCGGGCGCGGAACGCCGGGCGCACGGAGTTGAACACGACGCCCATGTCCTGCAGCCACTTGATGGTGTCGCCGCTCTTGAAGTAGTACGCGCGGACGAGGCGCGGGTCGACCTGGTAGTGGGTGTAGAACATGTGGCGGCGGAACAGCTCGCCGGGCGTGACCTCGATCATCGAGGCGCGCTGGACGGGCGAGCCCGCCGCGCAGGGACCCATGCCCATGTTGGCCGCGCCGCCGGTGTTGGACGCCTTCTCCAGCGTGATGACGCGCGCGCCTCCCTCCGCTGCGGCGATGGATGCCGCCAGACCGGAAAGGCCTGCGGCCACTACGACGACGTCTGTCTCGAGCTCTTGTGCCATGGGACTCCTCCTCGGACGAAACCCTGCTTTCCCGCGCTCGGGCGCGGTCAGATTCTTATCTCATTCTGTTCGCGAGGCAACGCCTCGCATATGTGCAAACGAACAACTTTTGGCCCGCCGCGGCGTCCCGCACTGTGCAGGCGTGGAGTCAGAACGCGCCCGCGGGCGAGAAGGACGTGTCCTTCTCGCCCGTCGAGTCCGCCTTGCGCGCGAGACGCTCGTCCCCTAGCGCTCGGGCATCGTCGGCTGGATGAACTCCTTG
The DNA here is from genome assembly GCF_052121955.1 of Parafannyhessea sp. LCP19S3_B1. Lineage (NCBI taxonomy): Bacteria > Bacillati > Actinomycetota > Coriobacteriia > Coriobacteriales > Atopobiaceae > Parafannyhessea > Parafannyhessea sp. LCP19S3_B1. Next base: position 48,080 of record NZ_JBQKDH010000002.1, on the reverse strand, counting down.
TAGCGCGCGACGCGCTGCTTGTACTCGTCGCCACGCTGCAGCTTTGCGAGCTCGCCCTCCATGCGCGCGATGTCCTCGCCGTGGATCTGCTTGCCCTCGGCGGTGTCGTGCGCGCGGAACAGGCCGCGCTCGTCGTAGCACTCCTCGTCGCGGTACTCCACCTCGACCTTGCCTTCGTTCACGTGCACATGACCCTCGAGGCCGCACACGGAGCAGATGGCCTTGTCGGTGCCGGGAACCAGATAGAAGTCGTTGGCGTTGCAGTGGGGGCACACGCCCTTCTCACCCTGGTACTCGGCGTGCTCGGGATCCTTCGCGGCGCGGGCGAGGTTAACGCCGATCTGGTGGGCGCGGGACACAACGGCGTCGTCCATCAGGGCACGCTTGCTCCAGGGCACCCACTCGTTGTCGATGACCTTCCACGTGGGCGTCATGGACTGGATCGCGTGGTCGGACTGGGCGTGCGTGCCCCAGTCGGAGCCGCCGATCGCGATGTAGCTCACGGGCTTGCCCGGGCAGATCACGCGCGGGTCCGGCTCCTTGGACGGCTTGCCCTCGGCGGCAAGGCCCTTGGCGATCCTGGTGGAGAGCACGTTGTTGCCCGTGTCCATACGCGGCCCGAAGCGGTCCATGATCGTGTGGAACAGGCCGGACGCGCCCGTCTCGAAGATGGGGTCGCACATGACGATGGCATCGGCCTCGGCCATCTTGAAGAACAGCCAGTCGAAGTCGTCCTTGTGTATGCAGCGGTTGCCGCGGCCGCCCATGAGCGACTTCACGCACGCGATGCAGCCGGTGCAGTGGCGGATGTCGAGGTCCTGCGCGCGGATGAACTCCACCTCGCAGCCCTCCTCCACCGCGCCCATGAGCGCCTCCTTGCAGATGGAGTCGTTGTTGCCGTTCTTGGTGCCAAACGAGATTCCAAGTACCTTAGCCATGCCGGTCCTTCCCACGACATGGGGCCGCGTCCGGCGGCCCCTACCCTATGCGGATAGCGTAGGTTGACAGGCGTTGTGCTATAGCACCAAAGATGAAAGACGCAACCACCGAGCTTTGGTGCTACGTACCAGAGCGCAAAAGGCGCCGCTACATGCCGGAGAGCCCCTCCATGACGGCGGAGGCGAAGCTCACGGCAAGGCGGTCGTCCCCGTCCTTCAGGTCGAGGTGGAAAAGTTCGTCGATCTTGTTCACGCGGTAGAAATACGTGTTGCGATGGACCGACAGGGCCTCCGCGGCGTCTGCGGGGCTTCCCGGGAAGCGGACGGACGCCACGGCCGTCTGCAGGTACGAGGTGCCGTGGGCGCGGTCGTAGGCTTCCATCGCCACGACGCGCTTGTCAAGCAGCATGTCGTGGACGCCCGCAAGCTCCGCGTTGTGCGCGATGACCTCGAAGCGGTGCCGCCACAGGTACACGATCCTGGCGCTGCCGCGCGCATGCACGGCCGCGGACAGCTCGCGGCACTCGCGCAGCGCGCGCCTCATGTCCAGCAGGTCGTCAAACGGCTCGCTCGTGAACGCGCGCATGTCGTTGTTGGCAAGCATCTGCGTGAGGCCGCGGTCGCGCGAAAGCCGCCGCTCGCAGCGCTCGTACGCGTCGAAGCCCACCTCGCCGGCGGAGCCCACCGCCACCAGCAGCACGAGGGCGTCGCCGGAGACGCACCACACGACGCCCGGCATGCCCCTCTGAACGATGGCGCCTGCGCGGGCGTAGTACTCCTCGTTCGCGTCCGCGGGGCCGCGCACGCACAGCAGCACGTAGGTGTCGTCCGCGGCAAGGCCCAGGAGGTCCAGGTGCGCGCGCAGCGCGTCCTCGCTCACGAACGTGCCCTCGAGCACGTCCTTCAGGATGGACGAGCCCTTGCCAAGGCGCCCGCCCGCCGCGCCGAGCCTGTCGATCATGATGCCCGCCAGGTCGCTCGCGAAGTCGACGAGCTCCAGGTCGAGGCCCGTCATGGCGTGCGTGACCTCGAACACGTCGAAGCGGCCCATCTCGAGCCGGTGATGGTAGATTATCGAGGTCACGGCGCGGTCCTTCTCGCCCGCGCGCTCCGACAGGACGGAGTGGCGCGCGTTGCGCACCGAGCTGATGACGCCGTCCTCGCGCATGCGGCGCTCCACCTCGGGCGTGATGTAGCCAGCCTCCAGAGAGGAGCGCACGTCGTCCGAGGTGGGCAGCGCGCCGGCCGTCGCCAGGATCTTGTGCTCTGTGTTCGAGATGATGACCGGGTTCTCGAGCACCGCGGCCGCCCGCTGGGCAAACTGCCGCATGTCGTAGGACTCCAGGAAGCAGTCGAACAGCTGGTTCCGCCGCGCGCCCAGCTCGCCGCTGCGGCGCACGAGGCCCAGGAACGCGTCCTGGAACTCGCTGGGCGCGAGGTCGCCCCAGCAGTACACGACGCCGGGCTCCCGCGGCGCCCGCGCGTCCGCGCCCATGGCGTCTTCCTCGCCGCCCTGGGCGTACACAAGGAGAAGGCCCTCTCCCTGGCCCGGGGCACCCTCCTGGGCCAGGTCGGCTCGGGACCCCAGGCGGATTACGCCCTCCGCGCGCTCGCCGACGCCCCACTCGGGGGAAACGACCATGTCCCATCCCAGCTGGACGTCGTCGGCAACGTCAAAGCCCCGTATGGGCAGCTCGCTCAGCACCGTTCTCAGCTTCATGCGTCCCGTCCTTCTCCCGTTGTACGCGTGCACAAGTCTAACACGCGCGCGCTCCGCACATTTTGGGGCTGCTGCCATGGGTTTTGTTGCGAGCCGAACATACGCTTTGCTACGGATTTCACGGGGCGCCCACGCATCGCGCCCCTGCGAGTGAGAGGAGATTCGCATGGCACGACTCATTGACGAGCTCATCGCAAAGGCGAAGGGGGCGCCGCGCCGCGTGGCGCTGCCCGAGGCGACGGACGCGGACACGCTGCGCGCCGCCCGCACCGTGCTGGACGAGGGCATCGCGCACCCCGTGCTCGTTGGACCGGCAGACGAGGTGCGCGCCGCGGCTGCGGAGGCCGGCGTCGACATCGCGGGCATGGAGCTCGTGGACACCTCCGACGAGGAGGCGGCGGACGCGCTCGCCGAGCGCTACATGCACGCGGGCCGCGAGAGGCTCGTCTCTGCGAAGGGCGCGCGCCGCAAGGTGAAGAAGCCGCTGTACTACGCCATGGTCCTGGAGGACCTGGGCGACGTTGACTGCACGTTCTGCGGCCACGTCAACACCACGGGCGACGTGCTGATGGCCGCGCAGATGATGATCGGCCTCGCCGAGGGCGTGGACGTGCCGTCCATCCTCGCGCTGGCGCAGGTGCCCGGCTTCGAGGGCCCGGAGGGCGACGTCATCGCGCTCACGGACTGCGGGCTGAACCCGGAGCCCACGGAGGAGGAGCTCGCCTCCATCGCGATCGCCGCGTGCGACAACGTGAGGTCGATCATGGGCTGGGAGCCGCGGGCCGCGTTCGTTTCGTACTCCACGGACGGCTCCGGCGAGAGCCCCTCGATCGAGCGCGTGCGCAAGGCCGTCGACATCGCGCGCGAACGCCGCGCGGACCTGAGCATGGACGGCGAGTTCCAGCTGGACGCCGCCATCGTGCCGGCCGTGGCCGCGAAGAAGGTCCACCGCGCAAGCGACGTGGCCGGCCGCGCCAACGTGCTGGTGCTGCCCGACCTCAACTGCGCGAACACCATGATCAAGACCATCCAGCTCTTTGCGGGAGGCAAGGGCTACGGTCACACGCTCAGCGGCTTCCGCCGTCCCGTGGCGGACAGCTCGCGCGGCGCGTCCGTCGAGGAGATGGTCGGCGACATCGCGATGCTCGTGCTCGCGGCGGCAGAGTAGCGAAGAGAGGAGAAATCACCATGGCATATCGCATCCTTACGCTCTCCCCCGGATCGACCTCCACGAAGGTGGCGGTCTTCGAGGGCGAGAAGTGCCTCATGAGGGCGAACGTAACGCATCCGGCGGAGGAGCTCGCCCGCTTCGACCGGGCCGTCGACCAGCTTGACTACCGCGTACGGACCGTGCTCGACGAGCTTGGCAAGGCGCACTTCTCGCCCAGCGACATGGACGCGTTCAGCGGCTACTGCGGCGGCATGGGCCCCACGCGCGGCGGCATCTTCGCGATCGACCAGACCGTGTGCGACCACGTGCTGAACTGCGGCATGAACCACCCCGCCATCCTTGGAGCGCCCATCCTGTACAGGTTTGCGCAGGACACGGGCAAGCCGGCGTTTGCCGTGAACCAGCCGGACACCGACGAGCTGGACGACGTCGCGCGCATCACGGGGTACCCCGGCGTGTATCGCAAGAGCCACGTGCACTGCCTGAACCAGAAGGAGTGCGCCATCCGCTTTGCCCAGAGCATCGGCAAGGCGTACGACGAGGTGAACGTGATCGTGGCCCACGTGGGCGGCGGGCTTTCCGTCGCGGCGCACCGCCACGGCTGGATGGTCGACACGAACGACGTGCTGGAGGGCTCCGGCCCGTTCGCACCGAACCGATCCGGCGACGTTCCGCTGAAGCCCGTCGTGGCGCTCGTGGCGGACGGCGCGCAGTCCAAGGCGGAGGCCATGGCGCGCATTGGCAAGACCGGTGGCCTGAAGGGGCTTCTGGGCACGGACGACGCCCGCGCGATCGACCAGATGATTGCGGACGGCGACCCATGGGCGACCGTCGTGTACGACGCGATGGCCTACCAGACCGCGAAGGCCATCGGCGGCTTCGCGGCCGCGCTCGAGGGCGCGGTCGACGGCATCGTGCTCACGGGCGGCGTCTCGCACGACCCGATCTTCGTGAACGCCGTGCGCCGTCGCGTGCAGTGGATCGCGCCGGTAGCCGTGTACGCCGGCGACTTCGAGATGGAGGGAGCCGCCGCAGGCGCCGTCCGCGCGCTCGACGGAACCGAGTCCGTCATGACCTACACCGGCGAGCCGTCGTGGGACGGGTTCAAGCTCTCCGGCGCGCCGAAGGATGTGGAGGAGTAGATGGCGGCTACCACAAGCGAGCGGAGGGGGACCGGGGGCTTCCACTACGCCTACCTCATCGTGCTCTCGTGCATCATGATCACGTGCCTGCCGTGCGCGCTCGCGCTCAGCTGCGCGGGCATCTTCTTCACCCCGGTGAGCGAGTACCTGGGAGTGGCTCGCGCCCAGTTCACCCTGTACTTCTCGATACTGAACATCGCGATGATGCTCACGCTGCCTGTCGCCGGCAAGGTCATGGGCAGGTCCGACCTGAGGGTCGTCCTTTCCGCGAGCGTCGCGCTGACGGGCGCGGGCCTTGTGCTCATGGGCCGCTGCGGCGCCCTGTGGCAGTTCTACCTGTGCGGCGCCGTCATGGGCGTAGGCGTGGCACCGCTCATCTACCTTGCCGTCCCCACGCTCATAAACGCGTGGTGCGCAAAGCGCGTCGGATTCTTCATGGGGCTCTGCATGGCGTTCACCGGCATCGGCGGCGTCATCTTCAACCCCGTGGGCACCGCCCTCATCCAGTCCGGAAGCGAGGGCTGGCGCCTGGCGTACACCGTCTTCGGCGTCATCACCCTGGTGGGAACGCTACCGTTCACGCTGTTCGTGGTGCGCTCGAAGCCCGAGGACAAGGGGCTCCTTCCCCTGGGCGCGGGCGAAGCCGCCGACGGGTCCGAGCCCGCGGCCGCGACCGACGGCGTGAGCGCCGCGAAGGCCATGCACATGCCTGCGTTCTGGGCGCTCGTGGTGTTCTGCGGCATCATCACCCTGAACCAGACCATCTACCAGTTCCTGCCCAGCTATGCCCAGTCCTTCTCGTCCAGCCTTCCCCAGATCGCGGCCGCGTCCGGCGTCGTCGCGTCTGCCGCGATGGCCGGGCAGGCGATCGGCAAGGTCCTTCTGGGCATCGTGAACGACCGATCGCTGCGCGCCGGCGTGTTCGTGGGCATGGGCTGCGGCGTCGCGGGCGTGCTCGTGATGTGGCTGTTGCCGTCCTCGCTCGCGCTGCTGCTCTTGGGCGCGTTCCTGTTTGGCATCGTGTACGCCCAGACCGTGGTGCAGACCCCGCTTCTGGTGCGCTACGCGTTTGGGTCGGCGGACTACCCCGCCATCTACTCGCGCGTGTCGATGGCGGGCTCGCTGATGAGCGCCGTCGCCGCGGTGTTCTGGAGCCTGGTGATCGACTCCGCGGGCGGGTTCCCCCTCATGTTCGTGCTTGGCATCGTCTGCATGGCGATCTGCCTGGCGTCCGCGCTGTTTGCCATCGCGCACAAGGCGCAGAGATAGCGTAAGGGCGCTCCCGGCCACATATGCATTGCAGAAGGCGGCGTGCCCCAAACGGGCTCGCCGCCTTCCTCTTGTACGGGCCCCGCACGGGTCCTTGCGGACGGATCGGCACGGAGCCGTCGTGGGTTGGGTCACACACCCAAGGCGAGCTTGCGAAGTCGCGCAAGCTCGGGTCGGGTGTGTTGCGCCAGGAGGGGCCGCGTGTCAGGAACCGCCAGGTGCGTACCGCGTATTTGGTTTTCAGATTTATGCCACAACCCATCTACCTGCGGTCATTTGGAATGAAACCAAAAGGAGACGTCACACACCCGGGGGTTTCTTGCAAATCGCGCAACACACCCGCGGCTTCGTGGCAGCGGGTTCCACCTATCGCAACACACCAGGGGCGAGTTTGCCAAGTCCTGCAAACTCGCCCCTGGTGCGTACGGCGGCGGGTACACACCCGCCGCGACCTTTCAAGATCGTGCAATCTGGGCACGCATGCGTACCCGCCGACCGCGCGGCGCGCCTGCCGCCTCAGGCACGCGCGTCCACCTCGGGGCCTCACCCCTGCGCTCAGCCCTCCGCCGGACCGGCGTCCCGCCCGCGCCTGCGCCTGCCGCGGCCAGACCTCACGCGCGGCTTCGACTTCTCGATCAGGGCCCTGAACTCCGGCGAGTCCGGGTCGACCCCGTCGTCGCTCATCACGTGCAGGCATCCGCGCAGCTCGGGAAGGCTAATGTTCTGCCAGCGCATGCCGCGGTCGCCCTTGGACCACAGCGCCATCTCGCGCCACCCGGCCAGGTCACCCGGCACGAACTCGTGGTCGTAGTGACCGGTCATGATGGCGTCCACGGGCAGCGCGGCCATCTTGTCCAGCGTCGCCACCCACTCGTCCACCGTCGTCGAGTCGTCGTAGAACAGCGTCATGCACGGCGTGACGGCGTCCCCGGAAAGCAGCACGCGCTCCCCCGACACCACGTAGCCCATCGACCCGCGCGTGTGGCCCGGAAGCGCAACCGCGCGCACCGTCTCTCCGCCCAGGTCAAGCTCGTAGCCCTCGTCGACGTGCCACGTCGTCGGCCTCCTGCCCTCCACGGTCGAGAAGAACGTGCCCTCGGGAAGCCCAAAGCCCTCCCTCAGTTGCTCGCGGATCCTTGCCTCGGCGTCTTCCTCGCGCTCCCAGAAGCCGTCGTCGACGGCGCTGATGCCGACCGACTCGAACGAGCACGCGCCGCCCACGTGGTCGTGGTGATGGTGCGTCAGCAGCACGGTCACGGGCAGGCTCGTGATGCGCTCGACCTCGGCGCGCAGGTCGCCCACGCCCTCCATCGTGTCCACCAGTGCCGCGCGCTCGTCTCCCACCACCAGGTAGCAGCGGTTTCCCGCGATGTCGGCAAGCCTCCAGATATGCGGCCTCACCTGGGCCGATTCGATCCTTGCTTCCATGTCCCTCCCCGTCGGCGCCCATGTGCGCCGTTCATGCAAGGGGCGGCCACGCCATCACGCGTGGTCGCCCCGTCCCGCGCGCCCGCCATGCGGCGCGGCGCGCACCTCTTCAACAGGCTGCAGCCAGCAACACTCGCGGCCGTCCCCGTGGTCCCTACGCCATCTGGGGCGCCGGGTCGTTCGTCAGCTTCCTCGCGAGGTTCTCGATCGGCCCCTGCAGGATGAACGTCACGATGTAGCACACCACCCACACCGGGATGATGTTCTGCAGGAAGCCAAACACGGACGCGATGAGAGGGGCCCCGCCAAGCACGCACGCGTCCAGCGTCCCCACCAAGTAGCACAGGACGACTGCGTACACGGTGTTGATGGGCACGTTAACAAGCGCGCCAAACTTCACGCCGTCGGACGGCTTCGCGTGCTTCATGGCCCACTTCACGCTCTTCTCCGGGAGGGAGGGAACCATGCCGATGATCGTCGCGACGCACCAGGCGAACACGAAGTTGATGAAGAACAGCGGCCAGACCCAAGACTGACCAGCAGGCAGCTCCGCCGTGTGGAACACGTACAGCGCCAGCCACTCGCACATGACGCACTGCACGAGTGCGGTAAAGAGGTTCAGGATCGCGGCCTTGGCGAACCTCGTGGATGTCTTCATGGGCATGATGTTTCCTCTCTCTAGATGCTAAGCTTCCCGCTTACCTGCACAGACGCAAGGCCTGAGCATATTGCCTGCTCTGCGGCCCAAAGCCGCGTTGTGCGAGGTGCGCAAGCGAGCCTTCGCGCACCTCGCGGCCCCTGGGGGCCGGCGGGCATGTGCCCGCCACGTGCTATCGGTGGATGTAGCTCCCCGCCTGGTAGCGAGGGGGAACAACCGGAATCTCGATCCAGGAGGCGTGCTCGCCACCCGTGTGGACGTTGTGGGTGCCGCGGTTGTCCGTGTCCCACGACAGCGGCTCGAACCAGCCGTCGCGGATGTAGCGGCCAGATACCTGCACGCGGAACCTCTCGCCCTTGTGGTACACGCGCGACGTCGGGACGATGGCGATGTCCACGGCGCGCACCTCTCCGTCCTCCAGCTTGTGCGTGTCCGTCATGGTGTAGACGGGCGTGTGCTTCTTCGTGAGGCCCGCGTCCACGGTCGCGCGAGAAACGCGGCACTTGCCCCATGCGCCGGGGTGCGGCTCGTCGAGCGTGAGCCACGGCACCCACGTGCCGTCCTCGGTCGCCTTCTGGACGTTCACGAAGAGGTCCATGTCGTCGTAGCCGTCGCAGCTCACGAACAGGTGCAGGCTCATGTAGCCCGTCACCTCGACGTCCTCTGGCAGCGTGAGGTCGAAGTCCAGCTCCTCGGTCGCGGGGTCGTACGACGCCTTAGCCTCGTTTTCGGGCGCCTCCTCGCTAAGCTCGAAGCACTTCGCCGGGTGCGCAAGCTCCACGCAGTCCTTCTCCCTCGAGGCGTCCAGGTACAGCTTCTTGTACACGGTGCGCTTGATGGGCCATGCCTTCTCGGGGCGCTTCTCCTGGTAGTCGACGTCGTAGCCGTCCATCACGTCCAGGCGCACGCGCGGCATCATCTCCCAGCCGTTGTGGATGCCCTTCAGGTAGCGGTCGTAGTAGCGGCGCAGCTCGTCCAGGTTGTACGGGTTGTACGTGTCAGGCCACTCGAAGTCGCGGTGGATGCGCAGCCACTTCTGGTGGCTGCGGCAGCGGCGCCACGCGTTGATCGATCCCGGCAGGTGGAAGTGGGACCATCCGCCCGTCTGGTACACGGGCACCTTCACCTTGCGGAAGTCCGCGCGCTTGTCGTTCCAGTACGCGTTCATGTCCGGGTACATCTTAGCCATGGCGACCTGGTCGTCCACGCCGTTCGGGCCCGTCACCTGCGCCGCGATGAACTTGTTGAACGAAAGCGCGGGCACGCCGCCCTCGAAGAAGCTCTCGCGGTACAGGTCCGTCGTGCACTCCCACGGGGCGATGCACGCCAGGTGGGGCGGCTGCTCGGCGGCGATGCCCCACTGGTGCATGGCGACGCCGGAGTTGCCGCTCATGCCCACCTTGCCGTTGGACCACGGCTGCGCCGCGACCCACTCCACGAAGTCGTAGCCGTCCTCGCGGTCCTGGTGCGTGAACATGTGCACGGAGCCCTCGGAGTGGCCCGCGCCGCGCACGTCCACGTTGGCGACGGCGTAGCCCTGGTAGCACCAGTACAGCGGGTCCGGGCTCTCGAACTTCGCGCACTTGGAAACCGTCATCGGCGGCACGCCCATGATCTGCCACTCGCTCATGCCGTCGCCCGGGCGCTTGCCAAACCAGGACCACGACACGATGGTCGGGACCTTCTCCACGTCCTTCGGGCGATAGATGTCGCAGTAGATCTTCGTGCCGTCGCGCAGGACGACCTCCTGGTCCTGCATGCAGATCACGCCGTCGGCCGCCTCGTAGGTGTGCGGGTTGAACGGCGGGCAGAAGCCCTGGCCCATGCGGGCCATCGGGTCGTCGGACGCGCTCAGGTCAACCTCGGCCTGGTTGTCGTTCGGCTGCCTCGCCACGCGGTACGCGGCCATCACCTCGTCCTCGCCAAAGCTCTCGCGGTGCAGGAAGATGTAGCCCTGCGTGTCCGGGTCCCAGTAGATGGGGCACGCGTCCTCGTCAAAGCTCGCGCACTCGCCGCTCATCTGAATCAGGTCGTGCAGCTTCTTGTCCTTTACCGGCACCCACTCGGCCGGAATCTTGGGCTCCAGGAACATCCTCGCACCCCCTACTCGTCCAGCAGCTCGCACACGAAATCCGTCGCGGCGCCAAACGTCTCGCAACGGCGGAACTTCATAAACGGCACCTCGATGTCAAGCTCGTCCTCGAGGTAGGTGGTCAGCTGAGACACCTGGACGCTCTTGATTCCCAGGTCCACGAACTTCGTGTCCTCCGTAAACTCGGAGGCGTCCTTGCCAAACAGCTGGCTTGCGCGCGTGGTGAGCGCGTCCCACACTTCCTGACGATCCTCGTCCATGACGAACCCCTTTCAACGTTTGTTCCGTCATGAACGAGTCTCGCCAATGCGAGCCGCACCCGCCATGGCATCGGGTTCAAAACTGGAGCCGCGGGCGCGGGCCCGTTTGTGCACCAGTGCAAGTGCCGAGAAGGACCGCCGCCCTTCTCGGCACGCCGTGCCACGCGCCGCGTCGCCCGGGCTACACCGTGGGGAACTCCATCTTGCAGTAGCGCTTGTACTCGTCCTGGATGGAGTCGCGCTTCTGCATGAACTCGATGCGGGTCTTGATGATCTCGTTCAGGTGCTCGGCGCGCGCCTTGTCGTCGTTGCGGTCGCGGATGAGGCCGTTCTCGGCGATCTTCAGGCGGGGCTTGCCGTTCTCGTCGGTTACCAGGTCGCCGCCGGCGCCGCACACCGCGCACTCCCACGGGAACTCGACGCCGTCCCAGTGCGGGTCGCCGGGGTACACCAGGCTGGAGTGGCAGTTCGGGCACACGCCGTCGTCCGCATCGCCCAGCCACGTGCGCTCCTCCACCGGCGTCTCCATGGCCTGCCACACGTTGTCGGCCATCTTGACCACGCGCTCCATCTGATCCGGGAACGTGAGGACGGAGCCGGGGCGCGCGGAGCGCGTTATCATGTAGCGGTCCACGACCGTGAGCGACATGGTGAACATCGTGGCCTGCAGGCTCTCGAGCGTGAGGGTCTGCCAGTCGTGCTTCGAGCCGCCCACCGCGATGAGGCCCGCCACCGTGTGCGGGTTCTCCTTCACCACGCCGATGGACAGCAGGAAGCTGAGCTCGTACGCCAGGAAGCGCTGCGCAAAGCGGGTGTACAGCGAGCTGGGCTGCAGGTCGTAGCTCGGCACCGCGATGATTACGCCGTTGCAGGTGTGCATCTCGGCCACGAGCCTGTCCACGTCGTCCTTGTCCTTCAGGACGCAGCCCTTGTACTCCTTCGTGGGGTCCTGCGCGATGGCGCCCATCTGCATGGTGCAGCCCTCGCAGCCCGTGCACGGCAGGATGTTGTAGTCGAAGAGGTTCACCAGCTCGACGTCCGCGCCCTTCTCCTGCAGGCGGGCGAGCGCCGCCTTCAGCGCTATCTCGCCGTTGCCGTTGTGCATGCCCGCGCAGATGCCCATGACCTTGTGCTTGCGTGCGGTCTCTTCTGCCATAGCTCGCTCCTCTCAACAGGCGCCCCTTGCGCCTTTCGTCGAGAAAATCATCGGGCTCTGGCCGACGCGGCGCCATCTGCGCGCACACAAGCCTGGGCCGCAGGCACGGCGGGGCTTTGTGTGCGCGCACAATGCCAATCCCCCACGGCGTGCGGCGCGCACAACGGCCACGGGCGGCGCGGCGCTCCTACGCGCGCGGGTGCTCGCGCAGCTGCTCGCGGGTATGGCGAAAGCGCGGGCAGAACAGCCCCAGGTACATCAGGACGCGAAACCCCACCTGCAGCTGGAACACGTCCTCCCCGCTGGACAGGTCGCAGCCCAGGATCTTGCGGATGGTGCCCAGGCGGTACAGCAGCGTGTTCTTGTGCAGGCTCAGCTGCTCGGAGGCCCGCGCGGTGGACTGGCCGTTCTGCAGGTAGCCAAACAGCGTGTTCATGAGGTCCGAGTCGTGGGTGCGGTCGTGCTCCATGAGCGCCACCAGCGTGGGCGGGCAGATGTCCAGCAGGTCGTCCGTCTGGTTCGTGCGCTCCAGCAGCTTCACGTAGCTCAGGTAGTCGTAGCGCATGATGCGCCCCACCTCGAGCGCGTTCGACACCGTCTGCCCGTAGCGTATGGCGTCGTGCGCCTGCTCGTAGCTGCTGTGCACGCCCGTGAGCGAGTCGAACCGGTTCGAGATGCCAAGCAGGAGGTCGTTCAGCTCGGCCACGTCGCGCATGCGCCCAAGCTCGAAGTCCGTCACGTCCTTCCCCTCACCCTTGCAGACCAGCATCACAAGCTGGTTCTTGTGCAGGGTGTACAGGCCGTGCGCCAGGAGCGGCTGCAGCTGGCCCGCGACGTTCTGCATGTTCCCCACCTGCGCGAAGGGGTTCCTGGGCACGGAGACCACCACGCGCATGCGCGCGGACGGCCTGAAGTTGATGGCGGCGGCGCGACGCTCCAGCGAGGTGGCGTCCGGATGGTCGTTCTCCAGGAGCGACGCCAGGAAGTACGACCCCATCTGCCCGCGCGTGCTCAGGTACACGGGGTTCTTCTGCAGCTCCTGCGCCACGATCCCCACCAGCAGGTCGAAGCACCCCTCGTCCTCGGGCGTGATGGCGCGGCCGCGCTCCACCAGCATCACGTGGGCTATGCAGATGCCGTGCACCATGGCCGCGCCCACCAGGGTGTTCGCCTGAAGCCGGTCGTTGAAGTGCACGCACGGGCACACGCGCTGCGCAAGGCGCTCGTCCAGCCCGCGCTCGTGGATGTAGGCGATGCCCTCCTCGCTCACGAAGCCGCTGCGCAGCTCGTCCCGCATCACGCGGGCGAACTCCGAGTCGTCGTCCGGCGCCACGTCCATCTTGCGCGCCACGTAGCGATAGTTCGCGTCGATCACGGCGACGGGGTTTCCCAGCACCCGCGCGGCCACGTCCACGATGTGCTGGAGCCCCATGTCCGAGAAGAGCGCCCTGACTATGAGCTTGCCGGCATCCTCCTGCCACCACTCATCCTCCAGCCGAAGGGCCTCGCTCTTCTCGCCCGCGTCCTCGTGCGCCGGCATGCGCTCGTTCATCCGTGGCCTCCGTTCGCAAACGTGCGCCGGCGAGAGGGGCGGGGCTCCCCGCACCCTCCCGCCGGGCGTGTACTACAACAACATACCAGCTGCGACAGGCGCGTCGCGCCGCATCGGTTCGCCTGCTACCTTGTGGCGTCTTCGCGTGCGACAGCCCGAGCGGCCTCCTCCGCCTCCTGGGCGGGCGTCAGCTTGGCGTAGTGAATCATGCCGAACACCACCAGCGCCACGATGATTACGATGCCCAGGACGAACTTCTGGCCTATCTGCGCACCGAACGGTGCCGTGGCCGCCTCGAAGAACAAGGGTGACAACGCCATGCCGAAGTTGGTCCCGGCCATGCCGATGGCGAGGTTGAACGCACGTCCCTCGTTCGCGCTGTTGCCAGCCGCGAAGTTGCCCTGCAGCGGCACGTACGTCTCCTTGCCGAGCGAGGTGACGAAGCCTGCGGCGCACAGTACGCCAAGCGACGGAGCCACGAGCGTGAGCGCGAGACCGACGATCGTCACGCACCAGGCAAGCGGCATCGCGCGGTTCTTGAAGCGCTTGAACAGCGGCCCCACCAGAAGCCCCGCGAAGATGCCCGCCACGGTCATGATGGTGGACGCCATGGCGCTCTCGCCCGTTCCGCCAAAGCCGCGCTCGGACACGATCAGTGACACGTTGGTCGAGAAGAGCTGGAAGCACAGCACGAAGACGAAGCTGATCAGCGTGATGAGCGCGACCTCCTTGGGCATGTTCTTGAAGACGTTGCTCTTGCGCTTTGGCTCAAGGTGACCCATGGGGAGGCAAATCGCCTCGATGATGATGAACGGCAGCTCAGCGGCATAGGCGGCGTAGGCCATGTACCACTCGTGCGCGCCAAGGATGCCAGAGAGCGTGGTCCAGAGGATGCCGCCCAGCGCGACGAACGTGGAGTACACGCCCATGATGCTGCCGCGCTGCTGGCCCTCGAAGTAGTCGGCGATCAGGGCATCCGTCCCGTTCTGGATGCCGCCGATGCCGATTCCGATGAACACGGAGGCCACAAGCACCTGCCACAGCTCCGCATGGAACGCCACGACGGAGAGACCCGCGACCATAATCAGCACGTGGCACGCGAGCGCGGTGTGGCGCTTCTGCACGCGCGTCGCGAGCACGGACGACACGAACATGGCCGAGAGCGCCATGCACAGCGGAATGATGCCGATACACATCTGGACCGCCGCGATGTTGGCATCTGGAAAGCTCCTCGCGATAGAGGACAGGATGGGCACGGGAACGAGCATCCCCATGATGCACATCGCGGCGGAGTATATGCCTACGATGTACTTGACCTGAGTCTTGTTCATGATTCACACCTTTCTTCGCATCGCACGGACGAGAGGCGTGCGACCCCGCCCTCGTCCTGATACCGCTGGCAGCGATTACCTAGTCGTCGAAGCCCTGGAACACGGGGACGCCCGTGTAGACCTTGGCCTGCTCCTGGCCGGACAGCACGCGGCGGGCGCCCGCGGCCATGGCCTCGAGCTCGAACTCGCCGGGGTAGGCCGTGACGGGCGCGACCCAGCCGCACGTCTCCCTCACGTGGTCCACGAGCTCGGCGCTGTGGGCCATGCCGCCGCCGAGCAGGATGCCGTCCACGTGGCCGCCGAGGACGCCCGCCATGGCGCAGATGCACTTGGTGAGCTGGTAGAGCATCGCGTCCCACGCGCGCGCGGCCGCGGCGTCCCCCGCCTTCGCGCGGGCCGTGACCTCGCGCGCGTCGGAGGTCCCCAGCAGGTCCACGAAGCCGCCCGTCTTCATGCACAGGCGGCGGACCTCCGCCGTGGTGTGGCCGGCCTCGAGGTAGTCGAGCACCTCCGCCACGGGAAGGGCCCCGCAGCGGGTGGGGGCCATCATGCCCTCGCCGCCGACGATGTCGAAGCCGTCGACCATGCGGCCCAGGTGGTGCGCGCTCACGGAGATGCCGCCGCCCACGTGGCAGACCACGAGGTCGAGGTCCTCGTAGCGACGCCCCATCGACGCCGCGTGGCGGATGGCCGTCTCCTTCAGGTTCAGCGCGTGCAGGTGCACGTGGCGGTAGACGCCCCTCACGCCCGTGACGCGGGCGAGGTCGCAGAGCTCGTCGGTGTCGGGCGGGTTCACCACGAACGCGGGCTTTCCGCACTCATGCGCCAGGGCCGCAGCGAGCTGCGGGCCGAGCTGCGCGGGATGCTGCACGCCGTTCGCGCCGCGGCGGGCGTGGTCCAGCAGGACGTCGTTCACCTCGTACGTGCCGCCCTCGACGGGCATGAGCCCGCCGCCGCGGCCGACGAACGCGTCCATCGTCGCGGGGTCGATGCCCGCCTCGCCGAGCGCCGCCATGATGGTCTCGCGGCGGTACGGCAGCTGGTCGCTCACGCCCTCGAAGCCGGCGAGCGTCGCGGCGTCGTGGTCCACGGTCCTCTCCATGAGGGGGCGCTCGCCCTCGAACACGCCCACCTTCGTCGAGGTGGACCCGGGGTTGATCACGAGGATCCGGTAGTCCCTCTTCTCGTTGTCTGCCATGCCTAGTCCTCCTTCAGCGCCTGCGCGCGGACGCAGCTCATCACGACGTTCCCGACAAGCTCAGGAACGGGAGAAGAGCGCGAGCAGTCGCACACGATCTTCTTGAAGCCCTGGAGGAACGGGCCGTATGCGTTCGCGTGACCGAAGTTCTGCACGAGCTTGACCCCGATGTTGCCCACGTTGATGTCCGGCCAGACGATAACGTTCGCGCGGCCCGCGACCTCGGAGGGACGGTGCACCTTCTTTGCGGCGACGTCCGGACGGATGGCCGCGTCGAGCTGGAACTCGCCGTCGATCTTGAGCTCGGGCGCAAGCTCGTGGGCAGCCTTGACGGCGTCGCGCACCTTATCGACCATCTCGCCCTCGCCGGAGCCGTCGGTGGAGTAGCTCAGCATCGCGACGCGCGGCTCCCAGCCCGTGAGCGCGGCAACGGTGCGCGCGGAGGTGACGGCGATCTGCGCGAGCTTCTGCGAGTCCGGGTTCACGCACACGGCGGAGTCCGCGAACCCCAGCAGGTTGCCCTCGCTCCCCTGCCAGCCGGGGATGTCGAAGATGCCGGCGGAGCTCACCGTGGTGACGCCGTCCGCCAGGCCGATGATCTTCTGGCCGGCGAGGATGACGTCGCCCGTGGAGCAGTCGATGCCGCCGAAGCTCACGTCCACGTCCCCGATGCGCTGCATCATGAACGCGCGGTCCATGGCGCGTGCTGCGTGGCGGCGGACCCCCTTGGACTTGTACGGGCAGTTGGGAATGACCTCGAAGCGCTTCGAGAAGGACTCGTTGCCTTCCTCGTCGGCGATGTCCACGAGCTCGACCCCGGCGAGGTCGACGCCCACCTCCTTCGCCTTTGCGCGAACGGCCTCCGCGTCGCCGACGATGGCGCACCGTGCGAGGCCACCCTTCGTGAGCTCTGCTGCCACCTCCAGGATCTTTGGGTTCTCGCCCTCGTAGAACGCAACCCGCTGGGGGTTCTGCGCCGCCTTGCGGCGCACGTCATCCATAAGGCCCATGCCTTTTCTCCCCTCACTTCGGTAAGGGACGGGGCGACCGCGCGGGTCGCCCCGTCCCTGGGTCTGATCTCTCGTTGTCTGTCCGTGCGGGCGGGGTCATTCCCCGTGCGCGGGCCAAGGCGGACCCGCCGTCCGCGCGCGCATGGGCCGCGGACGGCCGTCCTTCTCGGCCGGCTACTCCTCGTACTCCTCCGCGACGCGGTCGACGAGCTCGCCGAAGGTCTTCATCTTCATGACCTCGTGGATCGTGACCTCGACGTCGAGCTCGTCCTCGATGAGGGAGGTGAGGGCGATCATCTTCATGGACTCCTTGCCCAGCTCGTCGAAGGTGGTGTCGGCGGTGATGTCGCCGTTGTACTGGTAGGCGGTCTTTGCGAACCCCGCAAGCTTGTCGAAGAGCTCCTTGTTGTCCATCGTGGTTCCTTTCCGTCAAACTCTTGTCTAGTTGCTTGTTTTATGACCGGGCGCTATGCCTCGACCTCGTCGAGCTCGAAGCAGAGCTCGCTCCACGTAACGGTCTCGTCAGAGCCTGGCTTGAGCGGCGTCACGCGCTCGATGGGCTTGGCGTGAACGCGAATCTGCTCGTGGTTCTTGTACAGGCGCTCCTGCAGCCCCTTCACGACCTTCTTCTTGCCGCAGAAGATCACGAACGTGTACTCCGGACCCTCGTCCAGCTTCACCTTGCCGTAGCCGTAGGGCTCGACGGCCTTGAGGTAGGGCTTGTCGTTCTGGATGCCCGGAATGGTGAAGGACTCGAGGGTGCCCTTGCCGCTGAGCTCGACCCACTCGGTGTCGGCGCAGCCGCAAGTGTTGCATCCCAGGTGGGGCGGGAACTCGATCGCGCCGCACTCCACGCACTTGCGGCCGTAGTACTTGCCCTGGGCGACGCCGTCGTAGAACTTCTTAACGATCGGCTCCATGTCTTCAAGAAGCATTGTCTGGTTCCTCCTCGTGGAAGTCTTCGTGACGTTACTCGTGCGTGCGCAGGATCTGGCAGCGGATGTTCTGGCCACCGCCGAAGCCGCGGAGGAACGTGGTCCTCGGGACCTTGGGCATCTGCGTCGCGCCCGCCTCGCCGCGCATCTGCTTGACGGCCTCGTAGATGTCCGCGACGCCCGACGCGCCGTGGGCGTGGCCAAAGTTGCAGCGTCCGCCGTGGGTGTTGATGGGCTTGTCGCCGTCGAAGCCGCAGCGGCCGTCGATTGCGTACTGCCAGGCCTCGCCGCGCGGGATGTAGCCGACCTCCTCGGCACTGACGATGTCGCCAGCCAGGAAGAAGTCGTTCACGAACAGCAGGTCGAGCTCGTCGGGCTTCACGCCGGTGCACTCGTACACCTGCTTGGCGCCGTCCTTCGTGCCGTTGTACTCGTTGTCCGGGGTCGCGCCCTCGTACGCGGCGGCACCGGTGCCAAGGACGTCGATGATCTTGTGGTCAAGCCCGCGGGCGACGGCCATGTCGGTGGGCATGACGACGAGCGCGGCGGCGCCGTCGCACTTGGTCTCGAAGCCGGTCACGCGCAGGTACTGGGTGACCTTGGGGTTGAACATGGAGGAGAGGAACTCGTCCGCGGTCTTCATGCCGTTCGCCTTCGCAGCGTCGTCGAAGTCGGACTCGTAGAACGCGAGCGGGTTGAGCACGGCGTTCCTGCGGAGGCTCTTGGACATGCCGTTGAGCGCCGCGTCGATCTGCTCGGCCGTGAGGTCGTACTCCCAGCGGTACTTGTTGATCCAGTTGTCGAAGCTGATGCCGAAGGCGGAATCCAGGGGACGGCCGTAGGCGCGGTCGTACACCATGGGGATGGAGGGAAGCATCTCCTCCAGCGGGAAGTCGCGGCGGTAGCAGCCGGGAGCGCCCACGACGGGAAGCGATGCCGCGAGGTCGACCGCACCGGAGAGCACGATGTCGTACGTTCCGCATGCGACGGCCTGGACGGCCTCCTGCAGGGCGACGTAGCCGGTGCAGCACGCCTCGGAGTGGTGGACGGAGCCGATGCCGCGGACGCCGAACCAATCTGCAACCTGCATGTTGGGCGTGAGGGAGTCGCCGATCATGAACGGGTTGGCCGCGCCATGGTAGAAGTACTGGATGTCGCGCGGCTGAAGGCCCGCGTCCTTGATGGCCTCGAGCGCGGCGTAGCCGAAGGCGTCGCCCTCGCTCATGCCCTTCGTCTCTGGGTGGTCCTCGAAGTTCTTGAACGGTGTGCAGCCCACACCAACGATGGAGACGCTGCGTGCCTGCTTGCCCAGCTTGACCATTAGCTCACGTCCTTTGCGCTTGCTGTCCTTCACCTGACAGCACGTATCGTATGGACGGCCCCTCGGGAGCTTAAGAACAACGGCGCAACATGCGTTTCAGTTTGCGAGACAAAACTGTAGAAATTTGTTTCTCTCTGCAGGTAGACGATTCAACACAATGCGGCTTTCCAGGCAGTCGATATAAAAAGAAGCATTTCTGAGCGGTAGGATATTCAAGGCGAGCGGTATGTTGCAAAACGAAGTGGCCACAGAGAGTCCCACCGGCCTCGCATGCGACCGACCTTGCCTTGACCATGCGGCCTCGCACGAACGGACGCCACGGGACGAGCCGCCGCAGCGGACCGAGGGAGCCACGGGACAACGGTCTTGCAAGCTCAAGGCAGGCGCGCGCGAAGCCATCTTGCCCCACGGGCACTCACCCGAGAGATGTTTGCGAGATTGTGCAAAGTCGCCCCCGGTGTGTACGGCGCCACTCCACTCGCGGGTACACACCCAAGCCCACCTTGCACGATTTCGCAAGGTCGCCCAAGGTGCGTACGGGGCGCCGCACACATGCGGGCCCAGTTTGCAGAGCACCGTAAACTCACCCACGGTGTGTTGCGAGAACCAGGCCCCAGTGTCAAGAAGTCTCAGGTGTGTTGCGCAAAATGAGAGAAACCCCCGGGTGTGAGACATGCCCTATTGATTCAATCAAACATAATCGCAGCTAGACGCTAAGCGATAATATTAATTAATTTATGCTCCCGGTACACACCTCGCGATTTTCGCCACAGGACGCCCTCTGGCGCAACACAACCGCCACGAGTTTGCACGATTTTGCAAGGTCGCCCCTGGTGTGTGCGGTGCGGCCTCTTCCGTAGGTACACACCGGCCGTGAGTTTGCGCCATCTTGCAAGGTCAGGCCGGGTGTGTGCGGCAGCGCCCCAGACGCGGATACACACCCGACCCCAGTTTGCATATGTTCGCAAGGTCGCCCAAGGTACGTGCAGCGCACCCTCACACGTTCTAGACACAGGCTCCAGGCATGTCAACGGGTGTCATCAGCCACAGTTGCACACGCGGCCCCGGGCCCAAACGTGGACTTGATCGCAAGTCAGATGGAGCTCGAGCCCGCCAGCCAAAGCTGGCCTAGTCCCAGCCCTGCGGCGCTTTCGGGGTCTGGCGTACGCTCTCCTCGGAAAGGAAGAACGGGGCATAGTAGAGCCTGTTCAGTACGGCCGCGATCTTCTGCGGCTCGATCTCGGGATGCACCTCGAGCCAGTACTGGATGAGGTTGTTGTGACCCGCAATCACAAAGGACAGATACAGGTCTCGCGTAACGGGGTCCCCTCCAATCGAGGCTATCCTGTCACGAAAGTAGTCATGCATGAAAATGGTCGCCTTGTGCACGAACGAGGGGTCGCCATGCGGACCGTTCAGCGCCACGACCTTGTCGCGGTTTCCCCGCAGCAGCTCCATGCGACTCACCATCGAGATCGTGGGGTCAAGCTCGGAAATACCAAACCGTGCCTTGAGCGCCATGTTGTTTATGCGCCGCATGTTCTGCAGAAGCTCGCTCTCGAAGCGCTTCACGACGTCGTCCACGGAGTCAAAGTGCCGGTAGAACGTAGACCGCGAGACCTTGGCCAGCCTAATGACGTCTGCCACCCGGATGTCGGGAATGTCGGTCGTCTCCATCAGCTTGAAGACCGCCGCCTCAATCTTTTCGTCGATGTCGTCTGGCATGCTCACCCCTCTCGCTCCACCCTAGGATATTGCAATATCGGACGAGCGTCCGCAAGATCCCACCCAACGAGGCGCTAGACCCCGCGGGCGCGCCCAAAGCAAAGGCCCGCCGCGGTCGATTCCGCGACGGGCCTCGTGCATGTCAGGCCAACGTGCGCCACCGTGCGCGCACGAGCATCACCCCGTGTTCTGCAGGCCGGCGGAGACTCCGGACACGGTGCAGAGGATGAGGTAGATCAGGCGCTCCTTCTCGTCCGCGGTGAGCACCTGGCCACGCAGCCTCATGCGCGCAAGCGACATGACCTGCGCGATGGACAGCGCGTTCACGTACGGCAGGCGCATTCGGATGACGGGGCCAAGCACGCGACGGTGCTGCAGCGGCCAGTCGTCGCCGACGATCGCGAGCACCCACTTGCGCGTCAGGCGCATCTCGTCCAGGACCTTCTGACTCAGGTCGTCGCGGTCTCCCAGCGACAGGTACAGCTTGCCGATGCGCTCGTCCGTCTTCGACAGCGACATCTCGATGTTGTCGATGAACGTCGAGAAGAGCGGCCATTCGCGGTAGGCGCTCTGCAGTCGCTCCAGGTTGTTGAACTTCTCGCACGCCGTGCCCAGGCCGTACCAGGCGGCCAGGTTGATGCGCGCCTGCGACCACGAGAAGATCCACGGGATGGTGCGCAGGTCGTCCAGGGACTTCGCGCCCAGGCCACGCTTCGCGGGACGGCTGCCGATGGGCATGAGGCCGACCTCGGTGAGCGGCGTGACGGTGCTGAACCACTCCGCGAAGCCGTCCGTGTTCAGCAGGTCGAGGTAGCGGTCGCGGCTCGCCTCGCTCAGCGCCTCCGAGACGTCCTCGTACTCCTTGGTCGACTCCGTGTTGGTGAGCTCGGTCGAGGGCGCGCTCTGCAGCAGCGTTGCGCCGGCGACCTCCTCGATGTGGCGACGGGCCAGCGTCTGGTTGCCGTAGCGCGCGAAGATGACCTCGCCCTGCTCGGTGAGCTTGAAGCGGCAGTTCACGGAGCCCTTGGGCTGCGCCAGGACCGCACGGTTGGCCGGGCCGCCGCCGCGGCCGACGGCGCCGCCACGGCCGTGCATCAGCGTGAGGTCGATGTCGTTCTCGTTTGCCCACTTCGCGATGGCCGCCTGCGCCTTGTGCAGCACGAACGTCGCGGTGGTCGGGCCCTCGTCCTTAGAGGAGTCGGAGTAGCCCAGCATGACCTCCATCTTGCGGCCGGTCTGGGACAGGCGGCGCTGGACGTCGGGGAGCTCAAGCATCTGGTTCAGGGTGTCGACGGCGTTCTCGAGGTCCTCCACCTGCTCGAACAGGGGGATGACGTCGAGCACGGGAACGTCCTCCTGGTGCGCGAAGGCAAGGCGGGCGAGCTCGTACACGTCGGCCACGTTCTGGGCGCTCTTCGTGAAGCTGATGATGTAGCGGCGCGCGGCCTTCACGCCGTTGCGGCGCTGGATCGAGCCGATGGCGCGGAAGGTGTCAAGCACCTCCTTGGTCATGGGCGCCAGCTCGCCGCGCTCGCCCCAGCGGCCGTGCTCGCGAATGTCCTCGAGCGCGCGGCTGTGCACGAGCGAGTGCTGACGGAACTCCATCTCGACCAGGTGGAAGCCAAAGGTCTCGGCCTGCCAGATGACCTTCTGGACCGGGCCGTACGCCGTGCGGACGGCGCCGGCCTTCGCGAGGGACGCCTGGACGGTCTTGAGGTCGCGGATGTAGTCCTCCGCCGTCTGGTACATGATGTCGGCCGTGCGCTGGATCGTCGCGTCCAGGCGGTTGGAGATCACGATCATGGCGGCGCGGTGCAGCTCGGACGCGGACACGCGCAGCGCGGAGGCAGACAGCGCCTCGCTCATCTCCACTTGGTGGCTCCAGAGGTTCATGAGCTCCTTCGACGGCTTCGTGGTGCGCGCGTCGAGCGTGAGGTTGCGGCCCACCCATGCGGTGCGGTCACGCAGCGCCTCCAGCACGTGGACGCGGTACTTCTCGGACACCTCGCGGCTCACCTTCGCGGTGACGTTGGGGTTGCCGTCGCGGTCCGATCCGATCCAGCTGCCGGGGTGGAAGAACGCGGGGCACACGGGCGGCACGGTGCCGGCCTTTTCCCCCAGCTCCCAGTCGTCGAAGCGGCGGTACACGTCGGGCACGGTGTCAAACAGCGTGTTGTCGAAGATCGAGATGACCGTGTCGGCCTCCTGGACCGGCGTCGGCTTCTTGATGGCGATGGGGCTGGTGCGCAGCAGGGCCTCGATCTCCTGCAGCATGCGGCGCTCGTTCTCCGCGCGCTCGGTCGGCCCCAGGAACGGGCGCTGCTCCAGCAGGTCCGCGATGCGGCGAATCTTGCCCTCGGTCGCCTTGCGGCGCGCCTCGGTGGGGTGGGCGGTGAACACGGGATGGAACTCCAGGCGCTCCAGCAGCGCGTGGGCCTTCGCGCGGCCGCACTCGTCAACCAGCCTGTCGTAGGCAACGGTGATCTCGTTCACGGGATCCTCGCGGGACTGCGTGTCCACGCTGGCCTCGCGGGCGCGCAGCGCGTGCACGCGGTAGTTCTCCTCGCAGATGTTCGCAAGGTGGAAGTAGGCGGTCAGCGCGCGCACGATCAGGGTCTCGTCCTCGAGGGACATCTCGTCGATGGTGCTCACGCAGTCGTCGAACGCGTCCTTGCCCTCCTGGCCGTCGTCGCCCTCGGTCTCGCTGCGCGTCGCGATCAGCGAGTCGTGCAGGATGTGGTCGAACTCGTCGCGCAGGCTCGGGTCGTACTCCTTCAGCACCTTGCGCACCAGACGCAGGAACAGCGTCATGTTCGCCCTGATGGAATCGGGAACGTCCACGCCGGTGAGCATCGTGGCCGCCTGCGCGAGCTCGGCCGCCTCCTCCGCCGTCGGGTAGATGGTGGGGCGATCCTCGCGCTTGAAGTTAAGAAGCTCCTCGATCGTCTTGGGGTTCTTCAGGGCAAAGTCCTCGGCCGCGCTCTTGAGGTCGGCGCCCTTCTCCCCCGCGCAGCCGGCCGCCTGGCCGCCTGCACCCGTGACTTCTGACACTGCGTTCCTCCTCTGCCGTCCGACGATAGTCGCCAACGCATTAGCTCGCAGGAATATTGCAAGTACACATTACCGCGGCGAGGCCCGCGCCACCACTTTGGCACGCGCGCGAAACTCAATATTCACCTATCGGGCGAGAAATACGCGACACCCAAGGCAGAGACCGCGCCTCTGGCCGAATTCTGGACAACATGGGCGGCCCTTCTCGCTAGTTCAGCCACTATCGCATGACGCGCGGCCGCGCCCCGCAACCGCTATGCTTGTGTCACGCGGACAGGCGCGGGCGCACGGGCAAGAAGATCGCACGCCCCAGGCCGATGCCCGCCGCCAACAGCAGCCCACCACCACACGAAGGTGCCACCCATGACCAACCCCATCCGCAACCTCAGACGCCCCGCCCCGCAGCCGGCCGACCAGCCGGACGGCGTCTCCACCCGCCTCCGCGACGCACGTGCGCGCGCGGCCGCCCCCTCTCAGGCGAAGGCAGGCTCGCAGGAGCCAGGGTTCCTTCGCCGCGTGGTCGACCACTGGTGGGACCGTCTCATCGGCGCCGTGTACTCGGGCTCGCTCTCGAGCCAGACCGCGCGCTACGCGGCACACGACTCGCGGCTCGACTACGTCATGAACTCCATCGGCATGGGCGTCTGGGGCGCGCTCTTCCCCATCCTCACCATCGTGGCGTCGCGCCTGGCCGGCGCGGAGCAGGCCGGCATGTTCTCCATGGCGTTCGTGATCGCGAACCTGCTCATCTTCATCGGCAACTACGGCGTGCGCACCTACCAGGTGTCCGACATCGACGAGACCGAGTCGTTTCTGGCCTACCAGATCCACCGCGTGATCGCATGCGTGCTCATGATCCTTGCCGGATGGCTGTTCTGCCTGGTCAGGGGCTATGCGGGAGAAATGCTCACCATCTGCTGGGGAACGTTTGCCTTCAGGGTGATAGACGCGTTCGCGGACGTGTACGAGGGCAGGCTGCAGCAGATGGACAAGCTGTACCTTGCGGGCGTGTCGCAGGCGGTGCGCTGCGTCGCCGGCGTGGTGGTCTTTGCCGTGGTGCTGTTTGTGACGCGCTCCATCCCCGTGGCGTCCATCGCGCTCGCCGTGGTCGCGCTGGCGTCGCTCGTCGTCGTCACCATACCGCTCGCCCTGTTCGAGACGCCAAAGTCTCGCGGCTGGGAGCTGCAGGAGGTGAAGGAGATCTTCCAGGAGTGCTTCCCGGCGTTTCTCGCCCAGTTCATCTTCACGCTGGTGGAGTCCATCCCCAAGTTCGTGATGGAGGGCACGCTCGCCTACCAGAGCCAGCTGTACTTCAACGCGATCTACTTCCCCGCGCAGAGCATCCTCATGGTGATCGGTCTGGTGTACAAGCCGCAGCTCGTGCGCCTGGCAAACATCTGGTCGGATCCCAGCCGCCGCAGGCGCTTCGACCTCATCATCGTGGCGGTGCTGGCGCTCACCGCGCTTGTTACCGTGGTCTACCTGGGCTTCGCCGCGTGGATCGGCATCCCCATAACCAGCTTCCTCTATGGGCTCGACTTCGAGCCGTACCGCACGGCGCAGTACATGATGATCGTGGCCGGCGGCATGACCGCCGCCATCGACTTCCTGTACCAGATCGTGACGGTCCTTCGCCAGCAGGAGAAGGCCACCAGCGCCTACGGCATCGCACTCGCCGTGGTCACGGTCCTCTCCATCGTGCTCGTGCGCACGATGGGCTTCTATGGCGCCGTGTGGGCGTACCTGGTGGTCATGATCGTGCTGCTGGGCCTCATGGTCTTCCAGTACGTGCGCGTGCGCCTGAACCCCAAGGAGTTCTAGGAGCGCCGGGCGCGGCGCCCCCATCCCGCCTCCCACCGCCCACTTGGCCCCGTTCGCGGGCGAGAAGCGCATACTGTCTTAACTGTATTAGTTTCACTAGTACACTTAAGACGCAGAGACGCACGGCTACCTTTGGCATATGCCACGACGTCGGATCGGAGACGACGTGATCCAGGTCAACTACCAAGACTCTCGCCCCATCTACCAGCAGGTTCACGATGGCTTCAGGCGGCAGATCCTGGGGGGCGTGCTACGCCCTGGCGACCAGCTGCCCTCGGTCCGCGAGCTGTCAACAAGGCTTGCGGTGAACCCCAACACCGTGCAGCGGGCGTATCGCGAGCTGGAGCAAGAGGGCTGCGTCTACTCCGTTCGGGGCAAGGGTAGCTTCGTGGCGGACGCGTCGGACGCCGCTCGGGCGCACCAGGCGGAGCTCCTCGGGCGGTTCGACTCGCTCGTCCAGGAGCTGCAGGCTCTGGGCGTCACGCCCGAGCAGCTCCGCCAGAGACTTGAGGGAGGCACGACATGACGAACGCAATCGAGGTGCACGAGCTCCGCAAGGCATTTGGCGACGTCAGAGCGTTGGACGGCGCGAGCCTCACCGTGCCCGCAGGCTCCGTGTACGGCCTCGTGGGGCCAAATGCCTCTGGAAAGACGACGCTTTTGTCCATCGTGCGCGGTGTCGTACGCCCAACCTCGGGAGAGGCCCTCGTCTTTGGCAGGCCCCCGCTTGACGACCCCGCGGTCAAGGGCCGCATCGCCCTCGCGTCCGGAAACCCCTACTTCCTCAAGCCGGAAAGCGCGGACGGCATGGCACGGTTCTACCGCTCCGTGCTGCCGATCTTCGACGTGGACCGCTACCTGGAGCTCGCACCGCTCTTCGAGGTCGACCGCACCCGTCCGCTCAGGAAGCTCAGTCGCGGTGCCCGTGCGAAGGCCGCGCTCCTGCTCGCCCTCTCCTGCACCGCCGACCTGCTCCTGCTGGACGAGGCCATGGACCTCGTAGACCCCATCGCCCGCAAACGGATGTGGAGCGTCGTGCTGGACCAGGTCTCATCGCGAGGGCTCACCGTCGTCGCGGCCACCCACAACCTGCGCGAGCTGGAAGGCGTGTGCGACCACCTTGCGATTCTGGACAGGGGCGTCGTGCGGGACGAGGCTGATCTCAACGAGCCCGCATCAGATATCGTGAAGGTTCAGGTCATGCTGCCGGAGGGTGCCGAACTGCCCACAGGACTCGAGGTCGTCCACGCGAGACCCGAGGGAAGGCTGCTCACCCTCCTGGTGCGCGGCAATGCGGGCGGGGTGCGAGAAGAGCTAGACGCCGTCCACCCAACGTACCTCGATATCGTGCCGCTATCTCTTGAGGAAAGGTTCGTCTGCGAGCTTGGAGGCGATGATCATGAGGCTTAAGGACACGGGTACCATCCGCCGCACGCACGCATCATGCGGCCTTGGGCTCTTCGCGGACACGTGCCTGAGGATGCCACACGTCATGCTCGGGAGTCTGCTCGTCTACCTTGTACTTCTCGTTCCCTTGGCGCTGTCCGAAACGAAGCCTGACTCGATGGCCAACCTCGAGACCGCGCTCAGCGCCACCATACACCCACTCGTTCCCCTAACGGCGCTCCTCTCGTTCTACAGCGTCGCGACGGCCTTCTCGTGGACGTTCGACCGCCAGGCAACAGATCTCTACGGGGCGCTACCCGTACGCAGGAGGACCCAGTTCCTCGCGCTGCTGCTCTCTTCGGTCTCGGCTCCCCTTGTCGGCCTGTTGGTGGCATGGCTCGTTTCCTGCGCGATTCTTGGATTCGGCCCGAATGTCGCCCCGATGGTCCCTTGGCTGGGGGTGCAGCTTCTTCTCGTCGTCACGTTCAGCGGTCTTTCGGTGCTGTGCACGCAAGCCGCCGGACGCGCGGGGACTGCGTTCCTCTGCTTCATGATGGTAGGAATCTATGCCGAGGCCGTGCGCCAGCTGGGACATGCGCTCTACTTCTTGGTCGACCCTACCTTCGGGCTCTTTCTCCAGGGCGTGCACGCAAACGCAACCTGGCTGAGCCCACTTGCGCGCCTGCACCAGCTCTCCCTGCACATCACGGGCGCGGCTGAAAGCCAGGTTCCATGGATGTCGCAGCTTTGGCACGCCCTTGGTATGTACGCCCTTGCGAGCACGCTCTGCATGGGCGTTGCGGCGTGGCTGTTCGGACGGCGCGACCTCGAGCGCGCCGGAGACGGCTTCGTGTACTTGGCGGCACAGGAGCTGGTAGTCGCACTGCTCAGCCTTGCGATGGGGGCAGGCCTCGCATGCGTACTCTTCTTCATGGTGATAGGGGCGGCCAAATGGCAGCTCTCGGGCGTCCCGGCACCCCTAATCTGTCTGGTAACGACGGCGTTCACCGCACTCTCCTACGCAACGGTCACGGCGGTGGCGAAAAGGAGCGTGCGCTCGGTACGCGGACACATCCCCGTCCTTGCCGCAACGGCATCCATCGCGCTCGTCGCCAGCGTCGCGCTGGGTTGGGCAGGCACGAGCAATGCCTCGTACATCCCTCCCGCCAGCGAGATAAAGAGCGCGACCATGTCCGAACTCTCCATGCCAATCACCAGCAAGAGCGCCATCAAGTCCCTTCGCAACCTGCACGCAAAGCTCAATGAGGCCCGTACATCCTCATACGGCGCAACGTGGAAGGCCTACAGTTCCTTCGATATCGCATACCAGATGAAGGATGGATCGAGTGTCATCCGCAGCTACTCGTTGCCCTGCACCGAAGACGGAACCATTCTGGACACCGACGCAGCAATCGCGGTGCGCCGCTTCAAAGCCAAGGGCGCCCTCGATGCCAACCTGAGGCAAACCGTCTCCAGCATGCTCGCCGGTAAGGAAGAGGTATGGGTGTCCGTGGACTGCCAAGACTCCTCCAACAGCACCGATACGTCGTACAGGGTCTCGTCAGCCGATTACTCCAGCCTTCAGGAAAAGCTCGACGCCGATATCAACAAGAACGGTGCCGCTCGCATTACCTCGGTTCCGAATGAGTCCGCCCTGAGCCTCTCTATGAGCTACGCCTCTCCTTCCAAGGGAGACCTGACGATCACCATGGTCCTTAGTGAGAAAACTACCCCGTCGACCTTGGCATGGCTACGCGAGCGCTATGCAACCACGATGCCCGCTTTACGTGAATAGCCGCGTCTCACTCGCACGCCAGCGCCTTTTGCTCTACCATGTTCCGCGCGGAATGAGGTTCTCCGTGGGGCAGAAGCCCCAAACCGCCTTCGGGATGATGACCTCTGCCACTGTTACGGCGGCAGAGGTCTTTTCTTTTGCCGCGAGGACAAGGCCGCCCGAGCCCGGGCCGGACGGCCGCGACGGAAAGCGAACGTGCATGGAAGAGAGACTTCGCAGGGTTTGGCAAAGCTATGGGGGCGTTATCGTGCTGGGTGCCGTGGGTATCCCCATCGGTATTGCGGTGGGCGCCATAGACGCCGTGTTCGGCCGCGTGCTCATAGCGATTGGAGCTATCCGCGACGCGCACCCGTTCTGGTTCATACCGTTCCTTGCGGCGGCGGGCGCGCTTATTGCCTGGTCCTACCTGCGCTTTGGCAAGAACACCGGCCGTGGCATGAGCCTGGTGTTCGACGTGGGCCTCGGGCGCGAGAACGTGATACCGCTGCGCCTCATCCCGCTCATCATGGGCGGCACGTGGATCACGCACCTGTTTGGCGGCAGCGCCGGCCGAGAGGGCGTCGCCGTGCAGATCGGTGCGACGCTCTCGCACTGGATCGGCTCCAAGCTGCCGTTCAGGCACCCCGGCAACACCTTCCTTCTGGTGGGCATGGCCGCCGGCTTCGCGGGGCTGTTCCGCACGCCGCTCGCCGCGACGCTGTTTGCTCTCGAGGTGCTGGTGGCCGGCAGGCTGGAGCTGCAGGCACTCTTCCCCGCGCTCACGGCGTCCATCGCGGCAAGCGCCACGTCGGGCGCCCTTGGGCTCGAGAAGTTCGAGGTACCCCTGGCCGTGAGCACGACCTTGGATCCAAGGACGCTCGCCCTTCTCGCCGTGCTGGGTGTGTGCTTTGGCGTGGTGGGAGGCCTGTTTGCCTGGTGCCTGAAGTGGGGCAAGAAGATCGCCGCCGCGCGCATCGAGCATCCCGTCAAGCGCATCGCCATCATGGGCGCGGCGCTCTCCGTCGTGTTCCTGCTGCTGTGGCAGGGTCGCTACTCCGGGCTTGGCACCAACCTCATCTCCGCGAGCTTCGTGGACGGTGCCGCCGGCATCCGGCCGTGGGACTGGGCGCTCAAGTTCGCGCTCACGGTGCTCACGCTGTCCGCGGGGTTCCAGGGGGGCGAGGTCACGCCGCTCTTCTCCATCGGGGCGAGCCTCGGCGTGGTGCTGGGCGGCCTCACGGGCCTTCCCGTGCCGCTGGTGGCGGCGCTGGGATACGCCGCCGTGTTTGGCTCTGCCACGAACACGCTGCTTGCGCCCACGTTCATAGGCGCGGAGGTGTTTGGCTTTGCCTACCTGCCGCACTTCTTTGTGGTGTGCGCCGTGGCGTACCTGTTCAACATGGACAAGTCGATCTATGCGCTGCAGGAGGTTGGCTACCGCAGCAGGTAGCCTCCTTGTCCAAACCGGCGGGACGCACGTGGTGACGCCCCTGCGCCCCGGCGGGGGCGCGCCTAGCCAAGCTCTGCGGCAAGGCGGCTCGTGAGCGGGTCGTAGCCCTGTCCCAGCACGCAGGCGACGTAGCCCTGAGCCCACTGTGGCGTGCAGCCGGGGCTGCCCGACGTCGCCGCGAGGGCAGGCGTGTAGTCGCGGAGCATATACGTGGTCATGTCGTGCCCGTGGCCCTTGTGCGTGACGACGGGCTCGAACGCGTAGCGCACCACGCGACAGCCGCCGTCCGGGTCCTTGTGCAGCGTGACCTTGGCCATGCCGCCCACCATCGTGGGGTCGTCGCGCTGCGTGGACACGAAGTTCCCCACGGACCAGAAGCACACGCCCGTGCCGCCGCGGGCGGTTTGGAACGTCTCCACCGGGCCTATCACGTGCGGGTGCCCGCCCACAATCACGTCCGCCCCGCCGTCCGCAAGGAGCTGGGCCCACTGCCGCTGCGACGCGGTGGGTTCGCTCACGTACTCCGCGCCCCAGTGCGGGCACACCACCAGCATGTCCGCGTGCGCGCGGGCGTACGCCATGGCGTCCCGCACGTGCTCCTCCATAAGCATCGAGACGGCACCTTTAGGGTCCGCAAGCCCGTTGAGGCTGAACGTGAAGTTGAGCACCGCCACGCGGAAGCCGTCCTTCTCGTATATGTACACGCCGTTTGGCACGTCCGTCGCGGGCGCGTCCGGGTCGCGCATGCCCACGACGGCGACGCCGGGATGGCGCCGGTGCCAGAAGCTAAGCTCGCTCCCAATGGCGGGATACCCCACGTCCATCGCGTGGTTCGACGCCTTCAGCACCACGTTGAAGCCGGCCTTCGCCTCCGCGTCGCCCATCTGCTGCGGCCCGTTGAACTGCGGATAGCCCGAGAAGGGCGCGACGTCCCCGCCGAGGGGCGTCTCTTGGTTCAAGATCTTGAGGTCTGCACCGTCAAGATCACCCTTGACGTGCACAAACACGTGGTCGAAGTCGTAGCCGCCATCCGCCGTGGCGCCGCTTTGGTACACGCCCTCGTGCATGAGGACGTCCCCCACCATCACCAGGTCCACGTCCACGCCGGGCTCGGCCACGTACGGCCGGTCGCTCACCGTGCCCAGCGGCGCAAGCTCCGCCGCGGACGCGACGGCGGCCTTGCCCGGCGCACCCGGCGCGTGCAGCGCCATCGACGCGACGCCAAGCGCCGCCACAAGCACGATGGCGCAGGCCGCCTGCAGCAGCACGCTTGGGCAGCGCCTGGGCCCATGGCCCGCCCTCGTGCACGTGGCCTGCGTTTCTCGCATGCGCGCCCCCTGTGTCAGAAGTCTTTTCCACATGGTAGGCGAAGGGCGGCGCAGCGGAGCTCTCTTTCAGCTGTCTTTCGGGCGGCGGCGCAAACCGCATGTCACCTGAGGATTTGAGCCGACACCTTTGCCCTGTCTGCCGCGGCGCCATGCGGTCCGCCACCTCGCGAAAAAAACACGCCCCCTCATAGGAGAAGCGCGTTCGGTCGCTTCTAAGAGCGAGGAGGCTGGCATGAGCCACGCACAGGGCCCCAAGGGCAGATTCGATTCAAATGGGCATTGCTGTTCAACCCTTGAACAGATTTATTGGTCTCAGGGGGAAAGCAGCATGAAGTCAAGGCGCCAACGCAAGAAGCTGGGTCAGGCCGGCTGGAAGATCTCTGAGGTCGAGAGGCTGACGGGGCTGAGCCGCAGGGACATTCAGCGCGTCTGCTACCAGGGCGAAGGCGGCATTGGGCTTCTGTCGCCAAAGGAGACGAAGTGGGGATACCGCGTGTACTCGGCGCAGGACCTGAAGGTGCTGTACGCGGTGTCCCTGCTGAGGGAGCGCGGCAAGACCCTCCCCCAGGTGAAGAGGGAGTTCGAGAGGGTGCACTCGGACGTCGACGCGATTCTGGACGAGCAGGTCGAGCTCCTGCGCGAGGAGATCGAGAAGAGCGTGAGCAGGTACCACAAGGCGCTCGCGCTTGGCCACGCGAAGGACCGCCGCGCACTGGAGCGGCTGTTCAGGCACATCGTCGCGTTCGAGCTGACGTTTGCGGAGGACGCCGGGACGGACTCCGCGCTGGACCTCCCCGAGATGGAGCTGCTGGTGGAGCTGATGTACGGACCCGGCAGCTACGAGGGCATACGCGGACTTCTGTAGCAGGTCCGTTTCGACGCGGGAAGACGAGCGAAAGGAAAGCGAATGCTTAGGACGAAACTGACGGCGGCGGTTGCGACCGGAGCCGTCCTCGTGGCGCTGTGCGCCTGCGGCAATGCGCCAGCCGGAAGCCAGGGCAAGGCCACGGCGAGCGCGCCGGCACAGCAGACGAAGACCGTGCAGATAAAGAAGTCGCCGGACAAGTACACCCACTACGTTAAGAACTACGTGGGCATGAACGCCGCCAACGTTGGCTACATGGCGATGGACGGCAGAAGGCACGATGAGTACGGAAACGGCGTTCACCCCGTAATCGTCTTCGTGACCCCGGATGGCACCCACATAGACTCCAGCGACTCCGAGTCCAAGCTGCTGAGAAAGTATAGGGTGTCGAACCAAAACGTCGCGCCAAACACCAAGATCAAGTCCACCTTCGACAAAGACGAAGACGGCACGGAGTATGACAACCTGACCACATGGAACAGCATCGACGAGATCGTGCTTGCCGTGGACGAGGTTGGCAAGAGCGGTAATTCGACCGACATGACCAAGATCAAGGCGTCGCCCAACAACACCACGGCATACATCCGAGACTACGTGGGTCGAAACCTCGCCGATTGCGGATACGTGTCGCTGACCGGAAAGTTTGTCGACGGCTACGTGGGCGGAAGCTACGTTCAGCTAGACGTCAACGCGAGCGATGGCTCTTACGTGGACGTGTCCGACAGCAAATCCCTCAGCCAGTACAGGGTGACTGCCCAGAGCGTGGAGCCCAACACCGAGCTCACGTTCGAGCACGAGAAGGACGAAGACGGCACGGAGTACTCGAACCTGGCGATCAACCAGTCGATCAGCTCCATCACGCTTTCCGTCGAGAAGATCTCTAAGTAGCGACTGACGCAACCCCGCTATCCGCGTGCGGAGCCGGCTTGCACCATAGACCGGCTCCGCACGCACTAACTGAAAAGTCCTTGACCCCCCCCCCCCGACCTCTCAACTAGGGTGAGAAAACATGGCGACGGGTCACGCATACCACTTGGAAGGAAGAGAAATGGAACAGGACACCGAGGACCTCCCCGTTGATGAAAGTCCCGGGGAGCACTACGTTGAACAGCATTCCGAAGCCCGCTCGACCCTCAAGGCGAAGCGTATGAGGTTTCGTAACATCGTTAATACGATACGCAGCAACAAGGTTCTCTTTCTCGTTGTTGCCATCGTGCTGGTTGTTTTGGGCGCCAACGTGGGCTACAGAATCGGCGCAGCGATAAATACGAGCAAGTCGCAGGAAAGCAGCCGCGAAGCGAGGAACGAGAGAGTCTTTACCGTCGACGCGGTCTTCGAGCAGATCCGTGCCCAGAACACGCTCGTATGCGCAAGTCAGCAGTACGATCTCTACCAGAAGGTCGAGACCTCTAACCGCGACCTTCTCGATAAGTTCAACCTCCCCTTTACCAGGAACAGGTACTACCTGCGCTACGTTGGCACCATACAGGCAGGCGTCGACCTGAAGACCGCCACGATCGTCCGAAAGGACGTCGACAAGAGCGGTAAGCCGCAGAGCGTCGTCGTGGAGCTCGATGCCCCCAAGATCATCTCGAACACGCCTGACATGGATAAAACCGATATTTATGACGAGGAGAACAACATATTCAATCCCATAGACCCAAAGAGCGTGGTCGAACTCGAGAAGACGTGCAAAGAGGAAAGCGACAAAAACGCCGTGAAAGGCGGACTGATCGACCAGGCAAAAGTGTTTGCTCAGCAGAATATTCAGACGATGCTGAGAGGCACTTTTGGATCAAAGGTCAAGGTAAAGATCAACTGGAGATCATAGAAAGATGTGAGAAACATGAGCAAGTTAATTGGATTGATTGCTGCCGTCGCAGGAATAATCATCGCCGCACTTACTGTTATTACCTACGTAACCAGCTGCACCGCGGCTTGGCTTCACTAAACGCTGCCAGCGCAGGCAACTGACGTGGCAGGCACGCTGCCAGCCATTACAACAAGATCGCCAGCCTCAGAGCTTTCTGGGGCTGGCGATCATCTTCTATCGCGCCTGTTACAGGCGCCAACAGCAACGCAACGGCATGCCTACGCGAGAGAGCCCATCGGGTCCCACGGGGCGAGCACCGTGGGCTCCTCGGTATCGTAGGTGTGACGCTCCTCCTCCGTCAGGTACTTCTTGTCGACGACCACCTGGTAGACGTACTCGTCAAACCATGCGTCGGACAGCGTGTCGAAGCCGTCGCGACCATGGTCCTTGCCCCAGGAGTTCTCCACCTTCCAGAGCGTGGGCTCGCCCTTCTCGTCCAGGCGGACGCCCTCCAGCACCATGGCGTGGGTCATGAGGCTCTCGCCGTAGTCCAGGCGCTCGGCCTTGTCCATGCAGCCCTCCACGGGAAATCCGAAGAGCGCGTCCACGTCGAGCGCCGCCGTGTCCATGATGCCCTCGTCTTGCAGATAGCTTTGCGCGACGTCGCAGCCAAACCACACGGGCAGGTCGTCCTTAAGCTGCGCGATGGCCACGCGCTTGAGCTCCGCGGGCGGCAGGTTGAGGTAGCGCACGCCGTGGTCCTCCCACACGTTGCCCAGGCGGCTGACCGTGTACGTGTGGCCAAAGGGCTTGTCCGCCGTGGGCGCGCTGATGAGCGAGACGTACGCGTCGACGTCCATGTCCACGGCGGTCTTGAAGAACTCCTGCGGCGTGAACGTGCCGGAAAGCGCGAGCTTCTGGTCCTTGTCACGAAGGCGCACGGAGAAGGACGCGGGCGGCTCGCCCAGGCACACTGCCAGTAGGCGATAGACCTCTTCCATCATCTGTTTCTTCATGGCAAGCAGGTCGTCCGTACCCACGCCGGCCTCGTGGCTCTGGCGCAGGCGCTTGGCTGCTCCGCGCAGGTAGCGCGTGAGGTAGCGGTCGAGCTCGCGGGTGTTCCTGGAGCAGGCGGTCTCGGGCATGGCCTCCTTCGGCACCACGCCGTACTTCTTCACGAGGCTGCGGAACATGTCCCACTGGCCGCCGTCGCCGATGGGGTCCGCAAGCAGGAAGGACACGAGGCGGCCGTCGAGGGGCTCGTCCAGGGTGTCGAGGATGTTCTGCAGGAACCAGTTGCTCTTCTCGAGCTTGTCCCAGAACAGCGGGTAAGCCTGAGAGAGCTCGAAGGTCTTGAGGTTGTACTTCTTGATCACGCGGTAGCGCATGGTGTTGAGGCTCGCGAACATCCAGCAGCGGCCGGAGCGCTCCTGGTCGCAGCGGTCGCCCTGCGTGACCTCGAGGTCGAAGCCCAGCGCGTTTGCGGCGACGCCCTCGGGGCGTCGCGCGGCGGCGCGGATGCCACTTGCGGTCACGGCGTTCTTCGCAACCTCGTTCACGCGCTCGGACGCGAAGCCCTCGCGCGACGCGGCGAGGTCCTCGGGGGTGATGCCGCTCATCTCGTCCATGTTTCCTCCCGGATTCTTGGTCGTTCGTTCAGGATGTGACGACTCGAAGCATAGCACGCGAGCGCAGCCGCCTTGTGGCGCGGACAGCCACTCGGGCGCATGCAACACGGGAAATCGCAAGCTCGGGACAGGGCTGGAGCCCACGTTATGTAGCTTTTCTTGCCTGGTTTAGTCATACGTATATTACTTTAGGGCGTGGGTATCTTGCCATCAGCAGCGGACGGCGTGCGGCACCACGCCGCCGCCGGAACACCTTTACAGAAGGAGGCAGCATGGACAGGCTCAAGGGCAAGGTCGCGGTGGTCACGGGCTCTACCAGCGGCATCGGAATCGGCATCGCGCGGGAGTTCGCGGCGGAGGGCGCGCACGTCGTGGTGTGCGGCAGGCGCGAGGCGCGCGGCCAGGAGGTGGTGGAGCAGATCGTGGCCGAAGGCGGCAGCGCGAGCTTCCACCGCATGGACCTGACGGACCTCTCCACGGTGGACGCGCTCTTTGCGGACACGGCGCGCGACCACGGCCGCATCGACATCCTGGTCAACAATGCCGCGGGCGTGGGGCTGAAGGACGGTCGCGTGGACGAGATTTCGCTCGAGGACTGGGACGCGATGTTCGCCTCTGGCGTGCGTGGTACGTTCTATGCGATAAAGGCAGTGCTTCCATACATGATCGAGGCCGGCGGCGGCTCGATCGTGAACATCGGCTCCATGGCGTCGATATCTGGCGACCTGGGGTCGACCGCGTATGCGTGCAGCAAGGCCGGCGTGGACATGCTCACGTCGTCCGTCGCGCTGCAGTACGGCAAGCAGGACATCCGCTGCAACTGCGTGCGCCCGGGCCTCATCGTGACGCCGCAGAACGAGGCACACGTTCCGCAGCAGCTGAAGGACGTCTTCCTGAGCAACATCGAGGTCAACCGCTACGGCAGCCCCGCGGACATCGCACATGCCTGCACGTACTTCGCCTCCGACGAGAGCGCCTACGTCACGGGCCAGGTCATCAACGTGGACGGCGGCCTCAACTCGCACGCGCCCACCGTGGCGCAGTTCCGCTCCGCCGGCTCCAGGACCTGGTAGCGTGACGGATCTTACGCAGGAAGCCGCGGGCACGGCCGCGGCCGCCACAACGGGGGCAAAGCCCTCGGGCGAGAAGAGCGCGGGCAACTCGACCCTGGCCCCCGCCTACCGCATGCGCGTCGTGTTCGAGCGCAAGGTGGTGGCGCCGTACCGCGACACGTACCGCGGGGAGCTTGGCCAGGCGCAGGTGGAGCTGCTGGAGCTGCTGTACCAGCACGGGCCTCTGCGTCAGCGCGAGGCGGCGGAAGAGCTCCGCACCTCGAAGCAGCACGTGTCGAAGATGGTCGGCCGACTGCAGCAGATGGGCTACGTACGCCAGGGCGCGGATAACGCCGATGCGCGCAGTCACGTCATCGCCCTCAGCGACGCGGGCCGCGCCTACGTGGGCCGACACATTGAGGAAGGGTCAAAGCGGGCACGCGAGCTCTTCTCGCACCTAAGCGCTGCGGAGCGCACGGAGCTTGACCAGGCCATGCTCACAGTCGCACGCCTGCTGGAGAAGGCGTAGGCCACCACGTCGGGCAATGCCCAACTGTCAGACGGAGCCATATAATGTCGGAGCAAGACTCGCCCCTTGGCGTCTCTTGTTCCGACTATTCGTATTGGCGAAAGGTACGTCTGGATCATGGCAGAGTCCGATCGTTTGGACAACAAGACACTCTCCTCCCACCGTCCCACCGAATTGAAGAGGTACACAATCACCTTCCTTAAAGTCGCGGCGTTCTTCATGGGGTGGGCTCTAACCACGGCGATAACCATTCCGACAAAGAACCCTGCAGTCTGGCGCTTTTTTGCCGAGCTGACCCCCATGCTGTCAATGGTTCTGCTCACGGTGGTGTTCGTCCTCATCGAGAAGCGAAAGGTCGCCGTTCCGATAAGGGAGCATGCCGGTAAGGGAGTCCTGGTTGGACTCATCGTCGGGTCCGTCTGGATTGGCCTAGCGGCGGCAGTTCTTCTCGCGACCCATCAGCTGACGATTGTCGGAGCAAACATGATCCAGATGCCATGGCTCTGGATGCTTTCCGCCTTCGTCAACGTCGTAATGCAGGAGCTTCTTGCGCGCGGGTACATCTATCAGCTGCTGAAGACCAATTGCAACTTGCCTGTTGCAGTCGTTGTCTCGACCGCGTTGTTCACGCTGATGCACGGCGGGGCGTTCGAGGCGGGATTGCTGCCGGTGGCGAACGTCGTCTCCATGTGCCTCTTCACCACCGCTCTGTACGAGGCGGAGGGAACGCTGCTGGCGCCGATCATGGCACACGCGATATGGAATATAGTCGGCGGCGTGATTCTTGGCGGAGTGAGCCTGGCAGACGACTACCCCAGCCTCTTCAACATGACGCCATCCGCAAATACACTTCTCTCCGGCGGCTCCTGCAAGATCGAGGGAAGCGTTGTCGTATTGGTTCTCAACGTTGCGCTGACGTTGGCCTTTGCAATCGCCGCAAGAAGGTCTAAGGACAGGCGTCGGGTCGCACAAGCCGAAACTGGACGGGCGCGCTAGAAGTCCTGTCTTCCGCCCGCAGGCCGTCCCATACGTTCTGAGCCCTCGCCCTTGTACCAGCCCACAGGGGACGACTTAATCAACCTTCCCTGGAACATCCCGTGGAAGCAGATTGTTGTTGATGCTGGAAGTAGCGGTCAGATTTACGATTCCCCGGCTCCGCCCCATCACTTACCGATTGTGGTCAGTTTCACTTATCGATTGTGGTCAGTTTCACTTATCGATTGTGGTCTTATCCACTTACTGATTATGGTTTAGGTTACTTGCCGATTATGGTTCCATAGCCCACTGTTGCCTTGGAGTGAACCTCTTGCCCCTTCGACAAATTCGAGCTTTTCGCACACGCTATCTGCTGCCACGACAGCACGATTCACCATGTATCGTAAGCACCCATCTTCCCTTGAAGAGACAAACATCGGAATGCACTCGTTGGTCGACTTGCAAACTCGACCGTTCCTCCCCGCACGTCGGACCCGTCACGAATCCTTCCCCGCGAAACGCCACATCAGAGTCCCTCACGCCTGGCCCGCACCTGTGCGGGTGACTCGCCAAATCGCTCTCGGAACAGCCTATGGAAGTTGCTGGTACCCGCATACCCCACCATGGAGGCAATTGTCGCCACGGAAAGCTCCGTATCCCTGAGAAGCTGGCGGGCACGAAGCATGCGCTGCTCGCGAACGAGCTGGGAGAAGGTCTGCCCACACTGCTCGTGCAGCAATCCCGAGAGGTAGGTGGGATTGTACGAGAATCGCTCGGCAAGTCCGTGGAGCGTCACGCTCTCGGGGTGCGCGGCTATCTCCGTAAGAAGCAATGCCACAAGCTCGTCGGGACCTCGCCTGCCCGGCCCGTCGTGAATCGCAGGACTTGCCAGCGCAATAAAAGACGAGGCCAAGCCGTCTATGACAAGCTCCCACTCGCCCCTGCGCTCCGCATAGGCAACCACCATGAGCGAGAAAATGTCCTGCAGCATTTCCGGATCGACCTGGCCTGCCTCGGTAACCTCCCCCGTATCCGGCTGGTCTTGGCACAGGTTGTCTGCCAGCACATGGAAGAAGCTCGACGAGGATGGTGCCATTGCCATGAGCACGCGGTCCAACCGTCGTCTGCCCAGGAAGGCGTAGACCATAATGTCGTCTGGCTTGGGACTGTGGCCGATAAGCAGGCGCATCGGATGCTCGGCATCGTAGGCCGTCATGAGAACGTGACACGGCGTCAAGCTGGGAAGCGTTGGCCTATCTCGCATCCGATACGCCACAAGGATCGTACCCGACCCCGCCCCTGGGCGCTTCGACGGCTCGGCAACCAGGACGTCGAGTGCACGCTTAAGCCTCTCTTCGTTCACGAGCCCTCCCATGATGGCGCGCCACGTGGCGATACCGATAATCACTGGCAGCCACATGGTACGCCAATTTCTCTGGTATGTGGCGTCGTGCTTTTGGATGTCAGGACATAGCAACGTTCCGGCATTCGACAAGTTTTAGCTTGGATATCGATGGGTTGCATGAACATCTGTCGAATGACATCTGCAGGCAGCGTACGACATATTCTCAGGAGCCAAAATCGGAGGGCACATATGGAAGCGCAGGGCACGACCGCATCACAGGGCGAGAAGGACCTCGCACGGGGGCTGTGGGCAAGCATGTTTCGAGGGAAATGGCTGCTTTTCTCAACAAACGCGGCTTTGCACCTCGCGCAGGCCGTTCTCACGCTCGCCTTTGCATATGTCCTCAAGCAGGCGTTCGATGCCGTTGCCGCAAGGTCCCTCGTCCTTCTCGTCCGGACGGGGAAGGTGGTCTCATTGCTGCTGGCAGCGGAGCTCGCGATCGAGTTGGCACTGCGCGTGACGCTGCCGGCGTTTCTTCGTCGCGCGACGAGCGACTACCGGCGTGCCGTCTTCGACCGACTGCTACGAAAGGACATCGGCTCCTTTGACGGCGGTGGATCGAGCCGGTACGAATCCGTGCTCACAAACGACGTGAACACCATTGAGGTGACTTACCTCGAGAAGATCTTCACGATGGTCACCGAGGTTGTGTCACTGGTGGGCTCCGTCGCCATGCTTCTGGCGCAAAGCGTGCCCCTTGGCGTCGTGGCTATCACATCTGCGCTGGTACCGCTTGTGATTGGCCTTGCTTCCGGTAGAAGACTCGCCCAGCGACAGCGCATGGTCTCCGACGCGACGGGGCACTTCATGAGCACGGCGCACGACCTTGTCCGCGGCTTTCCCCTCATAAAGAGCTTCCGCGCAGAGTATGCGGCATACAGTCGCTTCGAGGCGGCAAACGCCGCGCTTGAAGCCGACAAGCGCCTCCGCCGACGCACGGAGCTGGGCATTCGCGCGCTTGCCGTGACGGCACAGGGCGTCTCTCAACTTTCCGTCATGTTCTTTGGTGCGTGGCTGGCGCTCGCCCTCCCGGGCAGCAGGATGACGGTTGGCGGCATCCTCATGGCCACGCAGCTCATGAACAGCGTTGCCCAACCCATACAAGACCTGCCGTCCATTTTTGCCGCACGCCGGGCGTCAAGGGGACTGGTGGAAAAGCTCGCCGGAATGCTCAGCGAGAACCGCGAGAGGACGGGCGGCGTCGCACTGCCGGCAAAGCTCGAGCGGGGCATCGCGCTCTCAAACGTGAGCTTTGGATACGAGAAGGACCGCCCCGTGCTTTCGGGCTTGAATGCGGAGTTCGCCGCAGGTGGGTGCTACGCCGTGGTGGGCGCCTCCGGCAGCGGCAAGTCCACGCTCCTCTCGCTGCT
Source organism: Parafannyhessea sp. LCP19S3_B1 (assembly GCF_052121955.1). Taxonomy (NCBI): domain Bacteria; kingdom Bacillati; phylum Actinomycetota; class Coriobacteriia; order Coriobacteriales; family Atopobiaceae; genus Parafannyhessea; species Parafannyhessea sp. LCP19S3_B1. The sequence continues at coordinate 6,727 of NZ_JBQKDH010000002.1, read as the reverse complement.
TATGGGAGCGCATCCTCAATACGGTGGCCAAATCGACCTCGACGGGTGCGAGCTGCACGACGCAAGCCTAGAGTCGCTGTACGCCACGGTCTCGCTGGTGCGGCAGGACACGTTCCTCTTTGACGCGACGCTCCGCGAGAACGTCACCATGTTCGCCGACGTCGACGACGCCAAACTGGACTCTGCCGTCCGTCGCGCCGGCCTTGGCGAGTTCGTTGCTACGCACGGCATGGACTACCCCTGCGGAGAGGGAGGATCCAATCTTTCTGGCGGTGAGCGACAGCGCGTGTGCATCGCGCGGAGCCTGCTGCACGGGTCGGGGGTCCTTCTCCTCGACGAGGCCACCTCGGCCTTGGACCAGCGGACCGCAGACCAGATCACGCGCTCGGTGGCGGCGCTCGCCGGAACCACGCGCATCATGGTGACGCACCGCCTGGACGCAGGCCTGTTGCGCCTGTTTGACGGCATCGTGGTGCTGCGCGACGGTCGCGTTTGCGAACAGGGAACGTTTGACGAGCTCGTATCCATTCCCGGCGGATACTTCCATGCACTCTACACCGTGAGCGCGTAGCGACAGCCAACGACACGAGCCCGGCAGACGGTACCAACGCCGTCTGCCGGGCTCTTCTCGCATGGTTTTAGCCTGTCGTCGCGGAATCTGCCGTGGCGACCGAACGTGGCGTACGGGCTACAGTAGCCTGAGCGAGACCTCCTTCAGCTGCTTGCCGGAGACCTCCGACGGCGCGGCGCTCATGAGGTCGGAGCCGCTTGCCGTCTTGGGGAACGCCATGACCTCGCGGATGTTGTCCGCACCGGCCAGGAGCATGCACACGCGGTCGAGGCCAAGCGCAAAGCCGCCCATGGGGGGCGCGCCAAACTTGAGCGCCTCCATCAGGAAGCCAAACTGCGCCTGCGCGCGCTCCGGGGTGAAGCCCAGCTTCTCCAGGATCTTCTCCTGCAGCTCGGCGTTGTGGATGCGCATGCCGCCACCGCCGGCCTCGTAGCCGTCCATCACGAAGTCGTAGGTGTGGGAGCCCATGGCCAGCGGGTCGCTGTCGAGCAGGTCGAGCTCGTCCTCGTTGGGCTGGGTGAACGGCTGGTGCTCGGAGTCGAGGCACTTGCGGTCCTCGTCCCAGTGGAACAGCGGGAAGTTGACGACCCACAGGAAGTCGTGGCCCTCGCGCGGCACGTCGAGCGCGTCGGCCATGTGGTTGCGCATGCCGCCGAGGATGGTGTCGGCCTCAAGACGGGCGCCCACGGCAAACATCACGAGGTCGCCGGGCTCCACGTCCATCTCGGCACGCAGGTTGGCCATCTCGTCGTCCGAGAAGAACTTGACGATCGGGCTCGTGACGGAACCGTCCTCGCGGAAGGCGATGTAGGCGAGGCCCTTCGCGCCGAACTCCGCCGCGACCTTCGCGAGCTTGTCGATCTGCGCGCGGGGCCACTTGCCGGCGCCCTTCGCGTTGATGGCCTTGACGTACTGCCCCTCCGTGTTCGCGGCGCCCGAGAAGAGCTTGAACTTGGAGTCGCCGAAGATGGACGTAACGTCGTGCAGGGTCATGCCGAAGCGGGTGTCGGGCTTGTCGATGCCATAGGTGTCCATGGCGTCCCAGTACTCGATGCGGCGCAGCGGCAGCTCCATCTTCACGCCCATGCGGCCAAACGCGTCCGCGAGGGTCTGCTCCAGCGCGCCCATCACGTCGTCCTGGGTCACGAAGCTCATCTCGACGTCCACCTGCGTGAACTCGGGCTGGCGGTCCTTGCGCAGGTCCTCGTCGCGGAAGCACTTCGCCACCTGGTAGTAGCGCTCCACGCCGCCCACCATCAGGAGCTCCTTCAGAAGCTGCGGGGACTGCGGCAGCGCATAGAAGTGGCCGGGCTGCATGCGGCTGGGAACCAGGAAGTCGCGGGCGCCCTCCGGCGTGCTCTTGAAGAGCGACGGGGTCTCGACCTCAAGGAACTCGCGGTTGTGGAACGCCTCGCGAAGCGCGAAGGTGAAGTCGGAGCGCAGCCTGAGGTTGGAGGCCATCTTCGGGCGGCGCAGGTCGAGGTAGCGGTAGCGCAGGCGGACGTCTTCGGCGGTGTCCACGTGGTCCTCGATCTGGAACGCGGGGGTCTTCGAGGTGTTCAGCACCTCGATGTCCGTGACGTAGACCTCTATCTCGCCGGTCGCGAGCTTCTCGTTCGCCTCGCCCTCCGGGCGCGGGCGCACGGTTCCGGTCACCTTGATGGGCCACTCGGAGCGGATGGTCTCGGCGGTGTGGAACGCCTTCTCGTCGCAGACCTCGGGGTCGAACTCAAGCTGGGTCGATCCCTCGCGGTCGCGCAGGTCCACGAAGATGAGCCCGCCGTGGTCACGACGGTGCCAGACCCAGCCGGTCAGGGTGACCTCGGCGCCGATGTCGCTCTTTCGCAGCTCTCCGCAGGTGTGGGTGTGCATGCTAAATGGCATCTTGTTCCTCTCGTCTCTTCCGCCCCGTGCCGTGCCGGACGGACTTGCAGATGACGGCAAGCCGGCGTAGACGGCGCCGGCATGCGCGAGGGTACATGATAGCAGCGTTCGGCGCGGCGCGGCTGCATCTACGCAAAGCTCCCCCGCATCGAAACGAATCCGACACGCACCTGACCCCAAGCCGGGACGACGCGCAAGCCGCGACGGTACGTCCTTCTCGCCCATGGCGCGGCGAGCCGCCGGGCGAGAAGGACGGGGCCTCTGCACAGACGCCTGTTTCAGAGCGGTTTCCTCGTTATGCAGAAGTTTTCTTAATGCTGTAAGCGTTTTGTCTTATGGGCGATCCATCATACATCCGACAGATTCCTCTGGTAACGTTTCCGCGACGGTCGGAAACCTTGGGCGCTTACCGAGCACCCATGCATCAGCCACCCCAATGCGCCGCCCCGGCGCCCCGACCGCTCAGAATCGAGGCAACCATGACCTATAAGGCAGCCATCTTCGACCTGGACGGGACCCTCCTCAACACCATCGAGGATCTTCACGCCTCCGTAAACTACGCCCTCCGCACCAACGGCTTCCCGGAGGTCACCATAGCGGAGACCACCGCGAACGTGGGCAACGGCGTGCGGCAGCTCGTGCACCGCTCGCTCCCCACGGGCACCCCCGAGGACGTGGGCGAGCAGGTGCTCGCAACGTTCAAGGCGCACTACTCCCGCAACTTCTGCCAGAAGACCGCGCCGTACGAGGGCGTGACGCAGATGCTGCACGCGGTTTCCGCGGCGGGCATGTACCGCGCCGTAGTCTCGAACAAGCCGGACGCCGCCGTGCAGAAGCTCGTGGCGGAGTTCTTCCCCGGCATGTTCAACGCGGTCGCGGGAGAGCGCGACGGCGTCAGGCGCAAGCCCGCACCCGACACGGTGAACGAGGTCATGTCCGCGCTAGGCGTGACGCCGGACGAGTGCGTGTACGTGGGTGACTCCGAGGTGGACGTCGAGACCGCGGCAAACGCGAAGACCGCGTGCGTCTGCGTGTCCTGGGGCTACCGCAGCGCCGCCGCGCTCAAGGCCGCCGGCGCCAAGGTCATCGTGGACTCCACGGAGGAGCTTGCCGACACGCTGCTTGGCTAGCGCCCCGCCACGGTTTGTCCCCTTATACCCCCTCGCCATTCCAAGTTTTCACCACGTTGCCCATCCTTACGCCTGCGTAGGGATGGGCAACGCTTGCCTAACGGTTTGTGACGCGCGGCCAAACGGCGGGGGCGTCGCGGTAAGATGCTTGCATCCAAAGGTCAGTTCCTTTTAGAGAAAGGACGCGATATGGGTAAGAAAGCAGCCGAGGCACTCGAGATAAATTACGACGAGCTTGCCGACTACCTGCACAAGAACCACTCCGTGTACATGAAGGTCGGCAATGACGTCTACTATCTCACGGACGTCAACTACGAGGCCTGGCGCGCCCAGGACACCAGCATCCGCAACTCCAAGAACCACTTCGTCGACTGCAGCGACCTCGTCCCCACGGTGGACGAGTTCCTGGCGCTCCCGTTCGTGAACGGGCACACCATCAAGGACGTCTTCCCCTCCGCAACGTTCTACGCGTCCACGCCAGGCGTGAAGCAGCCGTAGTGGCGGCGCGCGCCAGAGCGGCGCACCAGGCACAGACTCGAACACGGCAAAGCCGCGGGGCGAGAAGAGCATGCTCTTCTCGCCCCGTCCTTGTGCCACGCGCATGCGGGCCGGGCGCATCGGCGCGTCCGGCCCGCCCGCATGTAGGAGCTCCTACTCCGCCGTGCCCTTCGTGGCCTCCATGGACTCGCTCACCTCGAGGTCCTCGTCCTGCTTCGTGAAGCCCTTCTCCAGTACGGGGATGAGCATGCGGTACGAGTTCTCCGTCGCGTTCACGTGCGGCGAGCGCTTTGCGTAGCGCTTCACCGCCGCCGCGGACCTGTTGATGGCCACGAGCGTGCCGGCACCGGCCACGCAGCCGCCCGGGCAGGCCATGCCCTCGATCAGGTAGCCGGGGTACTTGCCCTTGACGGCGTCCTTCATCATCTTGCGGCAGTCGTCCAGGCCCTCCGCGTTCACCACGTTCACCTCGCGGTCCGGGTAGCGGCGGTGGATGGCGTTCACCACGGCCGTCGCGACGCCACCCGCCACGGCGAAGTTGCGGCCATCGGTCGACGCAACGTCGAAGTCGCTCTTGTTGTCGTCCTCGAGGGCCAGGTAGTCGATGCCCTTTGCGTCCATCATGCCCGCCATCTCCTCGAACGTGAGCACGAAGTCAACCTCGCTCCTCACGCTCTTGCGCATGGCCTCGAGCTTCTTCGCGGAGCACGGCCCCACGAACACGATCTTCGCGTTGGGGTGCTGCATGCGGATCATGCGCGCCGTCAGCGTCATGGGCGTAAGCGCCATGCTGATGCAGTCCGCGTGCTCCGGGAACTCGCGCTTCGCCATGACCGACCACGCCGGGCAGCACGAGGTTCCCATGAACGGCAGCTTGTCCGGCACCTCGTCCAGGAAGTCGTCCGCCTCCTGGCAGGTGCAGAGGTCCGCGCCCAGGGCGACCTCCTCCACGCCAGAGAACCCCAGCAGCTTGAACGCCTCGCGCAGCTTGCCCACGTTGCCCTTGCCGCCAAACTGGCCCACGAACGCGGGCGCCACGGCGGCGATGACCTCCTCGCCGCGCGCGATGGACCAGATGACCTGCGCGATCTGGCTCTTGTCCGCGATGGCGCCAAACGGGCAGTTGATGAGGCACTGGCCGCAGCTCACGCACTTGTCGTAGTTGATGTCCGCGCGACCGTGCTCGTCAGAGCCGATCGCGTGCATGCCGCACGCGTCCGCGCACGGGCGCACGTGGTGGTGGATCGCGTGGTACGGGCACGTCTTGTAGCACATGCCGCACTTCACGCACGCGTCCTGGTCTATGTAGGCCTTCTTGTCCCTGAAGCTGATGGCCTTCTTCGGGCAGATCTCGCGGCACGGGTGCGCCAGGCAGCCCTGGCACGCGTTCGTCACCTCGTACACGTTGTCCTTGCACGCGTTGCACGCAAACTTGATCACGTTGATGAGCGGCGGCTCGTAGAACACCTCGTCGCTGTTGGCTGCCTTCTCGAACCCCTCGCTCACGCGCTCCGGCTTGTCCATGCTAGAGAGCGGAAGCCCCATCGCGAGCCTGATGCGCTCGCTGATGATGGCGCGCTCCAAGAAGACGCTCTCCCTGTACGTCGCGACGTCGCCCGGCAGGATCTTGTACGGAAGCTCGTCGAACTCCTTGTCGAGCTCGTCCGTTGACTCACCCTGCGCGTCGAGCTTGTAGCAGATCTTTGCGACCTCGCGAAACACGCTCCGCCTGATCTCGGTCAGGTTCGTGTACACGCCTCGCATGGTATCTGCCATGGTGTCCCCTCTCGTCCGTGCCCTAAGCCGCCGCGGGCCGCACGCCGCGCCCCGCGCGAGGGCCACCGCGGCCCACGCACCCATTATCTAGCAACGCGCCCCCGCGTCATAGTCCAAAGACGAGAAGAACTTCCCAAAGCGGGCGGGCCACCCCGCCTCAAGGCGCAGCGCCTCGCCGGTCGCGGGGTGCGCAAGCTCCTCGCACACCGCGTGGAGCATGAGGCCGCCGGCCGGGCCCGCCGCGCGGCCGTACAGCGCGTCTCCCACGATGGGATGTCCCGCGTGCGCAAGGTGCACGCGGATCTGGTGGCGCCGCCCAGTGCCCAGCTCAAGCAGCAGAAGCGACCTCCCGCCGCGGCGCGCGAGCACCGTCACGAGCGTGAGCGCCGGCTTGCCGCGCGGGCTCACGCGCATGCGCCGCGCGTCGTGCCTGTCGCGCCCGAGCGGGGCGTCCAGCCGGCGCACCCCCGCGGGGAACGACCCCTCCACCACGGCGAGGTAGCGCTTGCGCATGTCGTGCGACGCCACCAGCGCGTCGAGCGCCGGCTGGAACTCCGGCGCCAGCGAGAAGAGCACGACGCCGGTGGTGTCCACGTCCAGCCTCTGCACGGCCTGCGGCACGGCGGGAACCCCCTCGCGCGCCAGCAGCGCGGCCACGTCGTCCGTCAGCGTGCGCGCGCCCGTGCCGTCGGCGTGCACCAGGATGCCGGCCGGCTTGTCCACCGCCATCAGGAACGGGTCGCGATACAGGACGCGAGGCCCCCTTCCCCCGCGCCCGCCCGCGGCGCGGCCGGCACGCGCATGCCGCGCGTCCGCCGGCGCCGGCACCAACGCAAGCGTCACCACGTCGCCCGGCGCAAGCGTGTCC